>NZ_JBTLRD010000002.1:0-313940 GCF_054584775.1 Polaribacter litoreus | reverse complement strand
AGGTTGAGAAGCATATAGAGCAACAGAAGCTTTTGTTAATGTTTCGTTTTCATATATTTCTTTAAATGTTCTATACCATTCTAAATTTACCATAACTATTATATTATTAATACAAAGGTATAATTTGTATTATTTTTATTATAGTAAATATAGCTTTAATTTTGTTCCAAGTAAAATAAAAAACAAATGAAAAACATTTTTATAATTAATGGAAGTCACCCATTTGCACATTCAGGTGGAAGGTTTAATGAAACACTTTTCAATAAAACTATTTCATATTTTGATATGCTTGAGGGATTTAAGGTGAAATTTACTCAAGTAGGCGAAAATTATGATGTAAAAGAAGAAGTTGAAAAATTTAAATGGGCAGATTTGGTAATTTATCATACTCCAATTTGGTGGTTTCAAATACCGTTTGGATTCAAAAAATATATAGATGAAGTTTTTACGGAAGGTCATCAAAATGGAATTTATGCAAGTGATGGCAGAAGTAGCAAAAATCCAAACATCAATTATGGCACTGGTGGTTTAATGCACGGAAAAAAATACATACTTACTACAAGTTGGAATGCACCTAAAACCGCATTTACTTTAGAAAATGAATTTTTTAATCAAAAAAATGTAGATGAAGGTGCCATGTTTGGCTTTCACAAAATGAACGCTTTTATAGAAATGGACTTATTAGCAACTCATCATTTTTATGATATGGAAAAAAATGCAGATGTTCCGTTTGAATTGAATAATTACCGTGTTTTTTTAGATGATTTAATGATACACCTATAAATGAGCTATTGGTTCCGTAAATCTAGTACTACTTGTATGTATTAGGCACTGGCTTTTCTCATTTTAATTGATTTTCTACCATTTTTTCTAGTTCTTTTTGTTTAAAATCAAACCAAGATTGCCGAAACTCAGATTGGTCAATTGTATTCTTAAAATTCTGAAATGGTTTTATATTTCCTAAAACAACTTGTAATTTTAACTTAAAGTTTTGATCGTTTAATTGCTCTGCAAATCGTTCCAATATTTTAAAAGATTGGAAACTTTTGGGTATTTCAATTTTTATAAATCCTGAGTTATTTCGATTTATCTTTTCAAAATCTTTGCGCAGCATTTCTTTGACTTCTTCATCGTCTGGTACTTCTAAAAAATTGGGAATTGCTATAATTTCATTTGTTTTTAAATGATAATAACAATCATTCCCACAATCCAATTCTTGAGCAATTTCTCTAATGATATTCTGCTTTAAATTACCCATAAAAACAACCGTGTTTGTCTTCCTTTATAACTGCAATAATTTTCTCTAAATGAGTAGATTCTGGAAATGGTTTGTAAAGCTCCCATTTTCCACTTGCTCGCATCCAATATAAATTCCATTCTTTTCTAGCTTTAAAATGTTTAATTTTTGCAAACTCAATTTGTTGCTTTTTTTCTGGATCATTCCATTCAGGTCTAATCTCAAATAATATTACAATTTTTCCATCATAAGAATATCCAATATCTACTTGTTTTCGAATTTCATGGTTTTCTGGACGCAACGATTCTACATATTTTTGTATTGTAGATTCATTGATGTCAATTATTTTGGTTTTCATTCAGTTATGAGTTTTTTTGCTTTTGCTCAATTACTTAATAAACTGAATTGTTAACGGATAAGAAGGCGGCTCGTTATTACTTGCTTTTATAGCATTTACAATAGGAAAAATTAAGTAAAAGAAACCAATTGCTATTATCCCTAAAATTCCTAATCCAAGCAACAAAATTAGCGGAATACAAATTAAAATATAGATAAACATAGATATTCTAAAATTAATAATTGCCTTACCATGCAAATCCATATCTTTTACGTCGTCTTTTTTTGTTAACCATAAAACTAGAGGTACTATAAAGCCACCAATACCAGTAACAAAATCTAACAGTTGGCTTAAATGTGTTAAAACGAGTAATTGTTTATCTTCTTTCATTGTTTGAGTTTATGGTTGTTGTACTTATAAGTAACAAAATTAGCTATTTTGTTACATTATATTGGTTGAATATTTCTAAAAATAACAATATATCACTTCTGCTCGGCATTTGAGTTAATATGTACACTATATGAGCAAACCCAAACTACGTTTCTAAATTATCTTTGTAATGTAATTAATATTAACATTTAAAACCATCATTAAAATTATGGATTATTTAAACATAAACAATCAAAAAATATTACCAGTTGTAACAGAATTAAACGTGTTATTGGCAGACTATCATGTATATTATCAAAAATTAAGAAACTTTCATTGGAACATTTTAGGGAAAAATTTCTTTGATTTGCACAATAAGTTTGAAGAAATGTACAATGATACTAGAGGTAAAATTGATGAAGTTGCTGAACGAATTGTAACGTTAAAATACCACCCAATTAGCAAATTATCTGATTATATTGAAGTATCAAAAATAAAAGAATCAACCCCCTTGTTATCTGATGACGAAATGGTGACAGAAATTATTAGTGACCATAAAATTATCTTAGAGCAATTGAGTAAAATTGTAGATAAAGCAGAAAAAGCAAAAGACGAAGGTACTATCGATTTGATGGGCGCATACATTAGAGAGTTAGAAAAATCTACTTGGATGTTAAATGCTTGGGCAAAAGACACCAAAGAAGAATTAAATTCAAGTTTTGTAAAATAATAAATTAAGTTACAAAATTCTAGAATAATATTTTACTAAAATGGGGCTGTCTTAAAAGAAGTAAAATTGTCATTTCCATTATAATACGAAAACCTTATATACTGTAAATTAATAGTATATGTTTTATAATGATAACTCAATTCACTTTTCAGATAGCCTCATCTTATCAACTTCTAAAAAAAACGTCGTATAAAACATGAATAAAGTATTGGACAAACTATTACTATGGAAAGAAATTTTTATAGAAAACATTCCTAACATAGCAATTGCATTATTAGTACTTGTTATTGCATACTTTAGTTCGCGTTGGATTAGTACGCTTGTCAATAAGGCAATAGGAGGTAAAATAAAACAAGAGTCTGTAAAAAATTTAGTATCAAGAATTGCATCCGCAGTTATTTTTCTCTTAGGATTGTATTTTGCGATGACCATTTTAAAGTTCGATGATACTTTAAAAACTATTGTTTCTGCAGCCGGAGTTTCTGGTATTGTAGTAGGTTTGGCTTTACAAGGCACGCTTTCTAATACCATTTCTGGTATTGTTTTATCCTTTAGAAAAAATTTAAATATTGGAAATTGGGTAGAAACTAATGATTTTGCAGGCGAAGTTATAGACATTAATTTAAACTATTTTGTAATTAAAGAAGCGGATAATAACAAAGTGGTTATCCCTAATAAAATGATTTTAGAGAGCCCTTTTAAAAATTATTCGTTAACCTCAAAAATGAGAATTGCTATAGAATGTGGTGTTGCCTACGGATCTGATTTAGAAAAAGTAGAACAATTGACTAAACAAACTATTGCAGATAATTTCAATCAACAAAAATTAGAAAAAGAAGTAGAGTTTTTTTACACCGAATTTGGTGACAGTTCTATAAACTTTTTATGTAGGTTTTGGGTAAATTCTAAAAATGCATTAGAAAAACTAAAAGCCAAGAGTAATGCCATTATAAAAATTAAACAAGCTTTTGATAAAGAAGGCATTACAATTCCGTTCCCAATGAGAACTTTAGAGTTTGTAGATAATAATAAATTAAATGTCAAAGAAATTGTAAACCAACAAAATGCTTCAAATTAATTAAGAAATAAAGAATTCCCCCATGAGTTCTTTATAGGCTCAGCACAATTATGTGTTGGGCTTTTTTTATATTCTGATAAAATCTTTATGTATTTTTGCAACATGATTAAAAACGATACAATTATAGCTTTAGCAACTCCTTCTGGTGTTGGAGCAATTGCTGTTATTAGGCTTTCTGGCGAAAATGCAATTACAATTGCTGATGCTTTTTTTAAATCGATAAAAAAAGGAAAATCATTAACAAATCAGAAATCGCACACCATTCATTTAGGTCATATTGTTGATAAGAGTATTGTTTTAGATCAAGTTTTGGTATCTGTTTTTAAAAATCCTAATTCGTATACTGGCGAAAATGTGGTAGAAATTTCTTGCCATGGATCAAGTTTTATTCAGCAAGAAATTATACAATTGTTTCTAAAAAATGGTTGTAGAATGGCTGATAATGGAGAGTTTACCATGCGTGCTTTTTTAAATGGCAAAATGGATTTAAGTCAGGCAGAAGCTGTAGCAGATGTTATTGCTTCGAATTCAGCAGCAAGTCATCAAATGGCAATTCAGCAAATGCGTGGTGGAATTACAAACGAACTTAAAGAATTAAGAGGTCAGTTATTAGATTTTGCTGCATTAATAGAATTAGAACTCGATTTTTCTGGAGAAGATGTAGAGTTTGCTGATAGAACTCGTTTTAAAGAATTGGTAGCAAAAATTACCTTTGTTTTAAAACGTTTAATTGATAGTTTTTCTTTTGGTAATGCCATGAAAAACGGAATTCCTGTAGCCATAATTGGCGAACCTAATGTTGGGAAATCTACTTTATTAAATGCACTTTTAAACGAAGAAAAAGCCATTGTTTCTGATATTGCTGGTACTACAAGAGATGCCATAGAAGACGAACTAATTATAGAAGGTGTTGCTTTTCGATTTATAGATACTGCTGGTATTAGAGAAACCAAAGACGTTGTAGAAAACATTGGTATTAAAAAAGCCTATGAAAAGGCAGAAAATGCGCAGCTGATTATTTTTATTATTGACGCTAGAACAGAAAAAAAAGCACAAAGACAAAAAGAGATCCTTTCCATAAAAGAGCGTTTTCCAAATAAGCGTTTGTTAGTTATTGCCAATAAAATCGATTTGATTTCTGATGATGAAAAAGCTGCGTTAGAATTAGAAATTGAAAATTTAATTCCTCTTTCTGCAAAAAATAAAACGGGTATAGACGAACTTAAAAACGAATTAACATCATTAGTTAATATTGGTGCTTTAAGCAATAACGAAACGATTGTTACCAACTCTCGCCATTTCGAAGCTTTGAATAATGCTTTAATAGCGATTACTTCTGTACAACAAGGTATTGATTTAGAAATTTCTACGGATTTATTTTCTATTGATATTCGTGAATGTTTGCGTCATTTAGGTGCAATTACTGGAGATTATGATGTAGATAAAGATATCTTAGGGCATATTTTCTCTAACTTTTGTATTGGAAAGTAATTACACCTCCTCTTTTTCACACAACTAGTTGTTTTTCTTCACCTTAACAAACACAATCTTCCTTTATCTGTAGTAAATCTGTTCTTTTTTAACTAAATTTGTTGTATAATTGTTGCCTTATTTCATTATTTGTTGCCCAAACTCATAAATGAAAATACACAGTGAAAATCATGCACCATAATGCTACCTATTGACCCATAAGGCTACTTAATGTGACAAAAAAATGAGTAGTAACATATTTCTTTTAAAAAATTGCCAGCAACGCAATAAGACATTTACAGCTCGAACAATTGTTACAAAATATTGTGGTAGTTCTTGTAGTAAAAAAGCTTAGAAACTTAGAAAAGAGCTGAAAAAATATAAATATCAAGCAACAGAAAGTGCTCTCCATTTTTTCTATAGAAGTATTTTTAACCCGATAAAGGTACTTATAAAGTTACAGATATGCTCCTAGTATTATCTGCATAAGTAGGTCAATTTAGCAGCATTTGCAGAAAATCTTTAATATAACAAAACTTAACAATTACCATCTAATATTTTGAATTGGTAACTAAATTATGATACATATTTTCAAAACACTCCCTATCAAATACTGAAGATTAATTATAGTTTTTACAAAACAAAATAACAAGTTGTTAAAATTTTATACCTTTGCAAATAGATATGAAGCAGTTTTTCCATAAAATAATGTCTTTAGTAATGGCTTTTGTAGTGTTATTCTCTACAATGTCATTTACTGTGAATATGCATTATTGCGGAGATACGTTAGTAGAAACTGCTATTTTTCATAAAGCCAAAGGGTGCGGAATGGAAATGGAAAAGCCTTCAACCGAAGGATGTTCTATTACCAAGAAAAATTGTTGTGATGATAAACAATTAGCAATTGAAGGTCAAGACGAACTGCAATTGCAAGTTGACAAAATCACGTTTGAGCAACAAGTATTCATCGCTTCATTTGTTTATACTTACATTAACCTTTTTGAAGGTTTAGACAGTAATGTATCTACCTACGAAGAATACAAACCACCACTCGTCATAAGGCAACTCTACAAGATTGACGAGACATACTTAATTTGATTTTTAAACAATAGACTCTTTTATCCTATGACTGCAATGTCGTAAGGATAATTTACTGTATTCGGTGTTTTTACAACACTATTGTCTAATTGTTTAAAATCAATCATATGCTAAATAAAAGCATCAAATTTTTAATAGAAAACAAACTCGTTGCAGTTTTACTACTTGTCCTTTTTATTGGATGGGGAACTGTTAACGCACCTTTTAATTGGGATACAGGATTTTTACCAAGCGATCCTGTAGCAGTAGATGCTATCCCCGATATTGGTGAAAATCAACAAATCGTATTTACCAAGTGGGATGGTCGTTCCCCACAAGATATAGAAGACCAAATAACCTATCCATTAACCACTTCATTATTGGGTATTCCAGGAGTAAAAACCATTCGTAGTTCCTCTATGTTTGGATTTTCAAGTATCTATATCATTTTTGAAGAGGATATAGAGTTTTACTGGAGTAGAAGTCGTATTCTCGAAAAACTTAATTCCTTACCAAGTGGTTTATTACCTGATGGTGTGAATCCTGCTTTAGGTCCAGATGCCACAGGATTAGGACAAATATTTTGGTACACACTTGAAGGTCGTGATGAAAACGGTAATGTAACAGGTGGTTGGGATTTACACGAATTACGTAGTATTCAAGATTACTATGTTAAATATGCCTTGTCCTCTGCAAGCGGTGTTTCTGAAGTTGCATCAATTGGTGGATATGTTCAGGAGTATCAAGTGGATGTAAATCCAGAACTAATGCGTCAGTATAATATTGGATTACATCACGTTGTAAAAGCAGTTAAGGAAAGCAATAAAGACATTGGCGCACAGACATTGGAAATTAATCAAGCCGAATATTTAGTTCGTGGTTTGGGGTATGTAAAATCCATTTCAGACATCGAAAATGCAGTAGTCACTTCAGAAGATTATACTTCAATAAGGATAAAGGATATTGGTAAAGTTTCATTAGGTCCTGCAACTCGACGTGGTTTATTGGATAAAGAAGGTGCTGAAGTTGTTGGTGCTGTTGTGGTGGCTCGTTATGGAGCAAACCCAATGGAAGTTATCAATAACGTTAAAGAAAAAATTAGCGAGTTAAGTTCAGGGTTACCTACAAAAGTTTTAGCAGATGGTAGAACTTCACAAGTCACAATTGTTCCTTTTTACGATAGAACAGAATTAATTCAAGAAACTTTAGGCACATTAAATGAGGCTTTAACATTAGAGATTTTAATAACAATCTTAGTTATTGTGATTATGGTTTTTAATCTACGAGCTTCAATTTTAATATCAGGTCTGCTTCCTGTTGCTGTTTTATTGGTGTTTATTGCAATGAAAATTTTCAATGTTGATGCAAATATTGTAGCACTTTCTGGTATTGCTATTGCCATTGGAACAATGGTTGATGTTGGCGTCATACTTTCAGAGAACATCATTCGTCACCTAGATGAAGATGATGGAAAACTACCAATAAACACAGTGGTTTATAATGCAACCGCAGAAGTTTCTGGAGCAATTATTACTGCAGTTATGACCACGATTATCAGTTTCATACCTGTATTTACAATGATTGGTGCAGAAGGTAAATTATTCAGACCCTTAGCGTTTACAAAAACCTTTGCTTTAACAGCTTCTATAATTGTTGCTTTATTTTTAATCCCACCTTTTGCAGCGTTTTTATTCAGAAAGAAAACTGTTAAAAAAAGTTTCGGATACATTATTAATACGGTTTTAATTTTATCAGGTATTATAGGTGTTATTTACAGTTATTGGTTAGGAATCATCTTAATAGGTTTTGGAATTACAGGTGTATTAAAACTTCAAAACAAAATAAATGAGAAGAGAGCAAACCTTTTAAATATTATCATTTCAGTTTCTGCAATTGTAATGCTGTTAGCAGAATATTGGAGACCATTAGGAGTTGATAAAAGTATCTTTTGGAACTTGATTTTTGTAAGTATTATTTGTTTTGGCTTATTAGGTGTTTTCTCATTATTCATAAAGTTTTATACTCGTATTTTAAAATGGTGTTTAGATCATAAATTATTATTCTTATCTGTTCCTACTGCTATTGTAATTTCAGGTGTTTTCATTATGAAAAATACTGGTAAAGAATTTATGCCATCATTAAATGAAGGTTCATTTCTTTTAATGCCAACTTCAATGCCTCATTCTGGTGTTGAAGAGAATAAAAGGGTATTGCAACAATTAGATATGGCAGTTGCCAGTATTCCAGAGATTAAAACAGTTGTTGGAAAATCCGGGAGAACTGAATCTGCTTTAGACCCTGCTCCTTTATCAATGTATGAAAATGTGATTCAATACAAATCAGAATACACATTAAATGAAAACGGAAAAAGACAACGATTTAAAGTAAATGATGAAGGTTTATTCGCATTAAAAAATGGTCAATTCATCGCAAATCCAAACAATTCTGAGAATACCATTTTCAGTAACATTAAAAAAACACAACTGATTGAAGATGATGATGGTGAATTTTACAGAAACTGGCGTCCAGAAATTGAAACACCTGACGATATTTGGAAAGAAATCGTAAGAGTAACAAAACTCCCTGGTGTTACCTCAGCACCAAAACTTCAACCAATTGAAACACGTTTGGTAATGTTACAAACAGGTATGCGTGCACCAATGGGAATAAAAGTAAAGGGACAAGATTTAAAACAAATTGAAGCTTTTGGTATTCAATTGGAAGAAATTTTAAAACAAGCTGAAGGTGTGAAACAAGAAGCTGTTTTTGCAGATAGAATTGTGGGTAAACCTTATTTACTGATAGATATCGATAGAGAAAAAATTGCGAGGTATGGTATTTCAATTCAAGATGTTCAAGATGTTTTAAAAGTAGCTGTTGGTGGTATGGTCTTAACCCAAACTGTTGAAGGTAGAGAACGTTATGGCATCCGTGTTAGATATCCAAGAGAACTACGTAATAATCCAAACGACTTAAAGCAGATTTATATACCAGTTGCAAAAGGAAGTTCTGTTCCATTAAGTGAATTAGCAAGTATTCGATACGAACAAGGACCACAAGTAATTAAAAGTGAAGACACCTTTTTAGTTGGCTATGTCTTATTTGATAAATTAGATGGCTTTGCTGAAGTAAACGTGGTTGAAAATGCACAATCTCTTATTCAAGAAAAGATTGATAATGGAGAATTAATTGTGCCAAAAGGTATTAACTACCAATTTACAGGAACATACGAAAATCAGTTGCGAGCCGAAAAAACCTTGTCGGTTGTTGTGCCTTTAGCATTAGCAATTATTTTCTTAATTCTGTATTTCCAATTCCGTTCTGTAGGTACGTCATTAATGGTATTCACAGGTATTGCAGTAGCATTTGCAGGTGGTTTTATTATGATTTGGTTGTATGGTCAAGGATGGTTTTTAAACTTTAATTTCTTTGGCGAAAATCTACGTGATTTATTCCAAATACACCCAATTAATTTAAGTGTTGCAGTCTGGGTAGGGTTTATTGCACTATTCGGAATTGCAACCGATGATGGTGTAGTTATGGCAACCTATTTAACTCAAACATTCGGTAGAAATACACCGGAAAACAAAAAACAGGTTAGAGCATCAGTTGTTGAAGCTGGTGAAAAACGAATCAGACCGTGTTTAATGACTACAGCTACGACCATTTTAGCATTATTACCAGTATTAACCTCTACAGGTCGAGGAAGCGATATAATGATACCTATGGCAATACCAAGTTTTGGTGGAATGCTTATAGCCTTAATCACTTTGTTTGTTGTACCAGTATTGTATAGCTGGAAAGCAGAAGTTCAACTTAAAAGAACATCAAAATGAAATATAAATCAATACAAATAAAAATCGTCTTGGCTCTTGGCTCTTGTTTCTTGAGTCTTTTTGCGAACGCTCAACAATTAGAAACATTAATTGATGAAGCGTTGGAAAACAATCCAGAAATTCAAAAGTTTGAGTTACAATACAAAAGAGCTTCCGAAAAGGTAAACGAGGTCAACACCATTCCTAATACCGAATTTGGTGTTGGTTATTTTGTGAGTGAGCCAGAAACACGAACAGGTGCACAACGCTTTAAAGTATCTGCTAAACAAATGTTACCGTGGTTTGGGACTATTACTTCGAGAGAAAATTACGTGAGTTCATTGGCAGATGCTAAATACGAAGACATTGTCATCGCAAAGCGAAAACTAATGGCTTCGGTATCACAATCCTATTATAATCTATACGCTAACAAGGCAAAGCAAGAGGTTTTAACTGAAAACATCAAACTATTAGAAACTTATGAAACGTTGGCATTAACTTCTGTAGAGGTTGGTAAAGCATCCGCAGTAGATGTGTTGCGATTGCAAATGCGTCAGAACGAAATGCAACAATTAAAAGATGTATTGCAACAACAGTTTTTAGCAGAACAAACTAACTTCAATAATCTATTGAATAGAGATAATGATGTTACCGTGAATGTGGTAGATAGTTTAATGATACCTTCAGAAGACTTTGATATTACTTTTGAAAAATTAGTATTACATCCTGAATTACTAAAATTTGATAAACTCTATCAATCCATAGAGCAATCAGAATTATTGAATCAAAAAGAAAGCAGTCCAATGATTGGTTTTGGATTAGATTATATCAATGTGGCTAAAAGACCAAATATGGATTTCAGCGATAACGGAAAGGATATTGTAATGCCAATGGTTTCCGTATCTATCCCAATTTTCAATAAGAAATATAAATCCCAAACCAAACAAAATGAGTTGCAACAGCAGGAAATTACTGCTCAAAAACAGGAACGTTTAAATGCATTGGAAACGCTTTTAGACAAAGCGAATAACGAACGCATTTCTGCAAGAATAAGTTATGCTACCCAAACCAAAAACCTACAGCAAGCCAAAGATGCAGAAGACATTTTAATCAAAAGCTATGAAACAGGAACGATTGATTTTAATGATGTTTTGGATATTCAAAAGTTGCAGCTAAAGTTTCAAATGAACCAAATAGAATCTGTGAAGACCTACTATGTGCAAAGTACAATCATTAATTATTTAATTCAGTAAAACAATGACACACACATATCACATACACGGAATGACCTGTAACGGTTGTCGCAGTCACGTTGAGGAAACGCTCTCTAAAGTAGGAGGTGTTTCAAAAGCAACAGTCGATTTAGATAAGGCAGAAGCTAACATAGAAATGGAATCACATATTCCCATAGAAACATTTCAAGAAGCCTTAAAAAAGGATGGTGGTACATATAGCATTCATAAACAAGGTGAACACCATCAGCATTCAGAAGCTAAAAAGGAAAAGCAACCTAAAGGTACAGGCACATTTTATTGTCCTATGCATTGCGAAGGCGATAAAATCTATAACAAACCAGGTGATTGTCCTGTTTGCGGAATGGATTTGGTGGAAGAACAAAATCTATCAGCAACTTCAAAGGAACAATGGACGTGTCCTATGCATCCAGAAATTGTAAAAGAAGAAGCAGGTTCGTGTCCTATTTGTGGGATGGATTTAGTGCCAATGGAAGCAGATAGTTCAGCAGAGGAAAAAACGTATAAAAAGCTATTAAAGAAATTTTGGATTGCCACAGCATTTACCTTGCCCATTTTCTTAATGGCTATGAGCGAAATGCTTAATAACAATCCATTGTATAATATAATGGAACAGAAAAATTGGAACTGGATTCAGTTTGTTTTATCCATTCCAGTTGTCTTTTACGCTACGTGGATGTTCTTTGAACGTGCTTATAGAAGCATAAAAACGTGGAATCTCAATATGTTTACACTCATTGGAATCGGTGCAGGTGTGGCTTGGTTATTTAGTGTATTTGGGATGTTGTTTCCAGATGTATTTCCTGAACAATTTAAAACCGAGTCAGGTGCAGTTCACGTCTATTTTGAAGCAGCAACTGTGATTTTAACGTTAGTGCTTTTAGGTCAATTGTTAGAAGCTCGTGCACATAGTAAAACCAATTCGGCAGTAAAAGAACTGTTAAAATTAGCACCTAACAAAGCCATAAAAATAGTAGATGGCGAAGAAGTTGAAGTCAGTATTGACGAGATAGAACTTAATGATATTCTAAAAGTGAAACCAGGCGATAAAATTCCTGTGGATGGTGTGATAACTGAAGGCGAAACAACTATTGACGAATCTATGATTACAGGAGAACCTATTCCTGTAAACAAATCTCAAGATGATAAAGTAAGTAGCGGAACCATTAATGGGAATCAATCCTTTTTAATGAAAGCAGAAAAGGTAGGAAGTGACACTTTATTATCACAAATCATTCATATGGTTAATGATGCCAGTAGAAGTCGTGCACCTATTCAAAATTTAGCAGATAAAGTTTCAGGCTATTTTGTGCCAGTTGTAGTTCTTATTTCTATTATCACATTTATTGTATGGTCTATTTGGGGACCAGAACCTGCATACGTCTATGCGTTGGTCAATGCAATTGCAGTTCTCATCATTGCTTGTCCTTGTGCTTTAGGTTTAGCAACACCAATGTCTGTAATGGTTGGTGTGGGTAAAGGTGCTCAAAATGGTGTATTGATTAAAAATGCTGAAGCTCTTGAAAAAATGGATAAGGTAAATACGCTTATCATTGACAAGACAGGAACAATTACCGAAGGAAAACCAACAGTTGAAACCGTTGGAGCTTTTAATGATGCTTTAAACAAAAATGAGCTACTTCAATACATCGTTTCATTAAATACCAATAGTGAACATCCTTTGGCAGAAGCGACAGTTAAATATGGAAAGGAACATAAAGCTGAAATAATAAAATCTGAAAACTTTAGTGCTGTTACAGGAAAAGGTGTTGAAGCTAAAATTGATGGAAAAAATGTAGCATTAGGTAATCCTAAAATGATGGAATATGCTAAAGCGGATATTACTTCTAAAATGAAAGACGAAGCTAAATCTTACCAAAAACAGGGTAAAACAGTTTCTTATTTGTCAATAGATGAAACCGTTGTTGGGTATGTAGTTATAGGAGATAAAATAAAAGAAACAAGTGCTAAAGCGATTATAGCACTTCAAGATAAAGGCATTGATGTGATAATGCTTACAGGTGATAATCACGATACTGCAAAAGCAGTAGCATCAGAATTAAATTTGGCAGATTTTAAAGCCAGTATGTTACCAGAGGACAAACTCAAAGAAGTTGAGAAATTACAAAAAAACGGAAGAGTAGTTGCTATGGCAGGTGATGGTATTAACGATGCACCAGCATTGGCTAAAAGCGATGTTGGTATTGCTATGGGAACAGGAACAGATGTAGCGATAGAAAGTGCTATGATAACTTTAGTAAAAGGCGATTTACACGGTATTGTAAAAGCAAAAAATTTGAGTAATGCTGTAATGAAGAACATTAAGCAAAACCTATTTTTTGCACTTATCTACAACACTTTAGGTGTACCTATTGCAGCAGGTGTGTTGTTTCCATTCTTCGGAATACTACTCTCGCCAATGATAGCAGCTTTAGCAATGAGTTTTAGCTCTGTTTCGGTAATAGGTAACGCATTACGATTAAGAACAAAAAACATTTAATTATATGCAGAAAACAGTTTTCAAAATATCAAAAATGGATTGTCCTTCTGAAGAAAATCTAATTAAGATGAAGCTATCTGATATAGATGGTATCAAACAACTTGATTTTAATTTAGAAGAAAGAATCTTAACACTATATCATAATTCAAATGTAAATGAAATTGGTAATGCCTTAAATGAATTAAAATTAAATGAAAGTTTAATCAGTTCAGAAGATACAGACACAATTATTACTGAATCTACAAGGAGTCAATCCAAACTGTTGTGGACAGTTCTAATCATCAATTTTGCATTTTTTATTATTGAAATGAGTACAGGACTTATTTCAAAATCAATGGGATTAGTTGCTGATAGTTTAGATATGTTGGCAGATTCATTTGTTTATGGATTGAGTTTAATAGCGGTTGGTGGTACAGTTTTAAAAAAGAAACGTATTGCAAAATATGCAGGCTATTTTCAGATAACACTTGCAATTATCGGAATCGTTGAGGTAATACGTCGGTTTTTAGGCTATGAATCGCTACCTGTATTTTCAACAATGATTATCGTTTCAGTATTTGCTTTGATTGCAAATGGCATTTGCTTGTACCTCTTACAAAAATCTAAAAGTCAAGAAGCACATATGCGTGCCAGTATGATTTTTACCTCTAATGATATTATAATAAATCTTGGCGTAATTACAGCAGGCGTTTTAGTCAATTGGCTGCATTCTGGTATTCCAGATTTAATTATAGGAATCATTGTATTTGGATTGGTGATACAAGGTGCATTCAGGATATTAAAATTAAGTAAGTAAAAAGTTTAACTATAAAATTAAAAAATATGGAAAATTCAAAAGAACACTCAAACAAAGGAAATTACAAAACCTTCTTTATAATGTTGGCTTGCTCATTTGTAGCAATGTACATCACAATGTATTTAAACACCTATTCCATAGACCACGTATGGTTTAGTTTAACACGATTCTATATGTCTTGTTTAGGAATTTCAACAATGGCAGTTATAATGTGGTTTTTTATGCGAAAAATGTATAATGATAAAAAGAAGAATATCGCCATACTCGCAGGTAGTTTTATTCTGTTTGTTGGTGCATTAGGGTTGGTAAGAACACAAGCACCCATTATTGGTGATGTCCTTTGGATGAAAGCAATGATACCACATCATTCTATCGCTATTTTAACAAGTGAAAGAGCAGATATTCAAGACCCAGAAGTTAAAAAATTAGCAGAAGACATTATAAAAGCACAACGTAAAGAAATAGAAGAAATGAAAGCAATGATAAAACGATTAGAGAATGAAAAATAATAAAATAGTCATATATATTGGCATACTCGTAGTAGGTGTGTTATTGGGTTGGTTGCTTTTTGGTGGCTCGACAAATGAAGAAATAGACCATAATCACGATGCGGTTGCAGCAACCAATCAAATGTGGACGTGTTCTATGCATCCACAGATTATGCAACCAGAGCCAGGCGACTGCCCCATTTGTGGTATGGATTTAATTCCTGCGGAAAGCGGAAGTGATGGCTTAATGGCAGACCAATTTAAACTAACAGAAAATGCGATGGCATTAGCCAATATTCAAACAACTGTTGTAGGCAAGGGAAATGTTGAAGGCAACACCATAAAGTTATCTGGTAAAATTGCTGAAAACGAAGAAGCCAATGCAGTACAGGTAAGTTATTTCGCTGGAAGAATTGAACGTTTGAATGTGAGTTTTACAGGCGAAGAAGTTCGTAAAGGTCAATTATTGGCAACCATTTATTCGCCAGAACTCTATGCAGCACAACAAGAATTAATCACAGCAGCTTCTTTAAAAGAATCTCAACCTGCTTTATACAAAGCAGTCCGTAATAAATTGAAATTATGGAAACTCTCTGAAAATCAAATCAATCAGATTGAAGAAACAGGAAAGGTGAAAGAAAACTTTCCTGTTTATGCAACCGTTTCGGGTACTGTTACAGAAAAATTGGTAGAGCAAGGCGATTACATCAAACAAGGACAACCCTTATTAAAAATTGCCAATCTCAACACAGTTTGGGGAAATTTTGATGTGTATGAAAATCAGATTGACCGCTTTAAAAAAGGACAGGAAGTGATGATAACAACCAATGCTTATCCTAATAAAGAATTTAAAGGTAAAGTAGATTTTATTGACCCCGTTTTAAATACCAAAACAAGAACTGTAACCTTACGTGTTGTTTTAAATAATAAAGATGATGTATTTAAACCAGGAATGTTTGTAACCGCAAATATTGAAGGCAGTACAGCTAAAAATGACGAGGTATTAACAATTCCTACATCTGCTGTGTTATGGACAGGTGAGCGTTCTGTGGTGTACCTTAAAACAAATCCAGACCAACCTATTTTTGAAATGCGTGAAATTAAATTAGGCAATCAAATTGGTAATGAATATGAAGTTGTAGAAGGTTTATTTGTTGGAAATGAAATAGTGACTAACGGAACATTTACGGTTGATGCAGCAGCACAATTACAAGGCAAAAAGTCTATGATGAATAAAGATGGTGGTAAAGTAATGACTGGACACGAAGGTCATTTAGGTATGGATAACAATGCATCTAACAAAGAAAGTGACCACACTAATATGAATGAGCGTTTGGAAGTATCAGAGAAATTTCAAGAGCAGTTAAATAGTGTTTACAATGCGTATATCAATTTAAAAGATGCTTTAGTAAAAGAAGATTCAATAAGTACTTCAGCAAACGCAACAACTTTATTAAATAAATTGAACAAAGTAGATATGAAATTGTTGTCAGATAATAAGGCGCATAACCATTGGATGTCATTAGAAGGCGAAATAAAATCTTCTGCAACTTCAATTTCTGAAACGTCCGATATAAAATCACAAAGAGACCATTTTAAACATTTATCATCACATCTAATCAATGCTGTACAACTATTTGGTATCAATGAAAAGGTCTATGTAGAATTTTGTCCAATGGCAGATAACAATAATGGTGCTTATTGGTTAAGCAAAGAAGAAAAAGTAATCAATCCATATTTTGGCGAAGCAATGCTAACCTGTGGTGAAGTAAAACAAGTAATAGAATAATAAATCAAGTAATAACAATTAAATTTTAAACAATGAATTTTTCAAAGAAAAATCACGAACACAAAAACAAAAATGTAATCGACGTGAGTAAAAAAGTAATTTTAAGTGTAGCTGTAATAGCAGCATTAGGTTTAACAAGTTGTAAAAACGAAACCAAAAAAGAAACAGAAACCACAACTACTGAAATGTCAAAAGATATGGCAATGACAGACCTGTCTTTTGGTGTAAGAGGAAATTGCGGAATGTGTAAAAACACTATCGAAAAAGCAGCTAACGGTGTTGAAGGTGTTGCAAGTGCTAATTGGGATGTCGATAAAAAGAAGATTGATGTGTCTTTTGATGATACAAAAACAGATGCAATGGCAATCCATAAAGCAATCGCAGCTTCAGGATATGATACCGAAAAAGTAGCTGGTGATGAAGAAGCATATGATGGTTTACCAGGGTGTTGTAAGTACGACCACGAAATGATGATGAATCAATCAGGTGAAACAAAAAGTGATGACCATTCAAATCACGACCATTAAACCAATAACGAAAGAGTCTTTTTCGGAAGGCTCTTTTTTATTCCCCACACCCCAAAACCCAGTCGATTTTAAAAAAGGTCGTGCATTTTGTGTTGTGCATTTTTCTAAAGAAAAATCAAAAATAGAACGAACCAATCATTTGTAAAGCATCTAACTAACAAAGAGGTGTTGTTTGTAAATTGTTAATAATTAACTCTATGAGTATAAAATGCATTCAAATAGAAGTCTTATCTTTGTTATTGTACAATGCCAACAGTTCTTAAGTTTTACAAACAAAAATATTCTTAAGAATTGTTATAAACTTTAGTTTTAGGTAGATTTCACCGAAATTAAAATAATTGACCACTACAAACCATTATAATTTACCATATCGTATTGCGTAAAACTTTATAACCTCGATGTTATAAGGTTTTTTTTATGCTTTTTAGGTAGATTTGCATCAAGATGCGACTAAAATTGCGTCTTGACGCGATAAAAATTGCCTCCTGATGCGACTAAAATTGCGTCAAGAGGCATGTCTAAACAAGTAAAGAGGAATTTTAAGCCGAAAAAAATGCATTTTTTCAGTTCATTTTATCAAAAAAGTTGAATTTTAAAAATAAGTTATCAACCAAAATACTTATTTATAAACAATGTACCCGTAAAGCATACTTTTTTCTGCGCGTAAATTATATGTAATGTAAAAGCCATTTTGTATTCATAAAGCTGAAAAATAACTATAGATTGCTATGGTTTTAAAATATAGGTTTGATTTAAAAATCACTCTTTATCCATTTCTAAATTTTATTAGCTATGCAACAAATGTGTTTTCAGCAATATTCAATAGCATCACTATTTGGTTTTTAAGTCAATACAAATCTGTAAACCTCTATAAAATAAGTGTCTAATGGCAAAATCACCTTAAATCCTTAAGAGTATCCTTTTAAAAAACGTTTGACTCAGTTTCTTTTACGCTTTTACCTTAAATACTTTTCTTAAAATGTCATCCATTAAACACCATTTGGTTATTGCAGATTGTAATAGGTTTGCACCTACAAAAGCGGTAAACCACAACCAATTGATATGTACTGTTACTGCAAGAATTACACTTAACAAAATAAATGTTCCGGCTATGGCTCTAATCATTTGTTCTCTTTTCATTTTATTTATGATTTTTACGTTCAATTAAATAATATACTAATGGCACAACCAACAAGGTTAATATGGTTGCTGTGATGGTACCTCCCATTAAAGAAATGGCTAATCCTTGAAAAATAGGATCGAAAATGATGACAAACGCACCAATTACAACTGTACCCGCTGTTAATAAAATAGGTGTGGTTCTTACAGCTCCAGCTTCAATAACGGCTTGTTTTAAGGGTGCCCCTTCTTCTAATCTTAAATTGATAAAATCGATAAGCAATACAGAGTTTCTAACCATAATACCTGCTAAAGCAATCATTCCTATAAATGAAGTTGCTGTAAAATAGGCATCCATCATCCAATGCCCAACAATAATACCTACCATAGATAAAGGTATGGCCACCATCATAACAATTGGCGCTTTAAAGTTTTGAAACCAACCTACAATTAAAATGTAAATTAAAATGATTGCACCACCAAAAGCAGTACCTAAATCTTTAAAAACTTCTAAAGTGATCTGCCATTCACCATCCCATTTTATGGTATAGTCATCCTCATATTTAGGTTGATTTAAATACGATTCATTCAATTCATAGCCTTTAGGCAATTCAATTTCCTTTAGTTTTTTATCCATTCCTAAAATAGCATATGCAGGACTCTCTAATTCACCAGCCATTTCTGCAGTTACATACACCACACGTTTTTGATTTTTACGATAAATACTTTTGGCGCTCGTTTTTTCTGTAACATCAACCACATCACCCAAAGAAATCATGGTGCCTTGTTGCGATTTTATTTTAAGTTGTAAAATATCTTGTACAGAAGATTTTTCTTTTTCATCTAAAGCCAAGACCAAACCAATTTGATTGGCAGCATTTTCATTATACAAGGTAGTAATTTCTTGATTTGACAATGCCAAATACATGGTATGTGTAACTTGTTTTGGAGCAACTCCATATAACATCGCTTTTTGTTTGTCAACTACAAATTCAAATTCTGTTTGGTTGTCTTCAACCATCCAATCAATATCTACAACATCATCGGTTTGCTGTAAAATACTTTTAATACTATTTGCAATAGCCATTTGCTTTTTATAATCTGGCCCATACACCTCAGCTACAATTGTAGATAATACTGGCGGTCCTGGTGGTACTTCTACTAATTTTACATTTGCGCCAAAGGATGCCCCAATTTTTTGAATGTCAGCTCGCATTGACTTTACGATATTATGGCTTTGTGCACTTCTGTTGTGCTTATCTGTTAAATTTACCTGAATATCAGCCATATGATTGCCTGCACGCAAATCGTAATGCCTAACCAAACCATTAAAGGTTATGGGTGCAGAAGTACCTATATAATTTTGATAATTCACCACCTCTGGTCTATCAGATAAATATTGAGCTATTTCTTTGGTAACTGTAGCTGTTCGCTCTAAAGTGGTACCTTCTGGCATATCAATTACTACCTGAAACTCGTTTTTGTTATCAAAAGGCAACATTTTTACAGCTACAGATTTTGTAAAAAACATACTTAAAGACCCTAATAACAAGAGCGTTGTAATCCCTAAAAAGCTCCATCTTTTTACGCTACTTTCTAATAAAGGTTTTTCTAGCTTTTCATAAATTCTATAAATTGCGGTTTGCTGAGGCGCTTTATTTTCTTCTTCAATGAATGAATTCTCTGACTTCTTTTCTTTTTCTCGTAAAAAAATGAATCCTAAATAAGGCGTAATAGTTAAAGCAACAAATAATGATAAAATCATAGCTATTGATGCGCCTATTGGCATTGGGCTCATATAAGGCCCCATTAAACCAGATACAAATGCCATGGGTAATACTGATGCAATAACCGTAAAAGTTGCTAAAATTGTTGGATTCCCAACTTCATTTATCGCAAATAATGCTGCTTCCTTAAAGGGGAGTTTTTTCATTTTAAAATGACGGTGCATATTTTCTGCAATAATAATAGAGTCGTCTACAACAATACCTGTTACAAATACTAGCGCAAATAGTGTAATTCTATTCAACGTATAATCTAGCATATAATAGCTTAATAAGGTTAAAGCAAAAGTAATAGGAACTGATAAAAACACTACCAAACCACCTCTCCAGCCCATAGCCAACATCACCACTAAAGTTACTGCAATAATGGCTCCTATAAGGTGCATTAATAATTCTGATACTTTTTGCGAAGCAGTTTCACCATAGTTTCTGGTAATTTCTACATGTACATCATCAGGAATTAAGTTGGTTCGCAAATGTGATATTTTATCTAAAATAACATCAGAAATTTGCATGGCATCTGCTCCTTTTCTTTTGGCAATTGAAATGGTTACTGCAGGATACTCCGATTTATAACTGGTACTTTTT
The DNA here is from genome assembly GCF_054584775.1 of Polaribacter litoreus. NCBI lineage: Bacteria > Pseudomonadati > Bacteroidota > Flavobacteriia > Flavobacteriales > Flavobacteriaceae > Polaribacter > Polaribacter litoreus. The sequence continues at coordinate 292,983 of NZ_JBTLRD010000002.1, read as the reverse complement.
GGGCTTGCTTTACCAAAACCTAAACTCACATAATTTTTAGATATTTCTGGGCCATCTATAATTGTAGCCACTTGTTTTAAATAAACAGGATTGTTTTGCTGTACACCAACTACTAAGTTTTCTACATCGTGCTTACTTTCTAAAAACTTACCTGTAGTAACCAAAAACTGGTTATCATTTTTATTAAAACTTCCAGCACTCATTTGTTGATTATTGGCTTTCACCATTTCAGCAACCGCTAAAAAATCTAGTCCGCTAGAAGCTAGTTTATCCTTATCTAAAACTACTCTTAATGCTCTATTTCTACCACCAATTTGGTGTGTAATGGCAACATCATTAATCTTTTCTATTTCGTTGGTAAGTTCTTGGGCAAGTTGTTTTAATTGATAGTCATCATAATTCTCGCTCCATAAAGTTAACCCCAACATTGGCACATCATCAATAGCACGTGTTTTAATTAATGGTAAGGTTACGCCCTTTGGCATAATATCCATGTGCTTGTTAATTTCGTTATACAATTTTACATAAGAACGCTCAATATCTTCGCCTACATAAAACTGAACAATTACCATTGCTTTCTCTTTCATAGAGGTTGAATACACGTATTCTACCCCTTTAATGTTAGAGATTAACTTTTCTAAAGGTTTAACTACTCGTGTTTCAACTTCTTTAGGACTTGCTCCTGGATACCCCACAAAAATATCTGCCATAGGCACATCTATTTGCGGTTCTTCTTCTCTGGGGATTAAAAAGGAACTATACACACCAATGATCATAAATACAATCATAAGCAGCACAGTAAGCTTTGAGCCTATAAATCCTTTGGCTATTTTTCCTGCTAAACCTTCTTTCATTTTCTTAATTTCTTAATTTTCAACTTTTATATTCGCACCATTATATAGTTTACCATTGGCAAAATAAATGTACTCCTCTCCCATTGTTAAACCAGACAATACCTCTACTTTATCTCCAAAATCTCTACCCAATCGCAACCATCTTAACAAGGCTGTATTGCTTTTACTTACAGTATATATCCCTTGTAGTTCGCCTTTTTTAACCAATGCTTTTTTAAGAATTAAAACGGTATTTGAGGCATGATCTGTTTTATGAATAGGAAACTGAACTGTAGCAAACATGCCCGATAAAATTTGAATATCTGTATCATTTAACTGCACTTTTACCAAATATTGTGAACCTGTATTTTTAGATGAACTACTGATTTCAACAACTTTACCTTGAATGGTTTCTTGAAGAGATTTTACAACAACTGCTACTGCTGTTCCTTTTGATATTTTGGAAATTTCGCTTTCAGGAACCATTGTAATTACTTCAAAGCCAGTGTTTTCTTCCACAGAAATAAGTGACACTCCTGGGTTTGCCATAGTTCCTTTATCTACATAAAGATTGGTTATAACCCCAGAAAATGGCGAGCGAATATTGGTATAAGTAAATTGTGCCATTACTTCTTTTTTCATTTGTTCAGCAGCTTCTACATTTGCCTTTGCCATCTCATAGTTGGCGCTCATATCATCCATTTCTTTTTGAGAAATACTATTTTGTGCTATTAGGTTTTTATAGCGCTTAAAATCTCTTTCTGCATTTTTTAAACCCGTTTTTACTTTGATGATATTAGCTTCAATTTGTGCTTTTTTTGCTTGTAAATCTGCATTGTTTACAGAAAGTAGCAATTGCCCTTTTTGCACTTTATCACCTACTTTTACATTTACATTATCAATAAAACCCATTATTCTTGTGCTTAAATCGGCACTATTTATAGCCTGTACTTTACCGTTTGTAGCAACAAATGAATTCGCAGTATTGCCTTTAACTGCATTAACTTTTACAAGAATTGGAGTTTCGTTTTTTTGTGATTTATTTTCTACTTTATCACTATTACAACTTGTAAGAAACAAAACAGTTAGGCCTAAAATTAATTTTGTAATATTTTTCATGGTTTAATTTTTCTTGATTAGAAATTGTAAATATGCGTTTGTATAATTGTATTGATATATGGTTTGATGGTACTCTAATTCTTTTTGAACAAACATGGTTTCTGCGAGTAATACATCAGCTGTTTTCTCTAAGCCTTCTTTAAATCTGTTGGTTTTAATGGTTAACATTTCTTGTGATTGTACCAAGCTTAATTTTTTAAGAGTTATTTGTTTTTGTAAATCTGCTAACTTTCGTTTGGTTTTATTTAAATTGAGCTGACTCTTGGTTTTATATTGTTGATACTCTAACTTCGATTTTTCAAATGAAGCTTTGCTTTGTTGTTGTTTTGCAAACCTTTTGGCGCCTTTAAAAATATCCCAACTTAATTGTGCCCCAATAATATAACCATCTGCACTACTGCTAAATGCATTATTATCATACAATTGATAGCTACCAAATGCGTTTAATCTTGGTAAAAAACCAACCTTATTCGCATTGTGCATTTCTTTGTGAGCATCAACTGCTAATTCCATTGCTTTAACATCTGCACGATTCTCAGATAATTGTGCATCATTTAAAAGATTTGCTTTTTTTACATGTAAACTATCTGTTGGTTTAAAAACAACATCTTGCGTTGTATTCATTAAAAAAGACAAATAATCTGAAATGTTTTTGACATTACTTTTAGCAATTTGCAAAGAGTTTTCAATTTCATTTGCGTAAACCTCTACTTCTAACACATCAGAACGTTTTAAAAAACCTTGTTTAAAATGATTGTTTGCAATTTGCTTGTTGGCATTTGCAGTTTGCAATGATTTCTCTAAAACAGCTACACTTTTATACGCCAATTGCAAATCCATATACGATTTTTTTGCTCCTAGAATTACATGCTCTTTAGCTCTTTGGCTTTGCAGATACGTAGCCTCTTTTTGTATTTTTGATGCTTTTCTTTGGTACATTCCATCCATATTAAATAAAGGTTGTTTTACCTCTATTACAGTAGCAAAGTTTTGAGTTTGAGATGGGTTGTTTAACAAGGCAGGATTAAAATCTGACTGTGTTAAAATTTCTTGATTTAGTTTAGAGCCAAAAGCCATTAAAGGATTTGTAGTTACAATACCCGTATGTGAAGCTGTTACACTAGGCAAAAAAATAGCGTTTGTTTCTTTAAAATTTGCTTTCGCTTTGGCGTAGTTTTGCTCAGAAATTTTAAGAAATATATTTTGCTCTTTTATAGTTTCTATGAGTTTATTTTGAGTAAGTTCAACTACTTGTTGCGCAAAAGTAGATTCAACTAACCCTGCCAAGACAATACATATTATTAAATTTATTCTTTTCATCATTATAAATTATATGTGCAAAAATAGTTTGGCGATTTCATGTATAGCGTAACTATTGTTACACAACAAAAACCGCTTACAACCCATACAAAAGGTTTATAATGAAGTGTAAATATTTAGAAAGCATTAAAAAACAGTTGCAAATTTTAGATCTTTTAGTTTAAATACACCTCAATGAAAAAATAAGAGTTATCATGTATTGACGCACTAAAACCCCTCTCAAAACAATGAATAACAGCTATTTAAAGCTTAAATAAATCTTATAAAACAAGACTATATTTAACATACCTTTGCACAAAAAATAATCCATGCAGTTTTCTGATTTACTATTACATAAAACCATTTTAAAAGCACTTACTGAAACGCGTTTTCACAGGCCAACTTTAGTTCAAGAAAAAACGATTCCCTTAGTGTTAGCAGGTAAAAATGTAATTGTTGCTGCCCAAACAGGTACAGGTAAAACTGCGGCTTTTGCCTTGCCGATTATCAACTTGTTACTGGACAAACAAGATGCAGAAAAAGGAGCAAAAACCATAAAAACATTGGTAGTTACTCCTACTCGCGAGTTGGCCTTACAGATTTTAGATAATTTTAAATGTTATAGTAAATACACAAACCTAAGAACAACTGCTGTTTTTGGAGGCGTTTCTTTAGAACCCCAAAAAGAAATTTTAGCAAAAGGTGTAGACATTTTAGTAGCTACTCCTGGTCGTTTAATCGATTTACAAATGCAAGGAAATATCGATTTAAGTCGTCTTGAAATCTTTGTATTAGATGAAGCCGATTTAATGTTAGATATGGGTTTTATTAATGACATCAAAAAAATTGAAAAATTAACGCCAAGAAAAAAACAAACCCTACTCTTCTCTGCAACCATACCAGATAAGATTGATGAATTGGCAAAATCTGTGATTAAAAATGCAGTTAAAGTTGAAATAAATCCAGAAGAAACCACTGCAAAAAACATTGGTCAGTTGCTGTATTATCTCCCCAAAAAAAACAAAACAGATTTATGCTTGCATTTGTTACGCAATACAATTCATGGTAAAATCATCATTTTTAGGCGCACCAAATTCGGAGTAGATAAACTAGAGCAAACCTTACTCAAAAACGGCTACCAGGTTACAAGTATTCATGGCGATAAAAGTCAAGGAATTCGTAATAAAGCCATTGAAGATTTTAAAAGTAAAAAAGCAAACATTTTAATTGCTACAGATGTTGCTGCAAGAGGAATTGACATTACCAATGTAGATGCTATTATTAATTTTGATATTCCAAATGTGCCAGAAACCTATGTGCATAGAATTGGTAGAACTGGTAGAGCAGGAAAATCGGGTATTGCCTTTTCATTTTGTTCACCAGATGAAAATGAATACATCAAAACTATAGAAACTTTACTAGAAAAACAGATTAAAGTAATTGATGATCATCCTTACCCCGTAAACAAACCAAAGCATAAAAAGAAACAACCCAATACCATCAGTAAACATAAAAAAGGAAGAAAATCTGAAGCTTCTAAGAAAAAGAAAAAACGTTGGTATTAAGAGTTTATAAAATCATTTAATTTGATTTAACAAATCCCATTTTTAAATTAACTAAATAAAAAGTACCTTTAACCTCTAAAAAAGAACGAGTTACTCATTATCGCTATTACAATTGAGTAAAGGCTTATAATTTTGAAGTGAATTTAAAAACATATACTTATGAAAACTATTAAAACACTTAAAGTGCAAAAATCATCAGCTATTTTATTTGGTCTTTTTTTATCCTTTTTCTTTTGTTCTTATTCATTTCAAGCCCAAGATATTACCGTAAAAGGAATTGTTAAAGGAGAAACTTTTGAAAAAACAGAAGTATTAAATGGTGCAAATATTTTTTTAAAAGGTACAAAAATAGGCACTAGTTCTAATAAAAAAGGTGAGTTTACCTTTCCTGAAAAACTAAATATTGGCGATGTTTTAGAAATTTCTTATCTAGGTTATGTAAAGAAAAGAATCACTATTAAACCAAATTCAAATTTTTTAAACATCACTTTACAAGAAGATGACAATCAAATGTTGGGCGCCTTAAACAATAACAAACGTTATAAATCTAAAAGGCAAAAAGACTAAGTTGATGCCAAAACTTACGCTCTGTATTTTTTTATTATTTGTTAGTCTTTCTAATGCTCAACAATCCGACTTTAATCATATCGATTTTAGTAAAGCAGATCAAATTGCCAAAAAAGTAAAGTCGAAAAGGTTATTTGAGTTGAATAAACTAACCTTTGAGTTAACCAAAGATTTAAAAACGGAGGTAGAAAAATTCAGAGCCATTTATATTTGGATTTGCAACAATGTTGCCAATGATTTTGGTTTATATGCTGCAAACGAAAGAAAAAGAAAACGTTTTGCAGAAGATTCTATACAACTACAAAACTGGAACTCAAAATTCAAAAAGAAACTTTTTAAAAAGCTGTTAAAAAAGAAACGCACCATTTGTACTGGCTATGCATATTTATTAAAAGAAATGTGTGCAACTGTAGGCATACAAAGTAAAATGGTAAATGGTTTTGGCAGAACTGCTGCTGTTGATTTCAATACACTTACCATGCCTAATCATACATGGAATACAGTAAAACTGAACAAAAAATGGTATTTGTGCGACCCAACTTGGTCTACAGGAATATCTTTTCCAGAAGAAGGCAGATTTGAATTCATATATAATGATGGGTATTTTTTAACAGAGCCCAAATTATTTTTTTACAATCATTTTCCACTAGAAAGTAAATACACGTTGTTAGAAGAAAACACGCTAAACTTTAATGATTTTGTGGATGCACCTTTGTTGTATAGTGATGCTTATCAAATTCTTGAAAAACACATTTCACCAAAAAAAATGCATCATACTATTACAAAAGGAAGTAGTTATTCTTTTGAATATCAACTTAAAAAAGAGGCAAATGCAAAAAGGATAAAATTTATTATTGATAGTGGTTCTTCAGAAAAAACGGTAAAACCACAAATTGAGTTGCAAGAAAAACACTTAAAACTAACTCAAACTTTTAATAGAATCGGTTTTTTTGACATGCATTTATATATGAACAACAAACTAATGGCTACCTATACTTTTAAAGTGATTCAATAGCGCAATTACTCAAATATTTAAAAATAGTAGTACATTTAGCGCCTAACAGAAAAAAGTAGCATCAATGAAATGGAGAAGCAGACGCACCAGCAGTAATGTGGACGACAGAAGGGGAATGTCTTCTGGAAGAAGCTCTAATGGAGGTGGATTATTAAAATTGTTAATCCCCTTAATTCTCAGGTTAATTACTACAAAAAAAGGATTAATTATTGTCGCTCTTGTTTTAGGAGTACTCTATTTTACAGGTACCAATCCCATACAACTTTTAACAGGTGGTACTTCAAATCAAATTCAAAATACAAATTACAAAGGTTCTGCCAAAGAAAATGAATTGGCTGAACATAGCAAACGTGTTTTAAAAAGCACAGAAGATGTTTGGAACAAATTACTCAATAATTACAGAGAACCCACTCTAGTTTTATTCACAAATTCTGTTTCTTCAGCTTGTGGTTCTGCTTCTAGTGCAACAGGTCCGTTTTATTGTCCTGGAGATGATAAATTATACATCGATTTAAGTTTTTTTCAAGAAATGGCAACGCGTTTAAATGCACCTGGAGATTTTGCCCAAGCGTATGTAATTGCACACGAAGTTGGGCATCACATTCAAAATATCATGGGCACCACTGCTAAAATGCAAAGACTGCGTGGAAAAATTAGTCAAAAAGAATACAACCAACTTTCTGTAAAATTAGAATTACAAGCAGATTTTTTAGCCGGAGTTTGGGCACATCATTCACAAAATATGGATCTTATTTTAGAACAAGGCGATTTAGAAGAGGCTTTAAATGCTGCTTTTGCTATTGGCGATGATCGATTGCAAAAACAAGCTTCTGGCAGGGTGGTTCCTGATTCTTTTACGCATGGAACATCTGCCCAAAGAATGCGTTGGTTTAAAAAAGGTTTTGATGCTGGAGATATTTCTCAAGGTGATACGTTTAGTGCAACTTCATTATAATAAAATGTTATTTACAATACAAAAAGCAACTCCTAAAGACATTGCAGCTTTAACCAAAGTTGGTAAAAAAGCGTTTTATGAACCTCATAAAGATGCCATTCCTAAAGCAATTATAACAGATTATATGCGCACTAATTTTAGTGAGGCTGCTCTACTCAAAGAAATCAGCGATGCTAATTTTCAATTTCATGTCATCTATGTGAAGGATGTGTTGGCTGGATTTTCTAAAATTATCCCAAACACTCAAAATGAGCATATAAAAGCAGCCAACGTTACTAAAATGGAACGCTTATATCTTGTAAAAGAGTTTTATAATTTAGGCTTAGGCAAAAAATTATTTGAATTTAACCTCAACTTGGCAAAGCAAAAAAATCAAAAAGGAATTTGGTTGTATGTTTGGATTAAGAATTACAGAGCCATTAATTTTTACAAAAAGAATGGTTTCAAAAAAATAGCTTCTTATAATTTTCCTATTTCTGAAACAGAAACAAGACCTAATGATGTTTTGTATTTAGAATTCTAAAAAAAAATTAGCACTTCCATTTACATCAATATAACAATTCTATTTTTTAAAATAATTTAATTAGTGATTTTGGTTAAAAAAACCGAAAAAAGGTGTAAAATTCTACGCTAAAATGGGTTTCAAAACAGTAGGTGATTTTAATTTTAAGATTTCAGAAACGCATACAAACTCCAATTTCATATTACACATATAAATCTAAACACCTCTATATCAAACCTATTTCTTAATTTATTGTATCTTGTTAGCAGATAACTACTAACTAACTTACAAACTATGGAATTACAAATTAGCAATTTGAGTAAAACGTATTCAAATGGTGTTCAAGCATTAAAAAACGTTTCTTTAACCATTCCCCAAGGAATGTTTGGCCTCTTAGGGCCAAATGGTGCTGGAAAATCATCTTTGATGCGAACATTAGCAACGCTTCAAGAGGCTGACTCAGGTACAGTAACTTTAGGAGATATTGATGTTTTAAAAAACAAATCTAAAGTAAGAGAAATCTTAGGCTATTTACCTCAAGAGTTTGGTGTTTATCCAAAAATTAGTTCATTTAATATGTTAAATCATATTGCTAAATTAAAAGGAGTAGCTAGCAAAGGCGAAAGAAAAGACTTGGTAGAATCTCTTTTAAACAAAACCAACTTATGGCATGTTCGTAATAAAAGTTTAGGTACGTATTCTGGTGGAATGAAACAACGCTTTGGTATTGCACAAGCGTTAATTGGCGATCCTGGATTAATTATTGTTGATGAACCGACTGCTGGATTAGATCCCGCAGAAAGAGTGCGTTTTCATAATTTATTAAGTGAAATTGGCGAGAACACTATCGTTATTTTATCGACTCATATTGTAGAAGACGTTTCAAATCTTTGTCATAATATGGCTATTATTTGTTTGGGTGAGGTGGTTGCCCAAGGAAATCCTTTAGATTTAACTAAAAATGTAGAAGGTAAAATTTGGAAGAAGGCCATACCTAAAACTGAATTGGAAAGTTATCAAAATAACCTTCAAGTAATCTCTACACATTTAAAAGCAGGACAAACTGTAATTCATGTTTTAAGTGATGACCAACCTGATAACTCTTTTACAAAAAGTGTAGCCAATTTAGAGGATGTCTACTTTGCTGAGATAACTTCACGTATGGAATCTATTTCTATATAATTGAGTATAAACCAATAAAACAATCAATTATGTTTAAAGAAATTTTTCTATTCGAAATAAAATACAGATTAAAAAGACCTGCAACTTGGGCGTATTTTGGCATTCTATTAGCCTTTGGTTTATTCTTTTCTATTGGAGGAAATGGGCCTGCATCAGAAAAAGTATTTGTAAACTCGCCAATTGCAATAGCTACAATGCTATCTACCATTAGTATTTTTGGGATAATGCTTTCTAGTGCAATTATGGGGGTTCCTATTTATAGAGATATAGAGCATAAAACTGAAAATTACTACTTCTCTTACCCTATTACTGAAAAAGGGTATTTAATGGGGCGTTTTTTTGGTTCTATGTTTGTGTTGCTATTTGTTAGTTTAGGCCTTCAATTAGGATTAATTATTGGTTTTGAAATTGGTCCTTATGCTGGTTATGAAGAAGCTGAACGTTTTACAAGTTTTAACTTTTGGTGGTACCTACAACCTACTATTTTACTGTATTGGACCAACTTTTTCTTTGCTGGTTGTATTTTCTTTGCCTTGGTAAGTTTAACAAAAAAAGTGATGTTAGCTTATGCTGGTGGTGCTATTTTATTTATTACTTATTTGGTAACGTTAACACTTTCTCAAGATATAGAATCTAAAGATTTAGTGAGTTTACTAGATCCGTTTGGACTTGGAACCTACCAAAATATTACACAATATTGGACACCCGAAGAACAAAATAACCTAACAGTTCCTTTTGAAGGTATGTTGGTTTGGAACAGATTACTTTGGGTAGGTCTAGGCGTACTTTTATTTTTATTTACCCTTTTTAGATTCGATTTTCAAAAATTCTTGAATAAAAATTACGATAAGAAAAAGAAGAAAAAAGAAGTAGCAAAAAGTACATCAAATGCAGCACTTACTAAAATTCCTAAGGTTCAAAAAGTATTCTCTGGTAGTTTAAATATAAGATTACTATTTAGTCTTGCATTTTTAGAATTCAAAAATATTGTTCGAGATAATTTCTTTAAAGCCATCTTAGCAGCTGGTGTGTTATTTTTATTTTTTGATGCTTGGTTTGGTTTCCCTATTTATGGTACACCTTCTTTACCACTAACGCTCTACATGTTAGAAGTTAAAGATTTTACCTATGTAATTCTCATTTTTATTCTAATTGTATTTATGACTGGTGAAGTTTTACATAGAGAAAGGGCAATTAGATACAATCAAATTTTTGGCTCATTACCTATACCCAATAAAATTGTGTATGGTTCTAAATTTTTAGCATTAGCCCTTATAGCTTTTGTGTTGGTGAATATGGTTTTAGTTAGTGGCCTTATAAACCAAGTTATTAAAGGGTATTTTAATTTCGAGTTTGGTAAATATTTTACAGATTTATACCTTATCGAATATCCTAGGTATATCATTTTTATCATGCTTGCTTTCTTTGTGCATTCCATAGTTACAAAGAAATTTATGGGTCACGTAATTGCAATTGCAATTTGGGCATTTTTGTTTGGGTTGAATAGTTTCGCAAACATCGATAACAATTTGTATTTGTATGGATACTCTCCAGGTTATACCATTTCTGATATGAATGGCTTTGGTCATTTTGGCGAATCTTTATTTTGGTTTCGATTTTATTGGCTTTCTTGCGGAGCCTTATTGGCTGTTATTGGTTATTTATTCTGGAAAAGAGGTACAGATTCTGGAATAAAATCAAGGTTTCAAGTTGTTAAAAACAGGTTCACAATGCCTACAATCATTACAGTGGTATGTTTATTAATTTTTTGGATTGGAGCTGGCTTTTATATCAACTATAACACGAAAACACTTAATTATTATGCAAATTCAGATACTGGAACAAAAAGCAGAGTTGATTATGAAAAAACCTTGAGCAAATATGCCAAAATTAATCAACCTAAAATTATTGATGTTAAAGTTCATGCAGATTTAATGCCTAAAGATAGAAGCGCTACCATAAAAACCAATTTTATTATGGTTAATAAATCTGATGAGCCAATTGATTCATTGCATTTAAATTGGGGTGGAAAATCTAGTTTTAAAGTTAAAAAAGAAATATTTTTAATTGATAATGAAGCACCTGTTTTAGGAGAAAAATTTGATAAGTTTGGTTATGAAATTTACAAATTACCAAACACATTAATGCCTAATGATACTGCTAAATTAGAATTAAAAATAACACGATATTTTGAAGGATTTCCAAATGAAGGCACTGGATCTCAAATTGTGTATAATGGTACTTTCTTAAATAATGATTTTTTTCCTTCTTTTGGGTATAGTACACAAGGTGAAATTACTAGCGATAAAGATAGAAAGAAGTATAATTTACCCATCAAAGAATATTCTTTACCAAAACAAGATGATCAATGGGGCTTGAATAACTTGTTATTTAATGATGATGCAGATTACATTACTTTTGAAGGAACTGTGAGTACAGATTTAGATCAGATAGCCATTATGCCTGGTTATTTACAAAGAGAATGGGAAGAAAATGGAAGAAAATACTATTCATATAAAATGCGTGGAGAGTTAGATTTTTTCTATAATATTTCTTCAGCCAGATATGATGTTTTAAGAGATGTTTGGACAGGTAAAAATGACGAAAAAGTAAATATTGAAATTTTTCATCACCCAACACATAAATACAACTTAGATAAGTTCGTAAAAGGTGTTAAGCACTCTCTAGATTATTTTACAGAAAATTATAGTCCTTATCAATACAAACAGATAAGAATTATAGAATTTCCAAGATATTCAACATTTGCGCAATCTTTTCCTAACACAGTGCCTTATGCAGAAAGTTTTGGTTGGGTTGGCGATTTCAGTAATCCTGAAGATTTAGACTATGTGTATATGGTTACTTCACACGAAGTTGCACATCAATGGTGGGGGCATCAAATTACACCATCAGCAACAAGAGGGTCGAATCAAATCTCAGAATCTATGGCTGAATATTCTTCTTTAATGGTGATGAAGAAAGAATATGGAATTGATGCTATGCAAGATTTCTTAAAGAGAGAATTGGATAGTTATTTAAGGGGAAGAGCTAATGAAAGTAAATTCGAAAAAACTTTGTTAGATAACGATTCTCAAGCCTATGTTTGGTATAGAAAAGGAGGGTTAATTTTATATGGTCTGCAAGATTTAATTGGTGAAAAGAACTTAAACAGTGGTTTTAAACGCTATATGGATGCTGCAAGATTTAGACCTAAAGCACCTTTTTCAACTTCTTTAGAATGGTATAGTTATATGAAAGCTGTTACCCCAGATTCTTTACAATATTATTTAGAAGATAGTTTTGAAAAAATTACTTTATACAACAATAAAGTAAAAAAAGCCACCTATAAAAAATTAGCTGATGATGAGTTTGAAGTAACTTTAGAGATAGAAAGCTCCAAGAGTTACTTTGATGGAAATGGTAAGCTTTTAGAAAAAGGTAATCAACCAAACCTCATTGAAATAGCTGTTTTTGATAATGATTCTAAAAATGATCAAAGTGTAACTATAAAAGTTCCATTAGTTATCAAAAAAATGTGGGTACAACCTGGTGTTAATACCTACACGTTTAAAACATCAAAACTGCCTATAAAAGCAGGAATTGATCCATATAATAAATTAATTGATCGAATTCCTGATGATAATTTAAAACCTGTTGAAGAAACAACAGAATAACATTTTAATTAAATGAAAACGAGGCTGTCTGAAAAGTAGGTTTAGATGTCATTTTGAGCGAAGTCGAAAAATCTATGTATTTAATTATCAATAAATAAGATTTCTCCTTTGCAGTCGAAATGACAAATTTTAATACTTTTCAGAAAGCCTCGTTTTTTACACTTATTTTAGATTTTAAACACTATCGAAACAAATCATAAACCATTACTTCATTTATTATGAAAAATAATTTCCTTTTTATTTTTTTTATTACCCTTTCATTTTATGCACAAACCAATACAGAAATTCACGTTTTTGATATTAAAAAAAATGGTGAAAATTATGTTCTAGAAAACGGAAAAAACATATCTAACAATAGTGGTTATGATAGTCAACCTTATTTTTACGACCATTCTAAAGTTATTTTCGCATCCTCAAGAAATGGAAATACAGACATTGCTTTATACGATTTAAAACAAAAAAAGGCTGAACTTTATTATATTTCAAATACTGAAAATGGTGGCGAATATTCTCCTCAAAGAATACCAAAGTCCGACAATATTTCTGCTGTTCGTTTAGATAATGATGGTTTACAACGTTTGTACAGTTATCATTATAAAACTAAAAAATCAAAAGAATTAATTCCAGATTTAAAAGTAGCTTATCCTGCTTGGTTTGATAAAAATACCTTGGTTTCATCTGTAATTGTAAATGATAGTTTGCATTTAATCATTTCAGGTCTTAAAAAAAACACCAACACAACTGTAGCAAAAATGGTTGGGCGCTCAGTGCATAGCATTCCGAATTCAGCGTTGATGAGTTTTATCAGTAAAGAAAATGAGCAATACTGGTTATTAAAATCTATCCATCCAAAAACAAAGGAGATTAAAACCATTACATCAGTAGGTAAAACTGAAGATGTTGCTTGGTTACCTGATGGTACTTTGTTAATTCCAAATCAATCTACGATTTATAAATTTAATCCTAAAACAGACAAACAACCCACGTTATTTTTTAGTTTTTTTGATGAAAACATCAACAACATTTCTAGAATGGCAATAAATGCTGATGGAACAAAATTGGCAATTGTTGCAGAAGTTTCACCCAGGTATTTGGCAGAAGCACAATTAAAAGGATATAATTCTAGAGATATAAATGCCTTTTTAAAACCATTTGCAAAGGATGTAAAAGTATATCGTTTTCCAAACACATTAAGCTATCAAGGTGTTGAAAAAATGAGAGAAAATTATGCTTCATTTTTTAAAAACACTCCAGATTTACATTGTAAAATACTAAACCGAATTGTGTATAAAGACAAAGTTATTGATCACGAATTAGTTACCGCTAACGGACGAACCTTTAAAGCTGTGGCTATTTATACCATAAAAAATGGTAAAATTGCAAGTGTAACTTTTATGTAGTTTTTATGAAACTCAAACATTCAAAAAATAAATTGAAAGCCCTTTCTGATGGTGTATTTGCCTTTGCAGCAACACTAATGGTGGTAAATATTGGCGCAAATACCAATATTACCTCTTTTAAAGAAGAACTGCCTAACTTTGTGAGTTTTGGCGTGAGTTTTTTTTGTGATGATGGTAATTTGGAAAGTACATTACAACTTCTTTAGACGTACAGATTATATAGATAATTGGATTATTGCACTGAATATGATTTTGTTGTTTACAGTTTTATTTTACATTTTTCCAGTGCGTTCTTTATTAAGCACAGGTATTGGAGGACAAAGAATTGGTATTGATGAATTTTCAAACATTTTTCAATTATATAGTATTGGGTTTTCTTTAATTTTTGCCAGTTTATATTTTATGTATTTAAGAACTTTTAAAAAAGACAAGACCAATGACAATAATTTGAAGTTATTGTTTTATTCCAGACATTTTCTAATCTTCATCATTGTAGGATTAGTATCTTTTCTTTTAGCGAAATTTCAGATTGGCTTAATGTATGGAGTTCCTGGTTTTGTGTACGCTTTTTTAGGCCCTCTTTGTTATTTTCATTCTGTTCGATTTCATAAAAAACACAACTTAGAATATTAACCTATGTTCTTATCAAAATACTGTTTTAAATAGGTAAATTGAATAGCAATCATCAACCCAAAGAAAACAAAAGCATAGATAGTTGTATTTGAAAAAGAAATACCTTCTAAAATAGTTGAAACTTCAATATGATCTGAAATAGAAAAATTGATTTCTGGAATACTTAAACTACGTTCTCCAGTATGATTAAATGTCAAAAACAGCGTTAAAAATACCAAGACTACAATACCAAACCAACCTTTCTTAGAGATTAAAGCTTGTGTTTTAAAAACTTTTGCCTTTGGCTCTAGAGTTATTTTTTGCATCAAATTTGATGTAAAATTAATCGAAGGTTGTTCTTGAGGAATCTCTTTTACATACTTTTTCGCAAAAGCATCTAACTCTTTCATATGTTTATTTTCTCCCATAATTTTCTATCATTTCTGGTGCTAAATTTTCTTTAACAATGGTCAGTAATTTTTTTCTTGCTCTATGCAATTTCACTTTTAAGTTCGCTTCAGATAAATTGGTTACTTCAATAATTTCTTTTAAAGATAGCTCATCGTAATAAAACATCCAAATTACAGAACGTTCTTCATGGGGTAATTTTTGCAAACATTTATCCATTAAAACAGATCTTTCTTTACGAGCAATACCTTGTAAAATATCTTCTACTGCTGCTATCTGATTAAACGTAACTTCATTAATTTCAAAAGTACTATCGTTATTTTTATTTTTTTTGATGTTATCTAAACAGGTGTGATACGCAATGCGATACAACCAAGTCGAAAATTTAGAATCCCCTTTAAATTTAGATAAATTCTTATATGCTTTTATAAATGTATCTTGACATATTTCTTCTGCTTCCTCTTTGTTTTTTGTCATTTTAAACGCCAAACCAAACACCATATTCTTATAGTTATCAACAAGATAGGCAAACGCATTTGTATCTCCATTGATAACTTTGGCAATGTAGTGTTGGTCGTTGTTGTGAGTCATTGTATCTTTGACTACGGCTTTACCATAAAGGTTACAGTTTTTATTAAAATAAAGTCTATTTTCGCAACAAAGTATTGCCAATTGCACATTGCAAACAACGTTTTGAATTGCAATAGCTGTTTTTTAATTCTAACAAAGCTTGACTATCCATAGCGTTTTTGGCGTTTATATTGAGTTCAGAAAATTTAGTAATAATACTATTCTTTTCTGGTTGTATTTGTTGAATGAGCGCTAAAAACACTTCTTGATTTAAGGCATTTCTATGTTGTAAATACACAAATTTTAAAGGAATAATTGTGTTGATAAGAAGCAAATCAATGAAAGATTTGGTCAATTTTTTTGGTGATTTTTTTGACGCTTTGCCAAACGTATAATGTGTTTGCCAAAAATCATTCATTTTAATAGCGAATAACTCGTAGAAATCTTCTTTTTTAGAGGTATTCATTAATTTTGAAAACAAATTTTGATGCATAACATACAAACTTACTAATTGAGCCATACGAATGGTTGGAAAATTATTTGGGCGCATTCTAAAAAACTGAAACATATTTTTAGAAATAGGTTTTAGTTGGTATTTGTGTTGTAAATACTGATATTTTTCTTTTAGCTTTTGATGATATACAGCTTCCTCTACATCTTGCAAAAAACCAGCTTGGCCAAAAAGTAAAGCCATCAATTCATTTTCATGAAAACGTACTTTACGAATTACAGAAAAATCTATAGAATTTGCTAATTGTAAAAAAGCATTTCCATTTATTTTTAATCCAAAATTTTTAGCTAAAAGTTTAAATAAAACAGCTTCAAAATCGTAATGAGATGTTACCAACAATTCTTTTATAAAAGTAGATTTTTGTTCTAAGCGCTCAAAATACAAACGTTCTAGCCAATTCGCTATTAAAAAAGCATCAACACTAAAAATCTGATTTTCGCAAGGAATCCAACTTTTTGGCACATACACCAAAGAATTGTAGTTGTTCAATAAATTTTTATCCACAAAATGTTTCAACTCTAAAGTTGGTAGCGGCTGATTATTTTTCATAAAAATTGGTGTATCATGCTCCCAAACAACATGTAAAATTACAGTTTCGTAATTGGTATCTTCTTCGTGTTTATGTGCGTACCAATCAGAAGATTTAAGGTGCATTTCAACATTTCCTACCCAAAGTTGGTTATCAATTTCAATTTGAGCATTTAAAAAATCTGGACCACTATACGCATTTTGTAATCCAGATTTACGTATATGGATTGTTTTATTGTCTATTGTGTGTAAACTAGCTTTAGCAAAAAGTTTGTATTGCCATACATAATACAAAAAATCTTCATTCATTGCTTTTTTTGATTTCAAGGTACAAAAAATTTATGTTTACATCAATTTTACCAATCGTAAGCTATTTTTTATGGATGATTTTGCCACTATTTTTGTATCCTAAAATAAAAATATGAATACAATTGATAGTTTACAATGGCGTTATGCTGTTAAAAAATTCGATAATAAAAAAAACCTATCTTCTTTACAAATTCAAACCCTAAAAGAAGCTTTTAATTTAACTGCAACTTCTTACGGTTTACAACCCTTAAAGTTATTGGTAATTAGTAATAAAGAAATTCAGAAAGAACTAGTTTTACACTCTTGGAATCAGCCACAGGTTTTAGAAGCGTCTCATTTACTTGTAATTTGCGTACCTAAAGAATATACCACAGATCAGGTTGAAAAGTACTTTAATTTGGTTCAAAAAATAAGAGCTACACCAGATTCCGTAATTGATCCTTTTAAAAAGTTTTTAACTGCCGAAATTGAAAAGAAAACCCAAGAAGAATTGTTGACTTGGAATAAAAACCAAGCTTATTTAGCATTAGGTAATTTACTAACAGTTTGCGCTTTAGAAAAAATTGACGCTTGCCCAATGGAGGGTTTTATACCAGAAAAATACGATGAGGTGTTACATTTATCTCAACAAAATTTAACATCTGTTTTAGTATTACCTGTGGGTTTTAGAGCAGAAGATGATTATATGAAAGATTTAAAAAAGGTTAGAAAAAACATTGATGATGTAGTGATTGATATTTCTTAAAATAAGCCCATTTATCTTTGCCTCGAATACACAATTTCTTCTGTGAATTCGGGGCAATTCTTTTTATGCACATTAGAAATATAAAATCCTAAACTTTTAATTAAATTTGACATCAAATTCAAGAAAACATATGAGTCAAGATATCAGAAATATAGCCCCAAAAACGGTTTGGAATCACTTTGCAGATTTAAACGCTGTGCCAAGACCTTCTAAAAAAGAAGAAAGAATCATCAAATTTATGGTAGATTTTGGTAACCATCTTAATTTAGAAACCATTGTTGATAAGGTTGGGAATGTAATTATAAAAAAACCAGCTACTTCTGGTATGGAAAACAGAAAGGCAATAGTACTTCAAGGGCATTTAGATATGGTGCATCAAAAAAATGCAGATACTGTTTTCGATTTTGATAAAGAAGGCATTAATATGTTTGTTGATGGTGATTGGGTAAAAGCTAAAGGAACAACTTTAGGTGCAGATAATGGCTTAGGTGTAGCAGCAATTATGGCAGTTTTATCTGCTACCGATATTCCGCATCCTGCAATTGAAGCATTATTTACTATTGATGAAGAAACTGGAATGACAGGTGCAATGGGTTTAGAAGGCGGACTCTTACAAGGCGAAATTTTACTGAATCTAGATACAGAAGAAGACGATGAAATTGGGATTGGTTGTGCAGGTGGTGTGGATGTTACTGCAACAAAAACTTATGCAGAAGAAAACGTTGATAACGATAAAACCGCATACACTATTGCTGTAACTGGCTTAAATGGCGGACATTCTGGAATGGATATCATCAAAGGATTAGGAAATGCAAACAAAATAATGAATCGTATTTTGTTTGATGGATATAAAAACTATGGACTACAAATCTCAGCAATTAATGGAGGTAGTTTACGTAATGCAATCCCTAGAGAAAGTTTTGCAACTGTTGTACTAAATAATGCTTCTAAAGCATCTTTTTTATCAGAAAGTGAAATACTTATCAACAAAATAAATCAAGAGTTTTCAACAATAGAACCAAATTTATCTATTGATATTCAAGAAATTGACCTGCCCAAGAAAGTTATGGAAATCGATGCTCAAGAAAAATTCATAAAAGCTATTTATGCAGCTTTAAATGGTGTTTATAGGATGAGTTCTGATGTGGAAGGTTTAGTGGAAACGTCAAACAATATTGCAAAAGTTGTTGTAAAAGAGGGTAAAATAAAAATAGCTTGTTTAACACGTTCATCATCAGAAAGTAACAAATGGGATTTGGCAAATTCGTTACGTTCGTGTTTTGAATTGGCTGAGTTTAATGTAGCGTTTTCAGGAACATACCCAGGATGGTTGCCTAATATGAATTCTTCTATTTTAAAAACTGTAGAAAGCACATACATAAATTTGTTTAACGAACAACCACATGTGGCTGCTTGTCATGCAGGTTTAGAATGTGGAATTTTAGGACAAAATTATCCAAAGATGGAAATGATTTCATTTGGACCAAATATTAAAGGTGCGCATTCACCAGACGAACGTGCACAAATTTCATCAACTCAAAAATTTTGGAAGTTATTAAAAGAGGTCTTAAAAAATATACCCGAAAAACAGTAACAGTACATTATTGGCTATTTTTATAAAAATTGTTTAAAAACAGAGTATAAGTAAGTTTATATCATTAATTTACAATATCTTAAATTTTTATCTTTTTGTTAACATCTTTCATTTCTTTACACAAGAAAAAAATGTAATTTTACCTTTTTGTAACATACAATCTTTATGGGAAAAATTATTGCTATCGCAAATCAAAAAGGAGGCGTAGGAAAAACGACAACAAGTGTAAATTTAGCAGCTTCTTTAGGTGTTTTAGAAAAAAAAGTATTATTAATTGATGCTGACCCTCAAGCCAACGCGTCTTCGGGTTTAGGCGTAGATGTTGATACTGTAGAATTAGGTACCTATCAAGTGTTAGAGCATACCATTAGTGCTAAAGAGGCAGTTGTGAGTACAACATCTCCAAATGTAGACCTTATACCTGCACACATAGATTTAGTTGCCATAGAAATTGAACTGGTAGATAAACAAAATCGTGAATACATGTTACAAAAGTCTATTGTTGATATTAAAAATGATTATGACTATATTCTTATTGACTGTGCACCATCATTAGGTTTAATCACATTAAATTCTTTAGTTGCTGCAGATTCAGTAATAATTCCGATACAATGTGAATATTTTGCATTAGAAGGCTTAGGTAAATTATTAAATACAATAAAAAGTGTACAAAACATTCACAACCCAGAATTAGATATAGAAGGCTTATTACTCACCATGTTTGATTCTCGATTACGTCTTTCAAATCAAGTAGTTGATGAAGTTAGAAAGCATTTTTCTAGTATGGTTTTTGATACCATTATTAGAAGAAATACACGTTTAGGAGAAGCACCAAGCTATGGTGAAAGTATTATTGCTTACGATGCAACCAGTAAAGGTGCTGTAAATTACTTAAATTTGGCACAAGAACTATTAAAAAAGAACGCATAATATGGCAAGAGCAACCAAGAAACAAGCTTTAGGAAGAGGATTATCTGCGTTGTTGCAAGAATCACCAAATATAAACTCTGCATCAGACAAAAACGCTGATAAACTTGTGGGTAACATCATAGAAATTGATTTAAATTTAATTGATGTAAACCCCTTTCAACCAAGAACATACTTTGATGAAGAAGCTTTAAGAGAATTGGCAAGCTCTATTAAAGAGTTGGGTGTTATACAACCAATAACGGTTCGTAAATTAGCAGGAAACAAGTTTCAGTTGGTTTCTGGTGAGCGACGTTTTAGAGCATCAAAATTAATTGGTAGCAAAACCATACCTGCATACATACGTTTAGCCAACGACCAAGAAATGCTAGAAATGGCATTGGTAGAGAATATACAACGTAAAAATTTAGATCCTATAGAAGTTGCACTTTCTTACCAACGTTTAATTGATGAAATTCAATTAACCCAAGAAGAACTAAGCACAAGAGTGGGTAAAAAACGCTCTACAGTTACCAATTATTTGCGTTTATTAAAATTAGACCCAATTTTACAAACGGGTATGAGAGATGGTTTTATTTCTATGGGACATGGACGCGCCATGATTAATGTAGAAAATACCGAAGATCAGTTGGCAATTTACGAAAAAGTGTTACGCGATAAATTATCAGTAAGACAAACCGAAGATTTGGTAAAAAACCTAAAAACAGGCGCTATTGCTAAACCTAAAAAGAAAACAATACCTGCCTTTGTTAGAGAAAGTAAAAAAGAAATTAGCGAGTTTTTCGGACATAAAATAGACATTTCTATAGCTTCTAATGGTAAAGGTAAAATATCAATTCCCTTTCATTCAGAAGAAGATTTTAATCGCATAAAAAACTTATTAAAGTAAGTGTTTTTAAAAAAACATACCACATTTTTTTGTTTCGTATTTTTTATTACGACGCTTTTTTCGCAAAAAGATTCTACTGCAGTAAAAGTTAAAGGACTTCAAATAGAAGATAAGTTAAATATTCCTCAGGGAGTTTATGACCCATTAAGGCCGTCTAAAGCCGCATTTTATTCTGCTATTTTTCCGGGGTTAGGGCAAATTTATAATAAAAAATACTGGAAAGCTCCTATTGTTTGGGGCGCATTAGCCATACCAACCTATTACTATCAAATAAATAATAGCGACTATAAACGCTATAGAACTGCATACAGATTAAGAAAAGCAGGTTTACAAGATGAGTTTACGTTAAATGATGGCACAGAACTTTTATCTACCACAACATTAGAAACAGCACAAGAACAATTAAGCGAAAACAGAGATTTCTCGCTTTTATCAGGAATAATTTTATACATTTTACAAATTGTAGAAGCCAGTGTGAATGCACACTTACTACAATTTAATACAGACGATAATTTATCACTAAAACCTACATTTATTGCAGATCCAATTCAATTTGAATCTCCAAAAGTAGGCTTAACATTTAAATATACTTTTTAAAATGAAGATTGCACTTTTAGGTTATGGAAGAATGGGCAAAGAAATTGAAAAAATTGCAGTTTCTAGAGGTCATGAAATAGTAATTCGTAAAGATGTTGATGATAAAATTGACATTACTTTAGCTGATGTGGCTATTGATTTTAGTGTACCAAATTCTGCTTTTAATAACATTACAAATTGTTTACACAATAATGTACCTGTAATTTCTGGAACTACAGGATGGTTAGATAAATATGATGATGCTGTTGCTTTATGCAAAGAAAAAAAAGGTGGTTTTATTTATGCGTCTAATTATAGCGTAGGCGTTAATATCTTTTTTGAGTTAAATAAACAGTTGGCAAAAATGATGAGTACTTTAGAAGATTACAATGTTTCTATGGAAGAGATTCATCATACAAAAAAATTAGACGCCCCAAGTGGTACAGCCATTACGCTAGCAGAAGGAGTTATTGAAAACACATCAAAATCGGCTTGGGTTTTAGGTGATGAAAATACTGAAAATGAAGTACCAATTGTGGCAAAAAGAATTCCTGATGTGCCTGGCACTCATACAGTTTGGTATAATTCTGATATTGATACCATAGAAATTAAACACACTGCACATAATAGAAAAGGTTTTGCCTTGGGTGCAGTAATTGCAGCAGAATGGATTTTGAATAAAACAGGTGTTTTTACAATGAAAGATGTATTGAACATCTCTTAAATATTATACAATAAGAATACAGTAGTTCAACTACAGTCTTCTCGATTATTATTAGAAAACAATTTTGTTGGAAAATAGAAACGCAGTTTTCGAGAAGTTTAAAAATAAAAAAGAGTTTTCGACTGCGCTCGAACAGACATCAATATTATAATTATGACGTATACACAATGGTTGATTTTTATTTTAGCTATACAAGTAATACACTTTTTAGGTACTTGGAAATTATATGTTAAAGCAGGCAGAAAAGCTTGGGAAGCAGCAATACCAATTTACAATGGCGTAGTTTTAATGCACATAATAAATCGCCCAAAATGGTGGATTATACTGCTATTTATACCTATTGTAAACCTTTTAATGTTCCCTGTAATTTGGATTGAAACTATAAGAACATTTGGCTTTTATAAAAAATTAGATTCGTTTTTAGTAATTGTAACTTTAGGGTTGTACATTTTTTACATCAATTATGCTACAGACGCCCAATACAATCCTACAAGAAGTTTAAAACCACGTTCGGAGTTAGGAGAATGGGTAAGCTCTATTACATTTGCTATTATTGCAGCTACATTGGTACATACGTATTTTATGCAGCCTTTTACCATACCAACATCTTCTTTAGAAAAATCATTATTAATAGGAGATTATTTGTTTGTAAGTAAGTTTCATTATGGTGCTAGAGTTCCGTCTACAGTTGTTGCAGCGCCTATGGTGCACGATTCTTTACCATATACAGCTTCTGCCTCATATTTAAAAAGTCCGCAATTACCATACATGCGTTTACCTGGATTGCAAAAAATAAAGAATAATGATATTGTTTGTTTCAATTGGCCAGCAGATTCTTTGGCTACAATGTGGGGAGATAATTCTGGAAAATTTACCTACAAACCTGTAGATAAAAAAACCAATTATGTAAAACGTTGTGTAGGTATTGCTGGCGACTCTTTAGAAATGAAAGACGGTTATTTTTACATTAATGGTAAAAAAAACCAACTGCCTTACAGAGCTAAATTACAATTTTATTACACTTTTGAGTGTAAAAAACCTATTAGTCAAAGCACTTATCCTAAGTTTTTATTAGAAAAAGAAAGAACAGGTGTTTATAAAATTTTAACCGAATATTGGGAGAATACCAAAGTACAAGAAGCAATAAAACAAAATGGTAATCTTACTAAAATAGGACAAGACTCTTTGTATACAGAGGTAGCTGGCGGTATAAACCCACAATTTGCACAACGCTTAAAAATGGTTAATGTTGATACTAAAATTAATATCAATATGACTGATGAAGAAGTTGACCGACTTAAAAAATATCCATTAACGGTTTCTGTAACCAAAGTAAATCATGCTCCTGATAAAGCTATTTTTCCTCATATTGAAGAGTTGGGTTGGAGCCAAGATAACTTTGGGCCAATTTATATTCCTGAAGCTGGTGCTACTGTAAAGTTAGATAAAAACTCATTACCTTTTTATGAGCAAATTATTAAAAATTATGAAAATAACGATTTAATGGTAAATGGTGATGACATTTATATTAATGGAGAAAAAGTAGCATCTTATACTTTTAAACAAGATTATTTTTACTTAATTGGTGATAACAGACACAACTCTTTAGATGGCCGTTATTGGGGATATGTACCTTTTGACCATGTTTTAGGAAAACCTGTAATGATATGGTTTAGTTGGGATGCAAATGCCCCAAGCTTTGGTGCAAAACTAAAATCTATTCGCTGGAACCGAATGTTTACTACTGTTGGAGGAGATGGAGAACCTGTATCTTACCGATATTTAGTATTTGCTTTAATTGCACTTTATATTGGTTGGAGCTATTACAGATCTAAAAAGAAAGCATAAAATACAGTTTTAGTTGGCAGTAGCTATTGTAAACACAGTGCTTACACAAGCTATTGCCTACAAAAAACCAAACCTATGTCATTATTTATACCAACTTACTTTTCTCCAATAGCTCAATATGCTGAAATTGTAAAAGCTGAGGAAATTATTTTTGAAATCGAAGATAATTTTCAAAAACAGAGCTACAGAAACAGATGCTACATTTATAACAGTAATGGTAAACAATTATTAAGTATTCCTGTTAAACATCCTTTAAAAAACGGAAGAAAAGCAACAAAAGACACCTTAGTAGAAAACAACGTGGCTTGGCAAGATCAGCATTTTAAATCGTTACAAGTGGCGTATAGAACCTCTCCTTTTTTTGATTTTTTAGAAGATGATATTGCACCTATTTTTCATAAAAAATACAAATATCTACTAGATATCAATATTGATGCTCATCTTTTTATAATGGATACATTACAATTGAACTTGAATTTTAAAAAAACCTCAAGCTATCAACAACCTGAAACCATTAAAAATGATTTTAGAATTTTATCAGATAAAAAACATCAACCCCAAAAAAAATTTGATGCCTACACTCAAATGTTTGATGACAAACATGGTTTTATTCCAAATTTATCCGTTTTAGATCTTTTGTTTATGGAAGGACCTAATGCAGTAAGTTTTTTGTAATATTTATTGTTTATTAATAATTTTTACTTATATTAAGAAGGCACTAGTAAACAAGATATGTTTTCACTCAATCAATTTATTGATAAATTCAAAGATTTCCCCGCAGAAAGCATGGATTCGTTTGTAAATTTGGCTACTGAAGAAGCATTTAGTAAAAACGATTTTATTATTAAAGAAGGTGAGGTTGCCAAAGATTTTTATATTGTTAAATCTGGTGTTATGCGTTCGTTTTATGCAGATGAAAAAGGCAAAGAACACACCAGAACCATTTTTACAGCTGGTAAAACAACAGGTGCCTTAAGTTCGTTAATTTCTGGAATGCCAAGTACATTAAGCTATGAGTGCCTTACAGATTGCAATGTATATAAAATTGTGTATCAAGATTTTATAACACTTTCTCATAAAGACCATCATATTTTAAGGTTTTATAGTGAACTGTTAGAACGTGTATTCTTGCTTTTAGAATCTAGAATTTATGAGTTGTCTGTTTTAAATGCTACTGAGCGTTATTTAAAATTAAAAAAAGAAATTCCACAGATAGAAACTCTTATACCTCAATACCATATTGCATCTTACCTTAATGTTTCTGCTGTACAATTAAGCAGAATCCGCAAAGAAATTTACTCAAGATAACAAAAAAATTAAAAAAAACTTCAAATAATTAACATATGTTAATTATTAAAGCGAGACTATTACATATATTTGAATAAAGCAATTAAAAACTCCCCCAGTTATTTTATAACTTTTTAGTTGTTAAAAAAGACTTATTTTTACAATAAGTCTTTTTTTTATGCTAAAATTCACCATTCATTATTCGTTACACTTTATTGCACCTTTGTTTATTGCCTTTTTCTTTTTTAGAAAAAATTGGAAAAAAGTGTACCTTATTTTTTTATGTTCGATGTTGGTAGATATAGATCATCTACTAGCCAATCCTATTTTTGAAGAAAACAGATGCAGTATTAACTTTCATCCTTTGCATTCTTATATCGCGATTAGCTTTTATGCAATTGGTTTATTATTTAAAAAAGTTAGAATACTCTGTGTAGCGTTGTTGTTTCATATGCTAACAGATTTTATAGATTGTTATTTGTAAAATCTTTTAAAGATTCGATTGATATCATCAGAAATATGTAATTTGATAATCAAAATAAAATAAACCACAGTAATAAGAATACTTTTTAAAATGATGTTTATAATTGGATGAATTGGGAATTTAAACAAATAAATATTGCTTATTGTAAAATCCCAAAAATTAAAAATCAAATACAAAACAGTAATTATAACAAACAATACAAAGGTTTTGTTGGTAAAAGGTGTCATTAAAAATTTTCTTTTTACAAATAACAACCTAAAAGTATTGGCTACAAAAATGATTATTAAAGTGGCAAAAGCCAAACCATCAGTACCCATTTCTAACTCGTAATAAAAAAGTTTATTTAAAAAATACACAGAAAAAGCCATTCCTAAACTTAAAGGCAAAACAATTCTATAAAACTTAGAATTATTGATAATTGCCCCATTATTGCCTAAAAAACCATTGTACATTTTAAGCAAAGAAATCATAAAAACCACTAAAGTTCCACCTGCATATTCTTTTGGTAATAGATTAAACAATTGGTGAATGTTTGCATTAATCAACACAAAGAAAAAGCCACTAATCAACAATAAATTAATAGAGCTCTTTTTATATAAAGAAGCCACTTCTTTATGATTTTCTTCGTTTAACGTTTTAGAAGTTAATGGCTGTAAAATATTTAACATGGCTCTACTTGGTGCTTCTATAAAAGAACCAATAAACACTGCAACAGAATAATAAGCAGCTTTTTCTAGAGTTTCTTTTCCAGGAATCATAAACTTATCAATATCTAAAATTATGGCTCCTGCACTACCTGCCAAAATTATATATAACGAAAAACGTAAAATTTCTTTAAAATTATCGGGTGTAGAAAAAGTGAATTTCGGAAAATACAAACTAAAGGCATAAAACATCATTACAAACATTCTTAAAAAATAAGCTGCTGTTAGGTAATAAATGAATTCTGATTTGGTAATCCAATCAAAATAAACTGCAAATAATAGCATCATAACTACTGCCCTATTCCAAAGTTCTTTTAAAATATTACCAAAAACCGATTGAAACTGCACTTTTGCCCAAGCATAAAAAACCTCGAAATAAGCACAGGTAAATGCCACTAAATAAATAACAAAGGTGTATTCTTTTATAATTGGGTTTTCTTCGGATAAATAGTTACTAATTTCTTCGTAAAATAAATTACCAAAAAATCCCATTGGTATTGCTATAAATAAAGGTAAAAATAGCACAGAAGATAAAAACTTATCTTTCTCTATTTTAGTAAAATAACTCGAAAAGAATTTTACAATAGTATGATGAATCCCTAAGGCAATTAATGGCATTAAAATATTAGATGTTGCCAATAAATAAGTAACCAAACCATAATACTCATCTTCTAAAAAACGAGTGTATAAAAACAAAGTATTTATACCACCAATGGCAAAACCTAAATATATAAAAAGTGTATTTTTAAAAGACTGTTTTAATACGATTCCCATTTTACGATGTCATACTTTTTAAGATGTTGGCCAATTGTGCTGTTAAATTTTTACGATGATATTGCTCAACGTTTTTAGAATCTACTTGTAAAAATCCTTCTTTATATTTTTGATACAATTCTTTAATTTCTGAGGTTAGTTTGGCTTCGTTATTAAAACCAACAACAACTCCAGCATTTGTATTTTCTAATATTTCTGATAAATCTGCTTTTTCTGGACCTATGGCTAAAATAGGTCTTTTTGCGGTTAGATATTCAAAAAGTTTGCCAGTTAAAATACCTTCAGATTTTTTTACATTCGGAATTAACAACAGCAAAACCTGTGCTTTTTTCTGATAAACAATTGCTTCTCTGTGAGAAACATATCCTTTAAACTCTGTTTGATCTATTAAATTATGCTGAACGATTTCCTTTTTTACATCATTAGAAATATCACCAATAAAATTTAATTTTAAATCGTTTTTAAAATCTTTATTTTCTAAACATAAATTTTCTAAAACCCTGAATAACAATGTAGGATTACTCTGTTTTGGCAGCAAACCAATATAAGAAATGGTGAACTTTTCTTCTAACTTTACACTGTTTTGATGGGTTACTTCATCATCAAAACCATTAGTAATTACCTCTACTCTTTTGGCTTTTTTATCGAACTCTTTTTTTAAAGTATTGCTAACAGTTAACACACAATCTGCAGTTTTAAAAACCGAGTTTTCTAACTTTAAATTTCTCTTTTTTGCAAAAGAAAGCTGATTAAATTCTTTATTATAATACAAGTCTGACCAAGGATCTCTAAAATCTGCCAACCATTTTACATTATTTTTTTTGCAGATTTTTTTGGCAATTAAATGCATACTGTGAGGTGGACCTGTAGAAATTACGACATCAACTGGTCTTTCTTTTAAAAATTGAGTTAAGAATTTAACAGAAGGTTTTACCCAAAATATTTTTGGATCTGGTATAAAGAAATTCCCTCTAACAAAAGATAAAAATCCACTGTTAGTGCTATTAGAAATGTCTTTTTTTTGTTGATTTTTCTTTTTCCAAAACAGTACATCTGTTGGTTCCCAAATAGGTTGCTGTACTACTTTTACATCTTTAGGAATTTCATTTAATAAAGAATTATCTTCTTTTGGATAATTTGCATTGGCAACAGTATACACAATAGGTTCAATGCCAAAACTTTGTAAATATTTTACAAATTTTAACCAACGTTGAACGCCAGAACCACCTGCAGGAGGCCAATAATATGTAATGATGAGTACTTTCAATCTGTTAAATTATCGTATAAATGTATGAGTTTTTTTGATGTTTGTTCCCAAGAAAACTCGTTTCTCACAAAATCTTTTCCATTGGCACCAAGTTGATTTCTTAATGCTTCGTTTTTATATAATTGCATGGTTTTATCAGCAAAATCAGTTACATCTTCTGCTTTGTGCACCAAACCAGATTTGTAATTATCTGTCAAGTTTTTTTGAGCGGTAGCATCACTAACCAACAAAGGTTTCCCAAAACTCATATATTGAAAAATTTTGTTGGCATAAGTAGTATCATGATGTAAATTTCTGTGCAAAGGAGAAATACAAATTTCACTCGACAATATATACGAACTAAAATATTTGGGATCTTTCCATCCTAAAAAATCTACATACGCTTCTACTTTTAAATCTTTTGCTAATTGTTTTAAAATAGCATCTGTTGAGTTTTCACCAACAACAACTAGTTTAATATTCGGGATTTTATCACTCAAAAAAACTAGTGATTTAATAGCTGTTTGCAAACCTCTTCGTAAACCAGTATCACCAATATAAAGCAACACAAAATGATGAGAATATCGATTTAAAATTTCTGGAAAAGTGGCATATTTTGTAAAAAAATCTTTACGTACTGTGTTAGGAACATCAATAATTTTATCAGATTTTATCTGTAATCTTTTTACAATTTCGCTCTTAGATTCTTGGGTAACCACAATAACATTATTCGCTTTTTTAATAAATTTTTCTTCGTTCTTTTTCCATTTTTTTGGAGAGATCAAATACTTACCAGGAAATTTAGTTAAATGCGGATAGTACTTCATAATCTCAGGTCTATTTTCGTGCAAATCTAAAATAGTTGGAAGTTTTAATTTTTTATTGGCACTAAAAACGGTGTCTGCAATTCTAATATCATGAATATGAATTGCTTCTATCTTATTTTCAATTAAAAAATGTTGAATTTTATCCTTTAGCATCCATTTGTAAAAAGGAAAAGTGTAGGCTAAAGCCGATAATTTATAGGTAAGTTTATTAGACAAATAGCGTTTTACTTGAATTTTATGAATATGTTCTGAAGATGCTTGGCTGCTATCATCATAAGTCAAACAAAAAAGAAAAACAGCATGTCCTGCATTGATTAATGCAATAGCCTCATTTTCTACTCTAGGATCAGGAGGAAACTCCTCATCTAAAATCATTCCTATATTCATATATACTACTTTCTTTCTGCAAAAACAGCATAATATCTAGGTGTAAACTTTCTTAAAATGGGTCTAAAACCAATCTTTTTAATTGGGCTTGTCCATTTTAATTTGTCTTTAATTACCCAACCCGATTTTTCTAACAACCAATCAAATTGCCAATCTTCAAATTCGTGGTAATGTCTATCCCACATGTCAGTTTTGCTTCTGTAAGCTTTAGCAAACCATAAGTTTAAAGGAATTGTAGTAATTAATTTAGTCGCTTCAATTTCTCTTAACACATTAAATGGCGCTATTAAATGCTCAAAAATTTCGAAAGCAGAAACTGCATCAACTTTATGTTTTTTAACAATTTCGGGTAAAAGATCTAAATCTTCTCCTTCAGTATTTATAACAGTGTAACCATTTTCTTCCATTATTTCAGAAAACGGATTTCGAACACCCAAATCTAAAATTGTTGCTGGTGCAGGAATGGAATTTTGCAAAAAAGCCAATGTATGTTCGTATCTTTTTTTAGGTAGTTTCTTATACATGTTTCGCTCCTTTTTTCTTCTTTTTCTCATCATAAAACAACCAACCCATAGTTACTAAAAGCAATAAACTATAAGAGGCTAAAGAAATAAAACTTCCTTTCTGAATTACTTTGGGTTCGAATTTAAATACAATTTTATGCTTACCTGCAGGAATTTTCATCCCTCTTAAAACATAATTCACTCTATAATGTGGCACCAAATCATTATCCATATAAGCATTCCAACCATCTTTATAATAGATTTCAGAAAAAACAGCAAATTGTTCTTTTTCTGATTTTGATTGATAGCTTAAAGTAGTAACATCATAATTTAACAACTCAATGGTAGCTGTTGAATCTTTTTGAATATCAAAATTAATATTTTCTGACAATTTACTTTTGTCTAAAACAGCAGTCGTTTTTGTATTTAAAGAATCTAACGCTTTTATTTCTTTGTTAGCAGAATTCACCAATTTTACCTCTTCTACAAACCAAGCATTGCCATTGGCATCCGGATTTAATTGTGCTTGTTTTTTTCCATCATTATCTGCAACAATAAAATATTTAGTATTTAACATATTTAATACCTGCATATTATTCTTTGCAATTTGAAAATCGAACAGTTCTTTGTAACGCCCCATTTTTGCTGCATGATAACCTCCTATGGATTGATGAAAATAAGAAGTTGCTCCATCTTGCATAGGATTCGTAGCAAAATTGGCCACTCTATAATGTGTTTTATCTTCTAATATTTGTTTATCTGCATTAGAGGCTATAAATGGTTTTTCTACTCTTCTAGAAGGTTTAAAATCAGATTCGTTTACGTATTTTTTATTTACAGATATTAAATCGAATAAAATAAAAACCAATAAGCCAATTATTGCATATTGTTGTTTTAATTTGTTTTTTAAGAAAAACCACAACACACCTGCAGATAAAATAACTAGAATTAAAGAACGTAAAGTATCCATTAATAACATCGATTTTCTATCAGCAATAACAGCATCAATTAAACCAGGTAAATCATTGTAATTAGCATCTCTTATTCCTTGAAAAGTTGAAAAACTGTGAGCTAAAATAAAACCAAAAACAATTAGCCCTCCAAAAGTAAAAACAGCTTTTTCTAGCGCTTTTAATTTCTTTTTATCCGATTTTTTTGATGTAAAGAATTCTTTTAAAGCCAAAACTCCTAAAATTGGCACACACAATTCCGCTATAATTTGTATAGATGAAACTGCTCTAAATTTATTGTAAAGAGGAACATAATCGATAAAAAAGTTGGTTAAAAATTCAAAATTCCTACCCCAACTCAACAGAATAGAAAATACTGTGGCTGCCACCAACCATTGTTTTAATCTTCCTTTTACTAAGAAAATACCTAAGAAAAATAAGAAAAACACAACTGCACCAATATAAGCAGGAGCTTCTATAATGGTTTGGTCTCCCCAATACGTTAACACTTGTTTCGAATAATCGTCTGCAACTTTTTTACCAGCTTTTTGTGCTATCAATTGATAAAAATTAGAGTTTTTACTCAATTCCTCTACAGTTCCACCACCCATAAAACGCGGTACAAACAAGTTAAAAGTTTCTAATTTGGCGTAACTATATTCTGTAATGTAGGCTTTATCTAATCCTTTTGTTGCTTCTTTATTTGATCCGTCTACATTTATAGTTACTTCAGATTTACCTCTGGTACTATAATCTGCATATTCTTTCATTGCCATTAATCTAGGCGCATTTGCACCAATACCTAAAACCACTGCAGCAATAATTACAGCAGCTTGTTTTATAAATCTTGGAATCGTGTTTTCTTTAATTGCATTTATCAGTTCAACAATTCCTAAAATTAACAAACAAAAACCTAAATAATAGGTCATTTGTATGTGATTGGTGTAAATTTCTAAAGCCATTGCCAAACCAGTAACAATAAAACCTAACACGTATTTCTTTTGAAAAACCCACAAAATACCCGCCAAAACTAAGGGCATATACCCTATTGCATGAGCTTTTGCGTTATGGCCAGGTACAAAAATGATGATTAAGTAAGTAGAAAATCCGAAGGAAAGTGCACCTAAAATGGCCAATCTCCATTCTATTTTTAATGCCATCATTAACACAAAAAAACTTAAAAAATATAGAAAAGTATAATCAGCTGGTCTTGGTAAAAAACGAATTGCTCTGTCTAGAGTTCTTACAAAATCATAAGGATAATATGCACTTATTTGGTACGCAGGCATTCCACTAAATGAAGCCCCTGTCCAATAAGGTTCTGCATTTTTATCGGCTCTAAAATCTTTAATTTCTTTAGCCATTCCTGTAAATTGCGTAATATCAGATTGGGCTATTTTTTGTCCTTTTAAAACAGGATGAAAATACATTACAGAAGCTATTACAAAAATTGCGATAGCAATTACATATGGAAATAGTTTTTTAAGTTTCAAGTGATAGAATTGGTTAAGTTTGTATTTAGGTTGATTGAAAATTGAATTTAGAATGACTAAAGACAGGCTAATCTACTTCTTCAAAATCAATATATTCGCCAACAGAAGAGTTACTTTGCTGTTGTTTTCTTGGGGTTTTATCTATAATTGTTTCCCCTTCTCTTACAGTACTCTTAGTTTGCTGACCTCTAAACTGTTGTTCCGCTTTTTTTTGTACTGTGTCTGCCACTTTTTTCATTAAAAAAGGCGCCAATAATTTCGCTAAAAATTTAAAAGCATAGTAAAACAATAATATGTAAACTAGAATTTTTAATAAACCCATTTTATATTGTATTAATAATTATCAAAAATAACAATTTGTCAACAATTGCAGCGTTAACAAACTATAAAACTTTAATAAAGGTAAA
Organism: Polaribacter litoreus; assembly: GCF_054584775.1. Taxonomy (NCBI): domain Bacteria; kingdom Pseudomonadati; phylum Bacteroidota; class Flavobacteriia; order Flavobacteriales; family Flavobacteriaceae; genus Polaribacter; species Polaribacter litoreus. Next base: position 259,569 of record NZ_JBTLRD010000002.1, on the reverse strand, counting down.
AAAGTATGCAATCCTTTTAAAAACAGCATTTTTATGCTATGTTTGTTAAGCAAATTAATTTAAGAGTAAAACTATTTTATATGATGAATACTTCTATTCAGAAATTCTTCACAATCGTGTTTCTTTTCGGGTTTTCATCTATTTACGCACAATATACAGAGGTAATTAACTCTAATAAACCAGGGTTTTCTGAGAGTCCTTACAGTGTAGGTACTGGAATTTATCAATTAGAGACAAATGTTTTTTTTAGAGATACACGAATTGATCCTACTTTTTCCAGACCGCAGTCTTTAGGGTTCGACTTGTTGTTTAGAACCAGTTTTTTTCTTGAAAAATTAGAACTCAATGTACAAGTAACGCACCAAAAAGATAAAGTAGCTTTTAAAAATATTTTTACTTCACACTATAGTGAAAGTAACTTAAGCAGACTAACTATTGGTGCCAAATATTTGCTTTATCAACCAAAATATAAAGATAAAAGCAAAGAAATAAGAAGCTGGAAAAAAAGATTTGCTTTTGATAAAAGAAGATTAATACCATCAGTAGCAATTTATGCTGGTGCAAATACAGACTATGTGGGCGATTATTACAAAACCGGAAATATCTCTCCTAAACTAGGGTTATTGTTACAACATAATTTAACCAATAAATTTAACATCATTACAAATGTTTTTTACGATAAAATTGGAACTGATTTCTCAGAATTATCCTACATAATTACGGGTACTTATAATTTTAGCAGCAGATGGTCTACTTTTGTAGAAAATCAAATGCTATTTCAAGAATATCAAAACAACATAAATTTTGGAACAGGCTTGGCTTTTTTGTACAACAACAACCTACAGTTTAATGTTTCTGGCAGAATATTAAATGAAGGCCAAACACCTGGTTATTATGCTGGTTTTGGTGTTTCTTACAGAATAGATAAACATAAAGATGCCTTTAAAGAAATAGATGAAAATGGTAGAGAAATAAAAGAAACCCCAATTTCTAAATACAATAAAAAACAAAATGGCTTTTTTAGTAGACTTTTTAGTATTTTTACAAAAAAGAACAAAAGAGGAACTTCCAGAAGCCGTTCTAGAAAAAAAAGGAATAATTAAAACCCCCAATAATTATGATTACCTTAAAAGAAGCAAAAACAAAAAGAGATATTAAACGCTTTGTTTTATTCCCTTTCTCTTTATACAAAAAAAATAAATATTGGGTACCACCAATAATAAAGGACGAAATTGCAAATTTTGATGTCAAAAAAAATCCTGTTTTTAAAAATGCAGACGCTCGCTTTTTTTTAGCCTACAAAGGCAAAAAAATAGTAGGTAGAGTGGTTGCCATTATTAATTGGTATGAGGTTAACCAGCAAAATATTAAAAAAATGCGGTTTGGCTGGTATGATGTAATTGATGATCTTGAAGTTTCTAAAGTACTTTTAGATAAGGTAACTGAAATAGCAAAAGCCAATAATTTAGAGTACATAGAAGGTCCTGTTGGTTTCAATAATTTAGATAAAACCGGGGTTTTAATAGACGGCTTTGAGCACATGGGTACAATGATTACTTGGTACAATCACCCTTATTACAAAGACCACTTAGAGCAATTAGGCTTTGTAAAAGAGAAAGAATATTTAGAAAATAAATTCAAGTTTAAAAATGTAGATGCTGTTTACTACAATAGAATGAGCAATATTGTAAAAAGACGATACAAATTAACAGCATTAGACTTTAAAAAAACTAAAGACATTATGCCTTATGTTGATGAAATGTTTGAAGTTTTTAGTGCTTCTTACTCTAAATTATCAACTTATGTGCCTATTTCTGAAGATCAAATCGATTACTTTAAACGTAAATATATTACATTCATTAATCCAGAATACATTAAGTTTGTGATGGATGAAAATAAAAAATTAGTTGCTTTTGCAATAGTAATGCCTTCTTTTTCTAGAGCCTTACAAAGGGCAAGAGGTAAACTTTTTCCATTGGGTATTTTACGTTTGTTAAAGGCAAAAAAAATGGCCAAAGACGTTACTTTTTACTTAATTGGAGTTCATCCAGATTATCAAAATAAAGGAGTAACCGCAATTATTTTTGATCAATACACCACAACTTTCAGTAAAAAAAGAATTATAAATTGTATCAGAACTCCTGAATTAGAAGACAACGAATCTATAAAAAAGATTTGGGATGATTTTAACCCAGTAACGCATAAAAGAAGGAGAACCTATCGTAAAAATATTCAATAAGGCAATTTGATATTGGCGAGAATAGTATATTTTGAAAACCAGAAACTTACAACATTGAAAATGATCTAAACAATGCAGCTTTTTTATAATTCTGATATTGATACAAACACCACTCAAATTATTTTTAATAAAACTGAAAGCAGGCATATTATAAAGGTTTTAAGGAAAAAAGAAGGCGACATACTAAAAATAACAAACGGAAAAGGGTTTTTGTTTGATGCAAAAATTACGATTGCAAGTGATAAAAAATGCATTGCAGACATTATTTGTTCAGAAGAAAAACCAAAACCGTGGAATTATCATTTACACATAGCTATTGCACCCACCAAAAATAATGACAGAATGGAGTGGTTTTTAGAAAAAGCTACTGAAATTGGTATAGATGAAATTACACCCATCATTTGTCAGAATTCAGAAAGACGTGTTGTAAAAACTGAACGATTTGAGAAAATTATTCAGTCTGCCATGAAGCAGTCTTTAAAGTTTACGTTGCCAAAATTAAATGCTCCTATCAAGTTTAATGAATTTATCAATCAGAATTTTGGTGGAAAAGTTTGTATAGCGCATTGCGAGGATGTTGAACATAAAAATCTCTTAAAAGAAATTGTAAATCCGTCAGCACAAACAACAATTCTTATTGGTCCTGAAGGCGATTTTTCTTTGGATGAGATTAAAAAAGCATTAGAAAAAAAATACATTCCTATTTCTTTAGGAGAAAGCAGATTGCGTACAGAAACTGCGGGTTTGGTTGCTGTACATTCCGTTTCTTTTATTAATCAGTAAAATCATTTTTACTATCTTGCTATCAATTAATCAATAGCAATTTATGAAATCGATTTTTACGATACTTTTTCTTTTCACTTCTCTTTTCATAAACGCACAAGATGTTGCCATTTTAAAATACAATGGTGGTGGAGATTGGTATGCAAACCCAACTGCGATTCCGAATTTAGTTGAGTTTACCAATCAAAATATAAAAACCAATATTTCTAAAAATCCGCAAACTGTTGCTGTAAATAGTGAAGACATTTACAACTATCCTATTTTATTTTTAACAGGTCATGGAAATATTTTTTTTTCTGATGAAGAAGTTACAAACCTAAAAAACTATTTAATTTCTGGCGGATTTTTGCATATTTCCGACAATTATGGTTTGGATAAATTTATAAGAAGAGAATTGAAAAAAGTATTTCCTAAATTAGAGTTTCAAGAAATACCTAGCAACCATCCTATTTACAATCAAACGTTTAAATTCCCAAACGGAATTCCGAAAATTCACGAACACGATAAAAAACCAGCTCAAGGTTTTGGTCTTTTTTATGAAGGAAGGTTAATTGTTTTTTACGATTATGAAACCGATTTAAGCGATGGTTGGGAAGATCAAATTATACATAACAACCCAAAAGAAGTGAGAGAAAAAGCGTTAAAAATGGGCGCTAATATTATTGAGTATGCGTTTAGAAATTAGCTTTTAGCTTTTAGCTTTTAGCTTTTAGCTTTTAGTAAAAATGAAAAACCTTTTAAACTTTAAATTTTAAACTTTAAATCTTGAATCTTGAATCTAAAACAAGAATATGCAAAACGAAATAAACATAGATGCCATAAAAATAAACTTCGATTCTAGTGGATTGTGGGTGTTAAACATTGCCATTGCCATTATTATGTTTGGGGTTGCTTTAGCAATTACTGTTGATGATTTTAAAAGATTGTTTAAAAACCCAAAAATAGTTTTTGTTGGAGTTTTATCGCAATTTATTTTATTACCTGCATTTACTTTTTTAGCCATTTTATTAATAAAACCTCACCCAAGTTTTGCATTAGGAATGATGATGATTGCTGCTTGCCCAGGTGGAAATGTATCTAACTTTTTTAGCAAAATGGCAGGTGGTAATGCTGCGCTTTCTGTAAGCTTAACTGCTTTTGCTACCTTAATTTGTATTTTTATGACCCCATTTAATTTAAATTTTTGGGGCAGTTTATATGAGCCTACTAACGAAATTTTAAAAACCGTAGAACTCAACTGGGTAGATTTATTAAAACTGGTTTCTCTAATTTTAGGAATTCCATTAATCTGTGGAATGCTCATCAACCATTATCATTCAGAAATGGCTGGTAAAATTGAAAAGATTTTAAAACCTTTATCTATGTTGGTTTTTATTGCCTTGATATTTATTGCCTTTTCTCAAAATTTAGAGATTTTTGTAAATCATATTCATCATGTTTTAGCATTGGTAATTTTTCATAATATTTTTGCTTTTATCTTAGGGTTTTATACGGCAAAAAGTTTTGGTTTAAACAAACAAGATACTAAAACTATATCTATGGAAACTGGCATACAAAATGGTGGTTTAGGTTTACTGCTTATTTTTGGTTTTTTTGATGGTTTAGGAGGCATGGCTTTATTAGCTGCATTTTGGGGGATTTGGGATGTTTTTTCTGGAATGGCTTTAGCTACTTTTTGGGGAAGAAAAAAAAGCTGATTTGTATTATTTACTTACTAGGGGTAAAAGTACTAGGGGTGTAAAGCAATACAAATCAACTTTCTAACAAATAAGTATCAATGGGGGGGAATCTTATAAGGTTTACATTTTCAATATTTTTATACATTAAAGATAACAGATAATTAATGTGTATTTTATGACATTTATCAGTTTTTGTAACTTAATGATAACGTATTAATTTTATAAATGAAATTTTTAAAAAAAATTTGGTACCAAAGCGTAAAGGTTTTTCTAAAAATAAGTCTAAACTTTTACGCCAAAGAAATAAAGATTTTTGGCAAGAAAAATATTCCTAAAAAAGGTGCGGTTTTATTTGCCATAAATCATCCAAACGCGTTGATGGATCCTTTGTTTGTAACTTCATTTAACCCAAGAGAAAATCATTTTTTGGTTAGGGCTGATGTGTTTCAAAAACCATTGATTAAAAAAGCCTTATCCTCTTTAAATCTTATGCCAATATACAGAATTAGAGATGGAAGAAGTCAACTTTCTAACAACGAAGAGATTTTTAATAAATGCTTCAACATTTTAAAACGAGAAGAAACCGTAATTATTTTTCCACAAGGTGGACATTCTAGAGATAGAAATATAAAACCCCTAAGCAAAGGTTTTACAAGAATTGTTTTTGGCGCTTTAGAGCAAAATCCTGATGTAAACATAACCGTAATTCCTGTAGGCGTTACCTATCAAAACTCATCTAATTACCCAAGTAAAGTCTGTGTGCAATTTGGTAAAGGTATTGATTCTAGAAAAATATTTACCCAAAACTCTAAACCGAAAGCGATTAACATTCTAAAAAGCGAAGTAAGCAATCAATTAAAAAAACTTACCGTACATATACCTGATGATGAAAATTACGAAACGATTTTAACCACCCTAAACAATGCTAATGTAGATTTTACTGATGTTGATACCGTGAATAAAATGATTACAGAAAACAACTTTCCTGAACCTACTAAAAAACGAATCAATTTTTTACAACCTTTATTTTATATTATTTTATTAAATAGTTTTTTTCCGTTTTTGATTTGGAAAAAAATATCGAAAAACATTGATGAAATTGAGTTTATAGATACCATGAAATTTGCTGTAAATGTTATTACTTTTCCTATTTTTTATCTACTACAGGCATTAATGCTCTCTTTTTTCTTTGGATGGAAAATTGCAGGAAGCTATTTGTTGTTTTCTTATCTTCTGGTTTTTATTTACACAAAATTTTCACCCACAAATACTGAAAATATTTAATTAAAAAGAGGTTTTTTACTGTTGATTTTTCAAAATAAAAAAGGGAAATTTATTAACTTTTGATATAATGAATTAAAACTCGGCATATCTGAAACGAATGGTAACCAATACAGGAAAAATTGCACAACTCATATTCTGTACATATATTTGTACTTTATAAAACACAATATTATGCAAATAACAACTGTTTCTGATTTTAGAAAAGATATTAAAACATACCTAGACCGAGTTGTAAAGAACTTTGAGACTTTGATTATAAATCGTGGAAAAGATTCTGGAATTGTAGTTATGTCTTTGGAAGAATACAATTCTTTAATGGCTACAAATCACGAATTATCTTCACGAAAGAATGAATTGAGATTAGATTCTGCAATTGACAAAATAAAAAACGGAACGACTTTCAACAAAGGCCTAATCGAAGATTAAAATGAAATACACATTCGTTGATGAGTCTTGGGAAGATTATTTATATTGGCAGAAAATAGACAAGAAAAAAGTAAGGAAAATAAATGAACTTCTGAAAGATATCGCTCGAAACCCTTTTGATGGAATTGGAAAACCAGAACCGCTAAAACATAAGTACGCTGGATTTTGGTCAAGACGAATTGATAGCGAGCATAGACTGATTTACCAATATAGAGAAGAAGAAATTTTGATTGCAAAATGTAGATTTCATTATGACTAAAAAAGTACTGGTTACAACACCGTACATAATTTACTGCTAATTCTGTTCTATTTACAAAAATTCTTTCGAGTTTTTTATTCGTTTTATATGTAGTAAATTACGTACTTAAACGGCACAATAAACCATAGAAAACAAAGTTAGCGAAAGGCAAATAAAATCTTGATTTATTACTTAATAACCCTAAAAGCTAGCAAACAAGTCTAGCCCAGATTGAACGACCTGTTTGAGCTCTTTTTTAAGCTTTTTCAGCTTAAAAAAAGCGAGTAGTGAAAGCTGGAAATAGCTTCAAAAAAAAAGAATGAAATACTGAATCAAGTTCAGCTCTAAGAAACTAATCCAAAACAGCATCTTGAATAATTTGCTGAATGTTAGTGCGTATATTTTCTTTTACCAAACCTCTATTTTCCATTGTAGGATAGGTTCTGTTAGATAAAAAAACATACACAATTTCACTTTTTGGATCAGCCCACGCATACGTACCTGTAAAACCAGAATGACCAAAACTTTCATCAGAAACGCAACCACAAGTGGCCTCAACTTCTGGATCCAATTGGGGTTTATCAAAACCTAAGCCTCTTCTTACGTTTTGATCTTGGTAGTACCGTTTGTTAAATTTATTAACTGTTTCTGAATTCAAATAACGTCTGCCCCCATAAAAGCCATTTTGCAAATACATTTGCATAACTTTGGCAACATCATTTGCATTGGCAAATAAACCTGCATGACCTGCTACACCACCCAGCATAGCTGCTCCCATATCATGTACATGCCCATGTAGTATTTGATGTCTATAATAGCTGTCTTTTTCAGAGGGTACAATCTCAGACTTATCAAACTTTTTAAGTGGTAAATACGTCATTCTATCAGCTCCTAAAGAGCTGTAAAATTTTTGGTGTGTTAAAATATCTAAGCTATTGCCATATTTTTCTTCTAAAATTTCTTTAAACAAATAATAACCCAAATCGCTATATTTATAACCTGCTGTTTCTCGCAGATCTACATCGCGTATGTATTTGTAAATACTGTCTTTATAAGATTTATTGATGTATAAGTCTTCAGCAACTTTTACACTAAATCTTCCTGTTTTTTTAGGGCGATAAAATTTAGAAGAATTTTTCTTAGTGATGCTATCTTGTGTGTTTAAATAAAAAGGAATCCAAGCTGGTAATCGTCCATAATGAGATAGCATTTCTTGCACAGTAATTGAAGCTTTATTGGTGTTTTTGAAACTTGGCAATAATTCTTTTAAGGTTGATGATAAGGCTAACTTGTTCTCTTCATCTGCTTTCATAATTAAAGGTAAAGAAGCTAAAATTTTAGTTAATGAAGCTAAATCGTAAATATCAGAATTTTTTACAGGTCTTTTTTTTTCTGATGTGTGATAACCAAAACTTTTTTGATATACTACTTTTCCACTTCTAGCCACCAACACTTGAAAGCCTGGCGCCATTTTTTCTTCTAATATGGTTTTAGAAATAGTATCTATCAAAGCTAACCTTGTAGATGACATTTTCGCTGCTTCTGGTATGGTATATTCTAATCTACTTAAACTGTAGGTATCAATTCCTGTGCCTACTTTAAATTCTTCGCCAATAGAAACTGGTAATTTTCCTTTCAATTTAATAGCCCCAAAAATAGCCTGTGCAGACAATTCTTGTGCCAATTTACTATTTTGATAAGACACCAAAACTGTTTCTATATTTGTAAAACTTTTTACTTGCAACAGGCTATAAGGACTTGTAAAGACATCTAAAACCACGTTGTGTTTTCTTGCAATTTCTTGCAACCATACCAATTCTTTTTGTGTAAACTTATAACTTTTCCAAGGATGAATATTAGATTTATGAAAACCGATAATTACATTATTGTATGGCTTTAGTTTTTTTAACAATCCGTCTAAGTTTGTATCAGAAATTACATCAATTTTGGTATAATTTTTAAGCATGTTTACAAAGTGATTTCCAGAATCATCTCCCAGTTGCATATAGGCTATTTTCTGATAATCTAAATTGGCAATGGGTAAGTTTTGTTTATCATCTTTAATTAAAGTAATGGAGTTTTTAACCAATTCACGATGTAGTAATTCGTCTTCTACCGTATTTAAATCTTCTTGTAAATTCTCTAAAACAACTGGTTGATAGTTGTGTAAACCCATCCAATATTTTGCCTTTAAAATTTTACGAACCGAAAAATTTAAACGCTCTTCAGATAATGTTTTTAGCAAAATTGCTTGTTTTATCAAACGTACACTTGCTGGTACATCTTGCGGAATCAGTAGCAAATCGTTACCTGCTTGTATGGCTGCCAAATCTATTTCTGCAGATGTTGCATAATTTGCAGCACCTTTCATGTTTAAGCCATCCGTAATAATTAAACCATTAAAACCGAGTTCTTTTTGCAGTAACTCTGTAACTACATTTTTAGATAATGAGGTTGGTAAATTGGTATTAGACTCTAAACTTGGGATGCTTAAATGCGCTGTCATTACACTACCAATACTGGCATCAAATACTTTTCTATAGGGGTACAATTCTATGGAATCTAATCGTGCTTTATCAAAGTCTAACAATGGTAAAGTATGATGTGAATCTGAGGCTGTATCTCCATGTCCTGGAAAATGTTTCGCATTTGCCATCACTCCATATTTTTGCAATCCCTGTGTAAATGCAATAGCTTTTTGAGTAACATTTTCTTTACTTTCCCCAAAAGAACGATTGCCAATAATTGGGTTTTCAGGATTCACATTCACGTCAACCACAGGTGCAAAATTTATATGAATTCCTAAACGTTTACAATGTTTGCCCAAATGCTCGCCAAATTGTTTCACCAAAGAATCATTTTGTATGGCTCCCAAAGTCATATTCCAAGGAAATTTATACGTATTTTGTAAACGCATGTCTAAACCCCATTCTCCATCAAAACCAATCATTAAAGGCAATTTAGAAATGGCTTGATACTTATTATTTAAAATGGCTTGTTTTTCAGGTGTTCCTTGCATAAAAATTAAATTACCTACATGATATTTTGTAATCATTTCTGTAATAAAATCCTCATGTTTTTCATCTAAATTAGAGTATGCTTGTACCATAAACAACTGCCCTATTTTTTCATCTAAAGACATGTTGCTTAAAATACTATCAACCCAAATTTCTTGCGCTTCAAAATCTTTGGTCTGTAAAGGGTCTATAGTTTGTGCTTTTGTATAAAAAACAAAAGTGATCAGTAGAATGAATAACAGTGCTTTCTTCATTTAAATGCTATCTATTTTTTTGGGCGTTTTAACAGGCTTTCCATTATATCTTTTTTATGCTGAATTTATTTCAGCATCTACATTCTTAATAGGCTATTGTATAGCTCAAAAAAAATATTGAATAATTGACGAGCATAAAAAAGGATGCCATTTCAATCCTTAACGCAGCTTGTTTGGTAATGTATTATCTTTTTAAATCAATTGTTATACCAAAAAACGTTTGTGCCAACTTTGCGATGCAGGAACCTCCCAATTGTTTTCAAAATCTAGTTTGGTATTTACCATATTATTAAAAACAATGGTTTCTGGAGTAATTTTTTGTTGTTTGGCAAACTTTTGAAAATCAGATAATTTTACTAAATTAATATGATCATTATCTTTAAAAGTGATGTTCATTTTGTTCATCAAGTCAATTTGTAGTTCTTGTTCTAGTTCTTGTACAAAACGTACAGAACTATCAATAGAGCAGCCAGAAACGTTGTTAAAACTTTCATCTACTGCCAAGACCAAAAATTGATTATATTTTATGGTAAATGAGCCCTTTAAATCGTCTCCATGCCTTGTCCAAGAATTTATAAATTCTTCTGCCTTTTCCGAAATCAATTCAATTTCTTGTGTTGTAAATTCTCTATCTGATTGATAAATCCAAACTCGAGAATTGTCGGGTAAATTGTTATATTCTGTAAACATATTTTAAGTTTTAAGATGCTTAGATGATTAGACTTTTAGATGGTTTAGATTATCCAACTTTTCTAAGAAACCAATAATCTAAAGATCTAAAAAATCCGTTTTATCTTAAATTAAACTTTTGCTGTAACGCTCGTAATTTTTCGGCGTCTGTCATCGTATTTTTAGGTTTAGACATACGTTCTTTAATTTCTTTCAATACTTTTTTGGTGTACAAAGGAAAATCTGCATTCTGAATCCAGTTATAATATCCAGGATTTTCTTTTAAAACTTCCTCAACCGTTCTTCCTTTATATTTGCCAAAAGAAAAAATTTCTTGGTCGTCTTCATTCATCAAAATAAACCCTGCAAAATCTGCTCTTTTTCCGTGAGTTGAATATTCGCTTAATTCATCAACTGAATTTCCTATATCGTCGTATTTATCAACTTGAGCTAATAATATTTCGTAAGTTGCATTTGTATCTGCTTCAGCCCCATGAGCGCCTTCCAATTCTTTACCACAATAAAATTGATAACCTGCACCTAAAGTTCGCTGTTCTTTTTTATGAAAAATAACCTGAACATCAATTGCTTTTCTGTTTTTCATATCAAAATCGATACCAGCTCGCATTAATTCTTCCGCTAACAGAGGAATATCAAATCGATTGGAATTGAAACCTGCCAAATCACAACCTGCAATCATTTCGTTTACTTTGGGCGCTAGTTCTTTAAAAGTAGGTTCTGTAACCACTTTTTCATTGGTAATTCCATGAACGTCTGTTGCGCCTTGTGGAATTTCAATTTCAGGATTTACCAACCACGTTTTACTTTCTTTATTTCCGTTAGGGAAAACTTTTAAAATTGAAATTTCTACAATTCTATCATTTCCAATATTTACACCAGTTGTTTCTAAATCGAAAAATACGATGGGTCTGTTTAATTTAAGGTTCAAAGTTTAAAATTTAAGGTTACGTTCAACTTTGAATATTAAATTCAAAATTTTGAACATTTTTAATCTATTCTTTATTCAATTGTGCTTTAAAATCGTCTAATTGCGCTAATAGTTTTGGAGATAATGTGGGTTCTTCAAAATTATATTTTTCCAATTCTTCCAATAAGATTTTTGCAAAGATAAGCCTTGCAGTTGGTTTATCATCAGCAGGAACCACAAACCATGGTGCATTTTCTTTAGACGTTCTATTCAACAGATCTTCATAGCAAAACATATATGTATTCCAAAGTTTGCGCTCTTTTAAATCACCCGCAGAAAACTTCCAATTTTTTTCAGGTAAATTCAATCTTCTTAGCAACCTATTTTTTTGTTCGTCTTTAGACAAGTTTAAGAAAAACTTTAAAACTATTGTTCCATTTTTAGCCAAATGACTTTCAAATTCATTGATTCTTTCCATTCTATCATGATAAAAAGCATCATCTAAATCGTCCAAACTTTTTACAGCAGGAATATTCTCTGAAAAAATATAATTAGGATGCACTCTTGTTACCAAAACATTTTCATAATGTGTTCTGTTAAAGATACCTATTTTACCCTTTGGAGGTAAGGCTATGTAATGCCTCCACATAAAATCGTGTTTTAACTCTAATGCTGTAGGAACTTTAAAACTGTGTACTTCTACCCCACTTACATTTACATCTTTAAAAACCTCTCTAATTAAACTATCTTTGCCAGAAGTATCCATGCCTTGTAAGCAAATTAGCATTCCATATTTACCCTCTGCATACATTGCATTTTGCAAATCGCTAATTTTTTTTCTGATTTTTTTTAATACTTTCTTGGCATCTTCTACCACTTCTTTGGTGGCAAAATCACCAAGTTTTACAGTAGATGTGACTTTATATTTCTCTAAATTCATGAAACTTTGAATTAATTTTTAAAGATAGAAAAAACGATGCTCATACTAAAAATTTTATACTAACGATTTATAAAGATTTTAAAAAACGCTTATTTGTAAAAATAATTTATTTATCCGTTAAAAATCTATAAATTAGCTCAACCTCAGTAGCTTTAAAAGAGTAAAAATGAATCTTCGTTATTATTATATTGTTTTTTTGATTTTAGTGTTTTCTGCTTGCACTAAAGAAAAAATCAATCAAAAAAAAACATCAAATTTACAAGTTGATCATTTTAATATCTGGACAAAATCACCACAATTAGCTAAAGAAAAACTAATCGAACTCGGGTTTATTGCACTACCTGATTCTTTATCTAAAGTTCATCATGGGCAAGGCACAACTGGCCGTTATTTTTATTTTTTAAATAATTATCTAGAATTGATTTATGTAAATGACGAGAAAGAATTTAAAGCAAACAATGCTAAAAATAAAGATTTAGACTTTGCAGAAAGAGCTGATTTTAAAAATAATGATGCATCTCCTTTTAGTATTGCTTTAAAAGTAAAAGACTACAATACAGATAAAATTCCTTTTCAAAAAGTAACCTATCACCAAGAATGGATGACAAAAAATGCCAATATTTATGCTGCTAAAAGTTCTAAAATCAATCTTAAAGAACCTTCCGTTTTTGTGGTGTATCCAGACATTGAATCAGATCAATTTGAAACTTTGGCAGATTTACAAAAAATTCCAAAAGAATTTGCCTTTTATAGGTCATTATTCAAACACCCAAATGGTGCTAAAAAAGTAACCCAAATTATAATTTCATCACCAAAGTTAGATATTGCAACACAAACTATAAAAGCACTGAATAGCATTAAAAATGTGGTAATTAAAAAAGGAACAGAACACGTAATGGAATTGTATTTTGACAATGCTATTCAACAGAAAATATTTGATTTACGACCAGAGTTGCCATTGATAATTTATTTATAGCAAATTTGTATATTTAGAACCCATGCCAAAAAAAGGAAAAGCAAAAAACACGGTGAATAAAGAGAAGCACACCAAGTTGATGAATCGAAAAATAAACAAAGTAAAACTAGAAAAGCAGCTTCATAAAGAGCGACTAAAAGCAATTATAAAAAAAGCAAACGAACAAAAAAACAACGCATCTTGAGTTTAAAATATTATTTGGGTGCATTTTTATCTGTACCGCTTTTACCAATTCTCTATTTTCAAGGAAAGAAAATACGAAGAGAAGTGCCCAGACTACCTGAAGCAAAAAAACCTCAAGGATATATTAAAACAACATCTGAAAAAACCTTAAAAATTCTAGCTATTGGAGAAAGTACCATTGCTGGAGTTGGGGTTGATTTTCATGAAAACGGATTTATTGGTGCTCTTGCTCAAGAAATTTCATCAATACAAGCGGTTTCTGTTTTATGGAAAGTTTACGCAAAAAGCGGTTATACAGCAAAATTAGTTCGTAAAAAAATCATTCCAAAAATAGAGGAATCTAATGCCGATATTATTGTAGTGGGTTTAGGAGGCAATGATGCTTTTGCTTTAAACTCTCCAGATCTTTGGATGCATCAAATCAATTTATTGATAAAAACTTTAAAAAAGAAGTTTCCAAAAACACCTATCTTTTTCACAAATATGCCCCCAATTAAAGAATTTCCTGCATTTACAAAAGCTATAAAATTTGTAATTGGTAATTTAGTGGAAGTTTTTGGCAAAAGATTGCACAAAAGAGTGCATAAGAAAAGTAATGTTTTTTACAATAACGAAGTGATTACTTTACCTACTTGGCAAGAAAAATACAATTTAGAAGGGGATGTTTCTATATTTTTTAGTGATGGCGTTCATCCTTCTAAAACCACCTACCAAATTTGGGGCAAAGACATGGCACAATTTATTATAAATTCAAAAATTTTTAACGAATGAATGCACAAGAGTTAATCGGTTTTTTTGATTTAAAAGCACATCCTGAAGGAGGTTTCTTTAAAGAAATTTATAGAAGCAAAGGAGAAATTTTAGAAGAAAATTTAGCAGAATACTTTGAAGGAAATAGAAATTATTGCACAAGTATTTACTTTTTATTAACCTCAGAAAAGTTTTCAGCTTTTCATAAAATCAATCAAGATGAGATTTGGCATTTTTACGACGGTACAGCTTTAAAATTACACGTAATTTCACCTTTAGGAGAGTATTCTAATGTTATCATTGGTAACGATTTTACTAAAGGAGATATTCCGCAATTTACAGTACCTGCGCATCATTATTTTGCAGCAGAAGTCATTCAACAAGACTCCTTTTCTTTTGTGGGTTGTACAGTTGCACCTGGTTTCGATTTTAAAGATTTTGTATTGCCAACTCGTGCAATGTTAGTTTCTGAATTTCCAAAACATAGAGATGTTATTGAGCGTCTAACACATCAATAAACTTATAAAAATCTTATTTATTTTAATTGTAAACAATACGAATCAATTTTTAGCATTATAAAATGTAGTTGAAATTAATTATATTGCAGAGATGCAAAAATATATCATAATTTTTTGATAGATTCATAATTCATTTCAGTAATTCAAACAAATAAATGCCAAAAAAAGTAATTCAAGATTTTTTAGATAATGTTTTAGACGATTCTATACAACAAATTTCTGGCTCTGATGCTGCTTTTTTATATGCAGAATCTCCATCAAGCCCAATGCATATTGCCACATTAACTGTTGTTGAAGGTTCTTTAGAATTTGAAGATTTTAAAGCGATTGTGGCTTCTAAATTACATTTAATTCCAAAGTTCAGGAAACGCTTGTTGAATGTGCCAATGAATTTAGATTATCCTTATTGGGTAGATGACCCTAATTTTGATATCGATATGCACGTTACAAGACAAAGATTGCCTGAACCTAGTAATTGGAAAACCTTGAGAGAAACCACTTCTACTATTTTTAGTAGCCCTTTAGATTTACGCAGACCTTTATGGTCTATGACGTTTATTGAAGGATTGGATGAAGTTTCTCAAGTACCAAAAGGTTCTGTAGCAATTGTAGCAAAAGTACATCATGTGATGATTGATGGGAGTTCTGGAGTGGGAATTATGGGTTTATTGTTTGATAAAAATCTAGAAGATAAGGATAAACCAATCCCAAAACCAAAACCTTTTGAACCAGATGAATTGCCTGATGAAATTGATTTATTAGTAAAAAGTTCTCAAGGATTTTTTAAAAATCCATTACGAATACCAAAATTAATCGGAGAAACTACCTTTTCTTTTATCAAAGCAAACATCAAAACACAAATTAGTTTAAAAAAACCGATTAAAAATAAATTTTCTACGCCCAATACAATTTTCAATAACTCAGTATCACCTAAAAGAACATGGGGAACAGCCATTTTATCTTTTGATAGAATTAACACACTTCGTAAACTTATGAACGTAAGTGTTAATGATATGATTTTGGCCATTTGCGCTGGTGGAATTCGTAAATATTTACAAGAAAAAGAAAAACTACCTGTACAACCATTAGTGGCAAATGTTCCTATTTCTATTCGTGTAAAAGGCGAAAAGCAAGAAATGAACAATCAAATTTCTAATATGTTAGTTCGTATTGCTACGCATATTAAAAACCCCATTGAGCGTTTAGAATATATTCAAGAACAAACCAACAGAGGTAAAACAAGACATAAAGCTGTGGGTGCAAAAGCACTTGCAAAAATGGCAGATGCTGTACCTTTTGGCTTGGCGAATTTGGCAGCAGGTTTATATAGCAAGTATAATATTAAAGAGTTTCACAGACCTCCTTTTAACGTAACCATTACCAACGTTCCTGGTCCACAAATGCCTTTATATCTAAGAGGTCATAAAATTTTATCCATTTTTGGATTAACACCTGTTTTAGATGGTTTTGGATTGATAATTGCTGCTTTTAGCTACAATGGTTTGGTTTCTTTAACCACAACTTCTGATGCGAAAACAATGCCTGATGCCGATAAATTTTCGAGATACATTCGTGAATCTGCAAACGAATTAGAGGAAATTATTTTAGCGAAAGGTAAACAAAAAGATGCTGTAAAGGTATTAAAATCGAAAAGCACTCCGTTTTTTACGGCGTTCAAAAAGTTTTTAAATGCTGATGAAAATTTGAGAAAAGAACATATTGGAGTTTATGATTTCGAGTTGTCTTTGGGTGATGATACCGTAAATTATCAATTAGATATTTCAGAAAAAACAGTTGGAGTTCGTAAGAAAAAAGCATCTAAACCTGTGGTAATTATTACTATTGATGATGAGATTTTAATCAACTTACACAAAAAGAAATTATTATTAGACGAAGTATTGATTCAAAGTCGATTAAAACTTTCTGGAACGAAAAAGAATACAGATAAATTTTACAAATTATTGGCAAACTTTTTAGAAAGTAAGTAAATGAGTTGCTACAAAAACACATACACTTCTTTTGATGGAGAAGAAATTTTCTATTACAATTGGAAGATAAAAGAAAGTCAAGAAATTAAAGGCATTGTGCAAATTTCTCACGGAGTTGGTGAACATGCAGGTAGATATAAATCGATTGCGAAAAAGTTACGCAAACATGGGTATGAAGTATATGCAAACGATCATCGAATTCATGGAAAATCTGCAAAAAGTCACGATCATTTGGGTTTTTATGATGGTGAAGATTATTTTACTGATGCCATTTTAGATATGCGAAAACTCACGGAAATCATCAAAAATGAACATCCAAACAAAAAAATAATTCTATTTGGGCATAGTATGGGTTCATTGTTGAGTAGAGAATATATCACTGAACATAGAGAAGATTTTGAAGCGTTAATTTTATCTGGAACAGCGAGCTTTATGAAAGGATTGGGTTCTTTTGGAATGATGAGCGCTAAATTTTTGAGCAAATTAAATGGGAAACACAGAAGTAATGAATTGTTAAAAAATTTATTTTTTAATCAATTTAATAAAAAATTTAAACCCAACAGAACAAAGGTAGATTGGATTAGTAGCGATGAAAAACAAGTCGATAAATTCGAGGCAGACCCTTTAAGGATTGAAGATTTCTCACTAAGTGTTTTTTTAGACATTTTGAAAGGAAGTAAAAAAATAAGCAAACCAGAAACTTTTGAACAGACTCCTAAAGAGTTGTCTATTTATATTTTTTCAGGAGATCATGATCCTGTTGGAGAAATGGGAAAAGGGGTTAAAAAAGTTGCAAAAAATTATATAAATGCAGGTGTACAAGATGTTACACTAAAACTTTATAGAGGTGGAAGGCACGAAATGCTAAATGAAGTGAACAAAAAAGAGGTTCAAGAAGATTTATTAAACTGGCTTAATTCAAGAATTGAAGCCAAAAATTAAAGTATGGAGAGTAATAAAATAGTATATACATCATTTTCGAAATTGGCAGTGGCAATTGCAGTTTCTCAGGGAGCTACATTGCCAAAAGCTAAAAAGTTAATCATACAAAGTTTTGAAAGACATCCTTTTCATAAAGAGATTTCTAAAATTATTAAAAAGGTAAAACTCGATAAAGAAAATTTGAACATCTTGAGCAACGAATGTATTTCCATTTGTGAAGATTTTGGACCTGATAGAGATTACATCACTTTAGTGTTATTATTAGAAGACATTTACAAAATTGAAGATTTTGAGGCTGTTGAAAAAGATACGATTTTAAATATCATCAATAGATTTAAAACTGCAATTGAAAAGATAAATGCCAATATTCCTGCTCCTCCACTATTCAATGTAATTTTAGAAACGCGTGCCATTGCAGAATGGACATCTATGTTTTGGTTGTATCCTTTTATACCCAAACACAAAAGCGAAAGAGCAAAACCTGTTTTATTAATGCCCCCTTATTTAGGAAATGACAATTCAACCACCTTTGTAAGAAAATATTTAAAATCCCTAGGTTTTAAAACCTATAAATGGGAATTGGGTGTAAATATGATCAACTCAAAATCGCTCCCAAAACTAATTGAAAAACTAGATGAAATTTTTGAAAAACATCAAGAAAAAGTAAGTTTAGTTGGTTGGAGTGGTGGTGGAATTTTCGCCAAAATTATCGCAAATCGTTTTCCAGACAAAGTAGAACAACTCATCACCATAGGTTCTCCTGTTTGGGGAGTAAAAAACATGAAAACACCAATTATCAAAACGTTGGAATTTGTAAGAGGTGCAAAATTGAGGGAGCGAAATGAAAAGTTTATCAAAGAATTAGAGGTTATTCCAGAAGTTCCCATCACTTGTGTGTACACCAAAACTGATGGTTTAATTCCTTGGAAAAACTGCATGGAAGCTGAAACTTATAGAAAAGACATCAAAAATGTGGAAGTTTTTGGCAGTCATTGTGGTATGGGTGCAAATGCAACTGTATTGTTAACTGTGGCAAACGCTTTGAATGCAAATATTGAGAACACTACTCAAAAATCCATCATTCAAAAAGTAGAAACTTTATTTTTCCCTAAATTTTGGGAACAAAAAGGAGTATCTAAATTCACAAATCTTTTTTTTAGTTGATTATGGAACACAATTTAAAAAACATCATCAGTCATCCTAAATTCTTAGAAAAGCTTTCTTCAATTGCCAAAGAAGAAGCTATGGATTTGACTGAAGTGCAACAAAAAGGAGAGGAATATATCAACGAATTGTATTCGCAACAACATCCTATAGCCAATATGTTATCTGTAAAAGGCTTTCAATTTATGATGTCTAAAGCCTACAATAACAAGATTGATATTGATCGTCAAGAAATTAAAAAATTAATGAAATTAATGCGCCAAAATTCGGTTGCCTTTATTTTAACACATAAAACGTATTTAGACACAGTTGTTCTCGTAACCACTTTAGCACGTTATGGAATGCCAATTCCATACACATTTGGAGGCATCAATTTGGCATTTCCTGGTTTTAAACAATTGGGTAAAAATTCAGGATTGATATTCATCCGTAGAAGTTTTAAAGAAAATCGAATTTATAAAGCTGCTTTACGTCATTATATTTCTTGTATGATAGAAAATGGAGATCATTTAACTTGGAATATAGAGGGTACTCGTTCACGAACAGGAAAAATCGTCTATCCACAAATGGGGATTTTGAAATACATTATGGAAGGTGAAAAAGAAAGCACCAGAAATATTAAATATGTACCAGTTTCTATTGTGTATGATTTGATTCCTGATGTGAAGCAAATGACAGAAGAAGGCAAAGGAAAAGAAAAGAAATCTGAAGATGTAAAGGCCTTTGTAAAATACTTTAAAAAGTTAGGTAACGAATATGGAAAAGCCGCAATAAGATTTGGTGAACCTGTAGACACCAGTGCACATCATAATGCCATTATTCCTGATATCGATGAAGATAGTTATTCTGATAAATATACCTTACCTCGTTTTGCTTTTGAATTAATTCATAAGGCAAATATGATTACACCAGTAACCACAGTTTCTTTGGTTTGTAACGTATTATTGAACAATTTTGCTTTGACTAAAAGTGAGATTGAATTCAGTGTAATTAAATTGATGAATTACATTGAACAACGCAAAAATGATGTGTTGATAGAACGTGGAAAAAGCATAAGTGCTTCAGTACAAAAAGCATTGAATTTATTAAAAAGTTCAGGTATTGTTCAAAAAAATAAAGCAGGCTACAAAACCAAATACACGTTAAGCGCATCCGAATTTTTACCTGCAACGTATTATGCAAATATGGCATCTGCCCATTTGTATCATAGAGCTTTTATAGAAATGACTTTGGTAAAAATCAAAGATGAAAAAGAAAACCGAATTTTATCTTTTTGGGAAGAAATTATGCGTTTGCGTAACTTATTTAAATTCGAATTTTTCTATACCAACAAACCACAATTTAGTTCAGAAATTGAAGCCGAATTGAATTTATTCGATAAAAACTGGAGAACAATTATCAACAGTTCTGAAGGTAATGTTGAAAGTTTACTTGCAAAACAAGAATTATTTGTTTCTAAAGGATTGTTATTGATTTATTTAGAGGCCAACAAAGTAGTTTGTAAAACATTACAATCTTGGGATTTAGAGGATGAATTTTCCGAATCCGAATTCATTGAACTGTGTTTATTTAAAGGAAAAGAACTGCATTGGAAAAATAGAATCAGTAGATTAGACAGTGTTTCCAAACCATTTCTAATTAGTGCTTTACGATTGGCTAAAAACAGCAAATTAGTTCCTATTGATAATAAAATCGATTTCAAACGATTGGATATTTGGATGGAACTGTTAGACAATTTAACAGAACGACTATACTTCTTACAAAAATTAGAATCTGAAAGCATTAAAAAAACAAAAAAGAAAAATGAGCTAAAAGAAAAAGTGCCAGGGGCAGAAATCGAAAGCATCACTCAAGATGTTTTAGATGAAGAAGAAGGACCTCATATTGCTGCTTTTTTTGATTTAGACAGAACGTTAATCAATGATTTCTCTGCAAAACAATTTGTGAAATCGAGATTTTTAAGCGGAAAATCAACACCTAAAGAAGTATTATCTCAATTTGTAACCTTAATAGCTTGTGCAATTGGAAATCGAGATTTTGAAATCTTAACAAAAATTTCTGCTTTAGGCGTAAAAGGCATCAAAGAAAAACAGTTTACAGATTTAGGAAAGCAAATCTTTAAAGACCATTTGGCTTCCACTATTTATCCCGAATCTAAAACTTTAATCAAATCACATTTAGAAAAAGGGCATCAAGTAGTTATCATTTCTGCAGCCACTCGTTATCAAGTAAAACCCATTGCAGATGAGTTAGGTATCAAAGATATTTACTGTACAGAAATGGAAGTGAAAAAAGGAAAATTCACTGGTATTATTTCTGAAATGTGTTGGTCTGAGGGGAAAGCCAGCGCTGGTCGTAGATTTGCCAAAGCTAATAATATCGATTTATCAAAAAGTTTCTTTTATACGGATAGTATTGATGATTATCCGTTATTAGAAATTGTAGGAAAACCTATTGCTACAAATCCTGATAATAAATTATCTCAACTAGCTTTTGAAAACGATTGGAAAATTTTGCGCTTTAAAGTCAACACAAAAAAGCCTTTAGTCAATGGCTTAAGAACTGGTTTGGCAGCTGCAAGTTTGTATCCGTCAGCATTAAAAGGAATCGTAAAAGGAGTATTATCAATGTCTCAAAAAGAGGGTATCAATACCACTATTGAGAGTATTGGAGACTTAGGAACTAGACTTGCAGGTTTAGATATTAATGTAAAAAATAAACAGAATTTAGTAGATCACAGACCTGCTGTTTTCTGTTTTAATCATCAATCTTCTGCCGATTTTTTCGTAATCTTAAAATTATTAAAAAAAGACGTTACAGGAATTGCAAAAAAAGAATTAGAACTCACTCCTTTTGGACCAATATTTAAAGCCATGGGCGCTATTTTTATAGATAGATCTAACAAAAAGAAAGCTATAGCTTCTATGCAGCAAGCAGCTGAAGTCATTAAAAACGGGACTTCTGTAGCCATAGCTCCTGAAGGAACACGAAGTGGAAGTAAAAAATTAGGGAAATTCAAAAAAGGGGCTTTCCATTTGGCCATGAAAGCTGGTGTACCCATTGTTCCAATAGTAATTAAAAACGCATATATGGCCATGCCAAAAGGTAGTAAAATCTTTAAGCCAACGCATATTGAAGTTGTGGTTTTAGATCCTGTAGATACTTCTGAATGGAAGCCAAAACATTTAAATACATATATTGAAGAAGTTCGAAATTTGTATGTAAAAGAGTTAGAGAGTTAATCACCATAAATCAAAAAAAAAATGAAACTACAAGTAGGATTGTTGGGTGGTGGTTCTTGGGGAACAACAGTTGCTTCATTAACTGCAAAAAATACAGATACCATTATTTGGGCAAGAAACCAACATACGGTTGATGAGATCAATCAGCATCACACCAATCAAAAATATTTACCTGATGCCCAACTTACAGAAACGCTTGTCGCTTCAAATTCCATAAAAGAAACTGTACAAAATGCAGATGTTATTGTTTTAGGAATTCCATCTCAAAATATGCGTCAAGTTTTGGAAGAAGCAAAACCTCATATTAGACCTTGGGTTCCCATCATAAATTTAGCAAAAGGTCTTGAAATGAGTACAAAAATGCGAATGACCGAAATAATTGAAGAGCTGATGCCTGGTCATCCTGCTGGAGTGTTAACAGGCCCAAATTTGGCAAAAGAAATCCATTCTGGCAGTGCAGCTGCAGCTGTTATTGCTATGGTTGATAAAACAATTGGAACAAAATTACAACCTATATTTAGTTCAGGTTTATTTAGAGTATATACCAATACTGATGTAATTGGTTGCGAATTGGGTGGTGCTTTAAAAAATATTATTGCCATTGCTGCTGGTATGGGTGATGGTGCAAATGCAGGTGATAATACTCGTGCTGCCATAATTACAAGAGGTTTGGCTGAACTCACCAGACTAGGAATTGCAATGGGAGGTAAAAAAAGTACGTTTTCTGGCTTAGCAGGAATGGGAGATTTAGTTGCAACTTGTTCTTCATCAAAAAGTAGAAATCACCATGTTGGTTTTCAATTGGGTAGAGGAAAAAGTTTAGATCAAATTATTAATGAAATGGATGAAGTTGCTGAAGGAGTAAAAACTGCAAAAGTAGTGATGCAACTGGCTAAAGAGTACGATGTAGATATGCCAATTTCTGAAGAGATTTATAAGGTTTTATACAAAGGAAACACAATTAATGATGCATTTAAAGGCTTATTAAAATATGAAGTAGGTTCTGAAAAAGAGCCTGGTTAAAATTTAAAAAATGATAAAAAAACAAGAACAAAACGCTTCTTTTATTGTGCGTTTTAATCAACAAATTTTTGAAGAAAATAACGAATCTAAAATACAATGGCGTGGTAAAATTACACACGTACAAGATGGTGATGAAAAACGATTTTCAGATTTTAATGATGCGCTTATTTTTATGCAAAGTAAATTGGCTGAATTAACAGAAGAAGCCACAAAGCATGAGTCTTCTGCAAAACAAGAAAATATTTTATACAAAAGTTTGTCGATGTGGAAAACTATTAAAGACATAGGACCAAAAGTTATTCGCGATACTATTAAAGACCCCAAAAAACAATTATCTCATTTACACGAAGAACTACAAGATAAAATTACCATAATTGGTGATGAAATTTCTGAGAAAGTACACATAAATGAGTGGCGAAATGCCTCTAGATCGGACTTTAATAAAATCCAGAATCAGATTGAAAGTCTGGCTGATCAAATCCAAAAACTAACTAATAAAGTTGATCATATCAATAAATCATAAAGTTTAACTACTCAAGAACTTTAAGGTTTTTATAAACCTGAAAGCTTTAACTAAATTGAAAACGCTACTTTTTTATGTTAAGTCTACTCCAAGAATTAAAAGAACTTGATGATTTTAAGACAACTGCGAATATTCGTATAGAAACTCTTGGAAACTTTCGCGCTTGGAGAAATGGGCAAAAAATAGAAAATAAAGAATGGGGACGAGATAAAACCATTCAACTGCTACAATACTTAATTTCTCATCGTCAGAAAAATGCACTACATAAAGAAAAAATTATGGACAATCTTTGGGAAGATTGGAACGATCGAGATTTTAAAGTGGCTTTGCACGGAATTCATAAAGTGCTTGAACCCAATAGACCTTCACGCACTGAGCCCATTTACGTAATCAGACAAGGAGTCTGTTATCAAATTGATTTAGAAAAAGTTTGGATTGATGTGGAGGTATTGGAAAAATATATCATCATTGGAAATCAAACTTTTGGCAACGATAATGAAGTAGCAAAACAAGCTTATCTAAATGCCATAGAATTGTACAAAGGTTCTTATTTGCCCAATCGTATTTATGAAGATTGGACATCCGAAGAAAGAGAAAAATCGCAACTCTTAATTTTAGGAGCTTATATCACATTAGCAGAAATTTTGATTGATGAAAATCCGTTAGAAAGTATTCGTTTGGCACAAAATGCATTGCATATTGACAGTGCTTGGGAAGATGCATATAGAATACAAATGCAAGCCTATATTGCAAAAGGAAATCGTCCTCAAGCCATAAAAACGTATATGAAATGTGCTATTATTTTAGAGGAAGAATATGGAATTTCTCCTTTACCTCAAACTAAGAAATTATTACAAAAAATAGAAAATATTAACTAGAAACAAGTTTCAAATTAAATTTTGATATTTATAATTTCGGCTGTAATAGAAAAACCTAGCTCACAAATTAAGATTTCTCCACTACAGCAGAAATGGTAAGTTTTTATACTTTTCAAAAAGGCTTTTACTTTACTACTTTACTTCTAACTAGCACTATTTCTACTCTCCTTGTCCTAGTGAAAATGCTCTTTTTCCATCAAATTCATAAAGATTTTCGGTTTTTATAATTTCGAAGCCTTCGTTATATAATTTTGACTGTAAAGCAATTACTTTTTCAAAATCAATAGGATTATATACTTTATTTCCGTCAATTTTAGCATCAACATCTACAAATCTACACCTCCAGTGGTCTGTACAATACGTTTCTTTCATCCCTTCTGGATATACTTTTACACCTCTATTGGTTATCATCTTTAATTTCATTTTAAAAGATTTGATACTATTTAAAGCATCACCAATTACGCTTGGATTATTACCTTTCCAGTTGATAAAAATATCTACACCTACTAAAACTTGTTTTTCTTCTTTTCTCTTATACTTTGGAATAGTAATTTTTCCATTTCCAGAAGCTAAATTACTTTTGGGTAATTTTTTGGGTAATTTTCCTAAATTATCGATAATTCTATTTGCAAATTCACTTGTAGAAACAATTTCTCTAGTAATAGCTTCTTGATACACATCTGCTGTATGGTAACCTTGCTCTAAAGTTGTTAACCAAGCATTTTTAATAGTATCAGCAATTTTAGTTTTACCAACATGAGAAAGTAACATTATTGCAGCGTTTAAAAGTCCAGATGGATTTGCAATTTTTTGACCAGCAATATCTGGAGCAGAACCATGAATGGCTTCGAACATGGCAACATTAGTACCTATATTTGCAGAACCAGCCATACCTACAGAACCTGCAATTTCAGCTGCGATATCAGAAATAATATCTCCATATAAATTTGACGTTACAATAACATCATAGTTTTCTGGATTTGCGGCTAAACGTGCAGAACCGATATCTATAATTTGAGAATTACTTTCTATTTCTGGATACTCTAATGCAATTTCTTGAAAGACCTTATGAAACAAACCATCTGTAAGCTTCATAATGTTGTCTTTTACCATACAAGTTACTTTTTTACGTCCATAAGCTTTGGCATATTCAAAAGCATATCTCACAATTTTTTCACAACCTGGTCTTGTAATTAATTTTAAACACTGTACTACATCTTGTGTTTGTTGATGCTCAATACCCGCATATAAATCTTCTTCATTTTCTCTAACAATTACTACATCCATTTCTGAAAAATTTGTTTTTACATAAGGTGAATATGCTGTAACTGGTCTTACATTGGCAAATAATCCTAAAGATTTACGTAAGGTTACATTTAAACTTTTGTAGCCTTTACCTTGTGGAGTGGTAATTGGTGCTTTTAAGATTAATTTGTTTTTATTGATAATTTCCCAAGCACTTTTTTCGATACCTGCTGAGTTTCCAGATCTATAAACTTGTTCTCCTACTTCAATTTTTTCTGGTTGTATTTTTGCACCTGCAGCATCTAAAATTCTTAAAGTAGCTTCCATAATTTCTGGCCCTATTCCATCTCCATAAGCCACTGCCACTTTTGTTATTTGATTATCGCTGATTTTTTTAGATTGTTCTTGAGTTTTAATATTTTCCATTGTAATGATCTTTTTAAGTTTACACAAATCTCTAAAATTTAATTCATATATTTTTATTTATGTTTTTTATAGTAAACATAATTTTTTTTAATGTTTAAACTTTTATTTAAGGCATTACGATTATGAAAAAACAATATTTTTACAGAACAATCATCAAAAACAAACAATAATTAGTTTTTTAAAATGAAAAAGAAAATATTACCTCTTCTATTACTTTTGATAGTATTAAAGTCGTGCTCGCCAAAAATTAGAACCCAACTAGCAAATAACAATTATACTCCACTACCTGAAAAAACTAATGTATTTGTTATAGAAATGAATGAAAAAATCCCTGAAGGATCTGATTTTATAGGAGATTTAAAAATTGGTGATTCTGGCTTTTCCACAGATTGTGGGTATACAAAAGTGATAGACGAAGCTAAAAAAACTGCACAAAATTCGGGTGCTAACCTTGTGTATATCACTGAAATTAAAAAACCTAATTTTGGTAGTACCTGCTATAGAATAAAAGCTAAATTATTTAGAAATATAAATGCTGATGTTATAGCTAACTTTACTAAGAAAATGCACTTAAAAAACCAATCAAGACTACCAGCAAATTCAGATTATGCATTGGTGCATTTTTATAGACCTAAAAACTACATGGGGTCATTAATTGGGTACAAAGTAAGAATGAATAATGATAGTATTATTGGTAGGGTAAGGAATGGAGAAAAATTTACACATAAAATTACAAAATTCGGGAGATATGAATTTTGGGGTGTAACAGAATCTAAAACATCTGTTATTTTAAATATTGCAAAAGGGCAAGAATATTTTGTTAGATGTGGTGTAAATTTAGGATTTGTAGTGGGTAAACCTGAAATGTATTTGGTTGAAAACAATTTAGGAATTTCAGAATATGAATCTTTAAAATAATTACTCCTTATAAGTAAAAAAGAGGCTGTTTAAAACGTTGATTGGATGATCATTTTAATTGAAATAGCAAAAATCTATAGTATTAAATTACAGTAAATAATTTTTTCTATAATGATTAAAATAAGATTTTTTTACACATTTTAAGCAGCCTTATTGTTTTAAGCCTGACCTGTCGGTCCAAAATTCATTGGAATTGGTGGTTGTTCGTAATCTTTTATCTCTCCATGCTGTTGTTCAAATTTGCGAACATTATCAGCTAAAGCTTTTGTTAGTCTTTTTGCATGCTGTGGTGTTAATATAATTCTAGATTTTACTTTTGCCTTTGGTACACCAGGCATAATATTGATAAAATCTACAATGAACTCAGACATAGAGTGATTGATAATTGCTAGGTTAGAATAGGTTCCTTCTGCTATTTCTTGATCTAACTCAATATTTAACTGTCCGTCTTTATTTTGATTTTCTTCCATAATTTTAAGGTGTTTTATTGATTTGGATAACCATTGAATTGGATAACGTTGTAAAAGTAAAAAAGTTGAATTGAATACAATAAAGATACTGTAAACAATTCAACTTTTAAATGAAAATTGTATTATGAGAACAAATTAAAAATTGTTATTACAAAAACAAACTGTTTCACTTCGTTCTCAATGGTACTTTATAGAAAGTTAGAAACTTTGTTCTATCTCATCTTTAGGTCCCACAATAATTTTATCATAAGCTCTCATACCTGTACCTGCTGGTATTTTCTTACCAACAATTACATTTTCTTTTAATCCTTCTAGGGTATCTACTTTACCATTTACAGCTGCTTCGTTTAATACTTTTGTAGTTTCTTGGAAAGAAGCTGCAGAAATAAACGATTTTGTTTGTAATGATGCTCTTGTAATACCTTGTAAAACTTGTTCTGCTGTTGCAGGTCTTGCATCTCTAGCTTCTACCAAGTTTTGATCATTTCTTCTTAACAAAGAATTTTCATCTCTTAATCTACGTGCAGAAATAATTTGCCCCGCTTTTAAACTCTCTGAATCTCCAGCATCTTCAACAACCTTCATTCCATAGATTTTATCATTTTCTTCTATAAAATCAGTTTTATGGATCAATTGGTTTTCTAGGAATAAAGTATCTCCAGAATCTATAATTTTCACTTTACGCATCATTTGACGCACAACAACTTCAAAATGCTTATCGTTAATTTTTACACCCTGTAAACGATATACTTCTTGAATTTCGTTTACTAAGTATTGCTGTACTGCAGATGGCCCTTTAATTCTTAAAATATCAGAAGGAGTTGTAGCTCCATCCGATAATGGCATACCCGCTTTGATAAAGTCGTTTTCTTGAACTAAAATCTGGTTAGAAAGTTTTACTAAATACTTTTTAATATCCCCAGTTTTAGACTCAACAATAATTTCTCTATTACCTCGCTTAATTTTCCCAAAAGAAACTACACCATCTATTTCAGATACAACAGATGGATTAGAAGGGTTACGTGCTTCAAATAGTTCTGTTACACGTGGTAAACCTCCTGTAATATCACCTGCTTTACCTGATTTTCTAGGAATTTTCACTAATGTTTTACCACTTTCAACAGCGTCTCCATCATCAACCATTAAATGTGCACCAACAGGTAAACTGTACGAACGTAATGCATTACCATCTTCATCTTCAATAATTAAAGAAGCAATGATTTTTTTATTCTTAGAATCTGTGATAACTTTTTCTTGGAAACCGGTTTGTTCATCAATTTCAACAGAGTAGTTCATACCCTGTGTTAAGTTATCAAACTTAACTTTACCCGCAAATTCAGAAACTATAACACCATTAAATGGATCCCATTGTACAATAACATCTCCTTTTTTGATGGTCTTTCTATCTTTATCAAAAATAATAGAACCATAAGGTATAATATTTGTACTCTGTGTAATTCCGGTTTTATTATCAATAATTTTAATTTCAGCTGTTCTAGAAATTACAATATCAACTTCTTTACCTTCATTATCTTTACCCTTTACAGTACGTAAATCATCTATTGTTACATTACCATCAAATTTAGCAATTAACTTATTTTCTTCGGATATGTTACCTGCAACCCCACCAACGTGGAATGTACGTAATGTTAACTGTGTACCAGGTTCTCCAATAGATTGTGCTGCAATTACACCTACTGCTTCACCAATTTGCACTTTATTACGAGTTGATAAACTTAAACCATAACATTTAGCACAAATTCCTTTAGAAGACTCACAAGTTAAAGCCGATCTTACTTCTACGCTATCAATACCAGATTTTTCTACTGCTTCTGCTAATTGTGATGTGATAGATTGATTTGCTTTAACAATAACTTCTTCTGTTATTGGATGGTATACATCTTGTAAAGAAATACGACCTTCTATTCTGTCTGCAATAGACTCAACTATTTCGTCGTTTTTCTTTAAAGGAGTTACCTCTAATCCTCTTAATGTACCACAATCTTCTTCTGTAATGATAACATCTTGAGATACATCTACCAATCTACGTGTTAAGTAACCAGCATCTGCCGTTTTTAAAGCGGTATCTGCTAAACCTTTACGCGCACCGTGAGTTGAGATAAAGTATTCTAAAATTGATAAACCTTCTTTAAAGTTAGAAAGAATCGGGTTTTCAATAATTTCTCCACCACCTGCTGTAGATTTTTTAGGCTTTGCCATTAATCCACGCATACCTGTTAACTGACGAATTTGCTCTTTAGAACCCCTTGCACCAGAATCTAGCATCATGTATACTGAGTTAAAACCTTGTTGATCTTCACGCAAACGTTTCATAGATAACTCAGTTAATCTGTTGTTGGTAGAACCCCAAACATCAATTACCTGATTGTAACGCTCTTTTTGCGTTAACATACCCATATTATAGTTCCCTACAATCATGTCCACTTCTTTATTAGCTTCATCGATCATAGATTGCTTTTCTGCTGGGATAATAATATCTCCTAATGAGAAAGATAAACCACCTTGGAAGGCAAATTTATATCCCATGTTTTTTATCTCATCTAAGAATGCACCCGTTGTTGGTATATCAGTAGCTTTTAAAATACCACCAATAATTCCACGTAAGTTTTTCTTAGTTAATACTTCATTAATATAACCAGCAGCAGCAGGAACTTTTTCGTTAAATAAAACTCTACCTACAGTAGTTTTAATGATTTTAGTTACTTGATCACCATTTTCATCTAAATCTTGAGTTCTTACTTTAATACCTGCATTTAAGTCAACTTTTTCTTCGTTAAAAGCAATAGTTACTTCTTCTGGTGAATAGAAAGTTAATCCTTCTCCTTTAATAGGAACTTCTGGAGTAGAAATTCTTTCTTTGGTCATGTAGTATAAACCAAGTACCATATCCTGAGAAGGTACAGTTACTGGAGCACCATTTGCAGGATTTAAGATATTGTGAGAAGCTAACATTAATAATTGCGCTTCTAAAATAGCCTCTGGCCCTAATGGTAAGTGAACCGCCATTTGATCTCCATCAAAATCGGCATTAAATGCAGAACATGCTAATGGGTGTAATTGAATTGCTTTTCCTTCAATTAATTTTGGTTGAAAAGCTTGGATACCTAACCTGTGTAGAGTAGGAGCCCTATTTAATAAAACTGGGTGCCCTTTAATTACATTTTCTAAAATATCCCAAACAACTGGTTCTTTTCTGTCTATAATTTTCTTTGCAGATTTTACAGTTTTTACAATTCCTCTTTCAATTAATTTTCTAATTACAAAAGGCTTGTAAAGTTCTGCTGCCATATCTTTTGGCAATCCACATTCAGACAATTTCATTTCTGGTCCAACTACAATTACAGAACGTGCTGAATAATCTACACGTTTACCTAGTAAGTTTTGACGGAAACGTCCTTGTTTACCTTTTAACGAATCTGATAAAGATTTTAATGGTCTGTTAGATTCAGTTTTTACTGCTGATGATTTACGTGTGTTATCAAATAATGAATCTACTGATTCTTGTAACATACGTTTTTCATTACGTAAAATGACTTCTGGAGCTTTTATTTCAACCAATCTTTTTAAACGATTGTTTCTGATAATAACTCTTCTATATAAATCATTTAAATCTGAAGTTGCAAAACGACCACCATCTAAAGGAACTAGAGGACGTAATTCTGGTGGAATTACCGGAATTGCCTTCATAATCATCCACTCAGGATTGTTTTCTCTATTTTTTTGAGAATCTTTAAATGCTTCAACTACATTTAAACGTTTTAATGCTTCAGTTTTACGTTGTTTAGACGTTTCTGTGTTGGCTTTGTGTCTTAATTCAAAAGATAACGAATCTAAATCGATACGCGCTAATAAATCAATTAAACACTCAGCACCCATTTTAGCGATAAACTTATTTGGGTCTGTATCTTCTAAATATTGATTGTCTTGTGGTAATTCATCCACAATATCCAAGTATTCTTCTTCTGTTAAGAAATCCATTTTTTGTAACGGCTCTCCTTCTGGATTTTTTGCAATACCTGGTTGAATTACTACGTATCTTTCGTAGTAAATAATCATATCTAACTTTTTAGAAGGTAAACCTAAAAGGTATCCCATTTTGTTAGGTAATGATCTAAAATACCAAATATGAGCTACAGGCACCACCAAGTTGATGTGCCCTACTCTATCTCTACGTACTTTTTTTTCTGTTACTTCTACACCACATCTATCACAAACAATACCCTTGTAACGTATTCTTTTGTACTTACCACAAGCACATTCATAATCCTTTACAGGACCAAAAATTCGCTCACAAAATAAACCATCTCTTTCTGGTTTGTGAGTACGATAATTAATAGTTTCAGGTTTTAAAACTTCGCCTCTAGAAACTTCTAAAATAGCCTCTGGTGATGATAAACCAATTGAGATTTTATTAAACTTTTTTACAGTGTACTTCTCTTGTTTTCTTGCCATGTCTTTTTATAGTCTTCAGTCTTCAGTTGGCAGCCTTCAGTTTGCAATACTTCGTAAAGTTAACTGCAAACTGCAGACTGCTTTACTGCCCACTATTAAAATATTATTCTTCTAATCTAACGTCTAAACCTAAACCTTTCAGTTCGTGCATTAATACGTTAAACGATTCTGGTAAACCTGGTTCTGGCATTGCTTCACCTTTAACAATACTTTCGTATGTTTTGGCTCTACCCATTACATCATCAGATTTTACAGTTAAGATTTCTCTTAAAATGCTTGATGCTCCATAAGCCTCAAGTGCCCAAACTTCCAT
This sequence comes from Polaribacter litoreus, assembly GCF_054584775.1. Taxonomy (NCBI): domain Bacteria; kingdom Pseudomonadati; phylum Bacteroidota; class Flavobacteriia; order Flavobacteriales; family Flavobacteriaceae; genus Polaribacter; species Polaribacter litoreus. The sequence goes on along the minus strand of NZ_JBTLRD010000002.1, from coordinate 227,080 downwards.
TTCTCCAAAACGCTGACCTCCAAATTGTGCTTTACCTCCTAAAGGTTGTTGTGTAATTAAAGAGTATGGTCCAATAGAACGCGCGTGCATTTTATCTTCGATCATGTGTCCTAACTTAATCATATAGATGATACCAACTGTTGCTGGTTGATCGAAACGTTTTCCTGTTCCACCATCATATAAATAAGTATGTCCAAATCTTGGTACACCCGCTGAATCTGTAATTGCATTAATTTGGTCTAAAGATGCACCATCAAAAATTGGTGTAGCATATTTAGTATCTAATTTTTGACCTGCCCAACCAAGAACAGTTTCATAAATCTGACCAATGTTCATACGAGAAGGTACACCTAATGGATTTAATACGATATCTACTGGAGTTCCGTCTTCTAAGAAAGGCATATCTTCTGCTCTTACAATACGAGCTACAATACCTTTATTTCCATGACGACCTGCCATTTTATCACCTACTTTTAACTTACGTTTTTTGGCAATATAAACTTTGGCTAATTTTAAAATTCCTGCAGGTAATTCATCTCCTACTGAAATTGTAAATTTTTGACGACGTAAATTACCTTGTAAGTCATTTACTTTAATTTTATAGTTGTGTACTAATTCACCAACTAAATTATTTAAGTCGCTATCTGTTGTCCAAGACCCTGTTAAGTGAACATAATCATCAACAGAGTTTAACATTTTTAAAGTGTATTTTTTACCTTTTGGTAAAACTTCTTCACCTAAATCGTTATAAACTCCTTGAGAAGTTTTTCCACTAATTAAAGTGAATAATTTCTCTATTAATTCGTCTTTTAAGCTTTCGAATTTAGAAACAAAAGATTGCTCTAAAGTAGCTACAGCTTCTTTATCTCTTAATCTCTTATTTTTATCTTTTACGGCTCTTCTAAATAATTTTTTATCAATTACTACACCTCTTAATGATGGAGAAGCTTTTAATGATGCGTCTTTTACATCACCTGCTTTATCACCAAAAATGGCACGTAATAATTTTTCTTCTGGAGTTGGATCAGATTCTCCTTTTGGTGTAATTTTACCAATTAAGATATCACCAGGATTTACTTCTGCTCCAATTCTAATCATTCCATTTTCATCTAAATCTTTGGTAGCTTCTTCAGAAACGTTAGGAATATCGTTAGTTAACTCTTCAGTTCCTAATTTTGTATCTCTTACGTCTAAAGAATACTCATCAATATGAATAGATGTAAAAATATCTTCGCGAACTACTTTTTCAGAAATTACAATTGCATCCTCAAAGTTATACCCTTTCCAAGGCATAAAGGCTACTTTCATATTTCTACCTAAAGCTAATTCTCCTTTTTGTGTTGCATACCCTTCACAAAGTACTTGTCCTTCTTCTACTCTATCACCTTTTTCTACAATAGGTTTTAGATTGATAGATGTACCTTGGTTGGTTTTTCTAAATTTAATTAAGTTATAAGATGTTTCATCAGAATCAAAACTTACCATTTTTTCTTCTTCTGTTCTATCGTACTTAATTGTAATTTTATTAGCATCTACATAAGTTACTACTCCTGCTCCTTCTGCATTGATTAAGATTCTAGAATCTTTTGCAACTCTACGTTCTAAACCAGTACCTACAATTGGAGATTCTGGACGTAATAAAGGAACTGCTTGACGCATCATATTCGATCCCATTAATGCACGGTTGGCATCATCATGTTCTAAGAAAGGAATTAAGGATGCAGAAATAGAAGCTATTTGATTTGGAGCAACATCCATATAATCAATTGCATCTGGGCTAACCACAGGGAAATCGCCTTCTTCACGAGCAATAACTCTATCTGTTACAAAACTACCATCTTCATTTAATTCTAAGTTAGATTGGGCAAATTTCATACCTTCCTCTTCTTCAGCACTTAAATAAGTTGGTTCGTCTTTTGCTACAATTCCGTTATCAACTTTTCTATAAGGAGTTTCTATAAATCCTAAGTTATTCACTTTTGCAAAAACAGAAAGTGAAGAGATTAGACCAATATTAGGTCCTTCAGGAGTTTCAATAGGACATAAACGGCCATAGTGAGTATAGTGAACATCACGTACCTCGAAACCTGCTCTTTCTCTAGATAAACCACCTGGCCCAAGTGCAGATAATCTACGCTTATGTGTAATCTCTGCTAATGGATTGGTTTGATCCATAAACTGAGATAATTGGTTGGTACCAAAGAAAGAATTGATTACAGATGATAATGTTTTTGCATTAATCAAATCTATTGGAGTAAATACCTCATTGTCACGTACATTCATACGCTCACGAATAGTTCTAGCCATACGTGCTAAACCAACACCAAACTGACCTGCTAGTTGTTCACCAACAGTTCTTACACGTCTATTAGATAAGTGATCGATATCATCAACTTCTGCTTTAGAATTGATTAACTCAATTAAATATTTAATAATAGTTATAATATCTAACTTTGTTAAGACTTTTTGATCCATATCAACGTCTAACTGAAGTTTGGTGTTCATTCTAAAACGTCCAACTTCTCCTAAATTATAACGTTGCTCTGAGAAGAATAACTTATCTATAATTCCTCTTGCAGTTTCCTCATCTGGTGGTTCTGCATTACGTAATTGTCTATAAATATGTTCTACCGCTTCTTTTTCTGAGTTAGTAGGATCTTTTTGTAATGTATTGTGAATAATAGCATAATCTGCCATTTCATTATCTTCTTTATGAAGTAAAATGGTTTTAGTACCTGCTTCTATTATTTCATCAATATGTTCTTTATCTAAAACTGTATCTCTATCTAAAACAATTTCATTTCTTTCAATAGAAACTACTTCTCCAGTATCTTCATCTACAAAGTCCTCAAACCAAGTTTTTAATACTCTTGCAGCAAGTTTTCTACCTAATACTTTTTTTAATCCTGCTTTAGAAACTTTTACTTCTTCTGCTAAATCAAAAATTTCTAAAATATCTTTATCTCTTTCAAAACCAATGGCTCTGAATAAAGTAGTTACAGGTAATTTTTTCTTTCTATCAATATAAGCATACATTACTTGATTGATATCTGTGGCAAATTCTATCCATGAGCCTTTGAAAGGAATTACTCTTGCTGAATACAATTTTGTACCATTTGCGTGGAAAGATTGTCCAAAAAATACACCAGGTGATCTGTGTAATTGAGAAACTACCACACGTTCTGCACCATTGATTACAAAGGTTCCAGAATTTGTCATATAAGGAATTGTACCAAGATATACATCTTGTACAATAGTTTCGAAATCTTCGTGTTCTGGATCAGTACAATACAGTTTAAGACGTGCTTTTAAAGGCACACTGTGTGTAAGACCTCTTTCGATACATTCTTGAATTGAATATCTAGGTGGATCTACAAAGTAGTCTAAAAATTCTAATACAAACTGATTTCTTGTATCTGTAATAGGAAAGTTATCCATGAAGGTTTTGTACAAACCTTCTTCGCCTCTTTCTTCTGCCTTAGTCTGAAGTTGGAAAAAATCTTGGAAAGATTTTACCTGAATATCCAAAAAATCAGGATATTCTTTAATCATTTGAGAAGTTGCGAAGTTGATTCTTTCAGTAGTGTTTTTCGTTGCCAAAAGAGAATATTTTTTTGATTAAAATCTTGAATTAAAATAAAGAACGAATATATACACAAAATGGTTTAGGCCTAAGAATTAAAACTCTTAGTACCTAAACCTAAATTTGTTTTCTCGATTTCGGAATCTTATCCAATAACCGAGAAGTAAAAGCTTACTTAAGCTCTACCTCAGCTCCTGCTTCTTCTAAAGATTTTTTAAGACCTTCTGCCTCATCTTTAGAAACACCTTCTTTGATTGGTGCTGGTGCACTATCAACGATACCTTTAGCATCTTTTAATCCTAAACCAGTTAATTCTTTAACTAATTTTACAACCGCTAATTTAGAACCTCCTGCTGCTTTTAAGATTACATCAAATTCTGTCTGCTCTTCTGCTGCCTCTTCACCACCTGCTGCTGGACCTGCTACTGCTACTGCAGCTGCTGCTGGCTCAATTCCGTATTCGTCTTTTAAGATAGTAGCTAATTCATTAACTTCTTTTACAGTTAAGTTAACTAATTGTTCTGCGAAATCTTTTAATTCTGCCATTTTAATTGTTTTTTAAAATTTTTGTTTTATAATAGTTTATTTGTGCGCTTATTCTTTTTCAGATAAAGTTTTAATAATACCTGAAAGTGTTTGTCCACCTGATTGTAATGCTGAAATAACATTCTTAGCTGGTGATTGTAATAATCCAACGATTTCTCCAATCAATTCTTCTCTAGATTTGATATCTACAAGAGCGTCTAACTGATCATCTCCAATATATACAGACTCTTCTGCAAAAGCACCTTTTAAAATTGGTCTGTCTTTTACTTTTTTTCTGAATTCTTTGATTAATTTAGCTGGAGCATTTGCTGCTTCAGAAATCATCATAGATGTATTACCTTTTAATACTGATGGTAAATCTCCGAAATCTTTATCCGAAGCTTCCATTGCTTTTTCTAATAAGGTATTCTTAACAACAGATAACTGAATTCCGGCTTTAAAACAAGCTCTTCTTAAATTAGATGTTGTCTTTGCGTCTAATCCTGAAATATCTGCTAAATATACTGTATTGGTATCTGCTAATACTGCTGTTAAATCTTCTATTACTTGTGATTTGTCTTCTCTGGTCATAATTTTAAGTTTTAACGTATTAAACAGTTTTAACTTCAACAGGAATACTAGGACTCATTGTGCTTGACATAAAGATACTCTTTACATAAGTTCCTTTAGCTGTTGTAGGTTTCAATTTAATAATTGTTTGTATTAACTCGTTTGCATTATCTTCAATTTTTTGAGCATCGAAAGACACCTTACCAATTGCTGCATGAACAATACCAGTTTTATCAACCTTAAAGTCTATTTTACCAGCTTTTACATCTTGAACCGCTTTGGAGACATCCATTGTTACTGTACCTGTTTTTGGATTTGGCATTAAACCTCTAGGACCTAAAATTCTACCTAAAGGACCTAATTTACCCATAACACTTGGCATAGTGATAATTACATCTACATCTGTCCAACCTCCTTTAATTTTTTGAAGATACTCGTCTAAACCTACATAATCAGCTCCAGCTGCTTTAGCTTCTGCTTCTTTATCTGGTGTAACTAATGCTAAAACTTTTACATCTTTACCTGTACCATGAGGTAATGTTACTACCCCTCTAACCATTTGGTTTGCCTTACGTGGATCTACACCCAAACGTATTGCGATATCTACTGATGCATCAAACTTTACATTAGTAATATCTTTGACTAGCGCTGAAGCTGCTGCTAAATCATAAGATTGAGTTTTATCAACCTTAGCATGCGCTTCTTTTTGCTTTTTTGTTAATTTTGCCATCTAACTACTTTTTTATAAAGTTTATGCTGGTGCATCACCTTTTACTGTTAAACCCATAGAACGTGCTGTACCTGCAATCATTCTCATTGCCGAAGATACTTCAAAAGCATTTAAATCTGCCATTTTATCTTCTGCAATCACCTTAATTTGATCCCATGTAACTGATGCTACTTTCTTTCTATTTGGTTCTCCTGAACCTTTTTTAATTTTGGCTGCTTCTAGTAACTGAACTGCTGCAGGAGGAGTTTTTATAACAAAATCAAACGATTTGTCTTTGAAAACAGTTATGACAACAGGCAATACCTTACCTTGTTTATCTTGTGTTCTTGCATTGAACTGTTTACAAAACTCCATAATGTTAACACCAGCAGCTCCTAAAGCAGGTCCAACCGGCGGCGATGGATTCGCTGCGCCTCCCTTAACTTGTAATTTAACTACTTTACTAACTTCTTTTGCCATTATAAAATGTTTAGTGATTTGTTTTATTGTTGGAAGCTCAAAAACAAATCGTTATATACTTGTGTAACAATTATATTAAATTTTTTCTACTTGCATGTAGCTCAATTCCAATGGAGTTTTTCTTCCAAAGATCTTAACCATCACCTCAAGTTTACGCTTTTCTTCATTAACTTTTTCAATAGTACCATCAAATCCGTTAAATGGACCATCAACAACCTTTACTGTTTCGCCAGTATTAAATGGAATTGCTATATTTTCATCTTGAACAGAAAGCTCATCTACTTTACCTAACATTCGATTTACCTCAGACTTTCTCATTGGAACCGGATCTCCCCCCTTAGTTTCACCAAGAAAACCGATAACACCAGTAATGGATTTGATTACGTGAGGAACTTCACCTGAAAGGTTAGCCTCTACCATAATATACCCTGGAAAATATACTCTTTCTCTATTAACTTTTTTTCCGTTTCTTATCTGAACTACTTTTTCTGTAGGTACTATCACTTGACTTACATAATCTGACAGCCCCACTCTGTTGATTTCTGTTTCAATATAAGATTTAACTTTATTTTCTTGTCCTCCAATGGCTCTTACAACATACCATTTCATTACTGAATCAGCCATAATTTAATTCTTAAAATAATTTGAAAAAGTTATCTAATCCAGTTTGGAATACATAATCAATACCAGCTACCGCTAAAGCGAATATAATAGTAAAAACCGCCACAGTAACTGTTGTTTTCTGAGCGTCTTCTTTAGATATCCACGTTACGTGATTGCTTAATTCCTCAAAAGAATCTTTGATGTATTGTATGAAGTTCATCTTACTTATTTTATTTGCACGGGTTGAGAGGCTCGAACTCCCGACAACTGGTTTTGGAGACCAGTGCTCTACCAACTGAGCTAAACCCGTTTATATTTATTGATAAAGGCGTCACGCCTAAAGCGTGACACCCTTTTTAAATATTATTTATAAAACTAATAAAAATATTAGTCTAATAATTCAGTTACCTGACCTGCACCAACTGTTCTACCACCTTCACGGATTGCAAAACGTAAACCTACATTCAATGCAATTGGCTGAATTAAGTCAACAGTTATTGTTAAGTTATCACCAGGCATTACCATTTCTACACCTTCTGGTAAATTAATAGTACCTGTAACATCAGTTGTTCTTACATAAAACTGAGGACGGTAATTGTTATGGAATGGAGTGTGACGACCACCTTCTTCTTTTTTAAGAACATATACTTCTGCCTTAAATTTAGCGTGTGGAGTTACTGAACCTGGCTTACAAATTACCATACCTCTTTTAATATCTTCCTTAGCTATACCTCTTAACAAAATACCTGCATTGTCTCCAGCTTCACCTCTATCTAATATTTGACGGAACATCTCGATTCCTGTAATGGTAGAAGATAATTTCTCAGCTCCCATACCAATGATATCTACTGAATCACCTGTATTAGCTATTCCAGTTTCAATACGCCCTGTAGCTACAGTTCCACGACCAGTAATAGAAAATACATCTTCAATAGGCATTAAGAAATCTTTATCAACTTCACGAGTTGGCTCTTCAATCCAGTTATCAACAGCTTCCATTAATTCTAAAACTGTATCAACCCATTTTTGCTCACCATTTAAAGCACCCAAAGCAGAACCAGATACTACTGGCCCTTCATCACCATCATATTCATAGAAAGACAACAACTCTCTAACCTCCATATCAACCAACTCTAAAAGCTCCTCATCATCAACCATATCCACTTTGTTTAAGAAAACAACAATACGTGGAATACCTACCTGACGACCTAATAAAATGTGCTCTCTAGTCTGTGGCATTGGTCCATCAGTAGCAGCAACAACTAAAATAGCACCATCCATTTGAGCAGCACCTGTAACCATGTTCTTTACATAATCCGCGTGACCTGGACAGTCAACGTGAGCATAGTGACGATTAGCAGTCTGATACTCTACGTGAGAAGTATTAATTGTAATACCTCTTTCTTTTTCTTCTGGTGCATTATCAATCTGATCAAAAGATCTAGCTTCAGAGAATCCTGCATCAGCTAATACTTTAGTAATAGCCGCAGTTAAAGTTGTTTTACCGTGATCTACGTGTCCGATTGTACCAATATTTAAGTGTGGTTTCGAACGGTCAAAAGTTCCTTTTGCCATAATTATTGATTTTAATTCTTTAGTTTAAATATATTTAGTGTCTAATAATACAAATTATTATGAGCCAATGACGGGATTTGAACCCGTGACCTCATCCCTACCAAGGATGCGCTCTACCAACTGAGCTACACCGGCTTTGTTGGATTCTTTTGAGCGAAAGACCGGGTTCGAACCGGCGACATTCAGCTTGGAAGGCTGACGCTCTACCAACTGAGCTACTTTCGCATTCTTAAAAAAAGTTTTTGTGGGAGTGGTTGGACTCGAACCAACGATGTCTCACGACGACAGAGTTACAGTCTGCTGCAATAGCCACTATGCGACACTCCCAAAACTTTTATTTTAATGAACTTAAATTGTTTTTTCGAGCCGATGGAGGGACTCGAACCCACGACCTGCTGATTACAAATCAGCTGCTCTAGCCAGCTGAGCTACATCGGCTTTTTGTTTAAAAAAACAACCCGCTATTTCTAACGGATTGCAAATGTATAAAGTTTTTTTATATTCTAAAACTTTTTTTAATATTTTTTTATCTTTTTTATGAAATTAAAGAATCCCTATGCTTTTCTTTAGATCTTTTTAACTGTCTTTTTAAGTTATCTACGGCTGAATTGACTCCTTCTTCGAAAGTTTTGGTTTCTCTTTTTACTATTAATTCTTTACCTGGTATATTAATTTTAACCTCTGTAATCTTATTTTCTTTATCACTAGTATTTTGAACTTTCAAAAAAACTTCTGCATCTACAATTTTATCGTGAAATTTTGATAATGTTGATACTTTTTGATTTGTAAATGTAATTAAATCTTTGTCTGCATTAAAGTTAACGGATTGCGTAAATACTTTCATACTTTTTTGTTTTTATTACTCCTAGGGTGAGCTTGGTTATACACTTTTTTAATGGCATCTAAACTGTTATGAGTATAGACTTGTGTTGAGGCTAAAGATGAGTGCCCTAGTAACTCTTTAACCGAATTTATATTTGCCCCTTCATTTAAAAGATGCGTCGCAAAGGAATGCCTTAAAATGTGGGGGCTTTTCTTTTGTTTTGTAGAAACTTTACTAAAGTATGAATTTATAATTCTGTAAACAAGGGTTTCATATATTTTATTTCCTTTCTCTGTAATAAACAATTCATTTATACCGGCTGAAATTTTCTTTTTTGCTTCTAAATATTGTTTTAATGTTTGAATTACTGATGGTAATAGTGGAATGTACCGTTGTTTATTTCTTTTCCCTAAAACTTTTATTATTTTGTTTGATAAATCAATATCATTTTCTTTGACATTAATCAACTCTGCCCTCCTAACACCTGTAGAATAAAATAATTCAACAATTAGCTTATTTCTAATAGATATAAAATCATCTTTTTCGTTGATTGTATTAATAACTTGATTTATTTCTTTTTGATTAAATGGAATCTGTACTTTTTTGTTGATTTTTAGAGCTTTATGCTTTGCTAAGGGGTTTACTTTAATTTGATGTGTTTTCTGAAGAAATTTGTAAAAAGATTTTAATGAACTTACTTTTCTATTAATTGATCGATTTGAAATCTTTAAATCGACCAAAGAAACAATCCAAGTTCTTATTTGATTGTAATGTACTTCTGATAAATTTTCTTGTTTGAATTCTGTAACTAAAAAATCTTTAAATGAAATTAAATCGTTTTTATATGCTGTAATTGTATGTACAGAATATTTTTTTTCTAGCGATAAGTATTCTAAAAAGGAATCAATCACAATTCTTGGTTGTTGGTTTTTGTTAAATTTACAAAATTTTGGGCATAAAAAAACTCGCATCATTAATTTGATGCGAGATGTATCTTTAAAATAGATCCGAATTTAAAATTAAGAATAGTTCAATGTATAATTTTAAATACAAGTTTTGGTCTTTTCATGAAATAGAAAACTCTTACCAACATTAATGATATGAGTTCAATATTTTGAGAAGATCCTGATGTAAAATCGGAATTAATTCAACTTACAGTTTTAAATGCGACCTATGGTCTTTTTAAAACTGAGTTTCATTAACCTACTTCTTCTTGTGTTCTTAATCTCTGAACGTATGAAGCTTTTATTCTTTGAGCTCTTTTAGCTACAGACGGCTTTGTAAAGTTCTTTCTGTTACGTAAGTTCTTCATTGTCTTTGTTCTGTCAAACTTTCGTTTGTAACGTTTTAAAGCTCTATCTATATTCTCTCCTTCTTTTACAGGTATAATTAACATTTGTTGGCACCTCCCTTCATAAGTATCTTAAATATTTTTAAAACAGTTAAACTGCTGATTTATAATTTTTGGACTGCAAATGTAATTATTAAATCTGAATTACAAATTTTTAATTCAATTAATTTTTAGATTGGCCTGCGTTAGGGATTGCAATGGCATCCTTTTTTATGCTTATCTGTATTTAATATCTGTGTAATTATAGAAATTACTTTTCTTGAAAAAGATAATTCTAACTTAAATTCAGCATAAAAAAGATATAATGAAAAGCCCGACCTTTAGGGAACGCCCAAATTAGTGGACAGTTTATCAGTAGCAGTTTGCAGTTAATGCACCTTATTTGTAGTTGCTCAATACCTACAAGGTTTTGGAAACCTTGCAGGATTTTATGTTGCTGGCTTATATTCTTTTCCGTCAATTACCATTTTTGCGATAATCTTAGGATTATTTTCGCAAAAAGCTAATTTAAAAAACTATGTTGCTGGCTTGTACTCCTTGCCATCAATTACCATTTTTGCGATAATCTCTTTCAAGATTTCAGAAGTACCTCCTCCTATTGGTCCTAATCTGCTATCTCTTAACAAACGTGCCATAGGATAATCTTCCATATAACCATAACCTCCTAATAGTTGGAGTGCTTCATAAATTACTTCGTCTGCCATTTTTGTTGATAGCAGTTTAGACATGCTTGCTTCTTTTACTACATACTGCCCATCGTCTAAACGTTTTGCAATAGAGTAATTATATTCTCTACACATATCTACTCTACTTGCCATTTCTGCCACTTTATGTCTTAAGGCTTGAAAACTATCTAAAGGTTTGCCAAAAGCAACTCTTTCTTCCATATATTTAATTGCATAATCTACTGCATATTCTGCTCTTGCATGTGCATTTACGCCCATTAACAACCTTTCTAAGGCAAAATGCTGCATAATATAAGGAAATCCTTTACCTTCTTCTCCCAGAAGGTTTTCAGCAGGAACTTCTACATTATCGAAAGCGATTTCTCCTGTATCTGAGGCTTTCCAACCTAATTTATTTAGCATTGTTGCTGATAATCCTTTTGAGTTTCTGTCTACAATAAACAAACTAATACCTTTGTATTTGTCTGTAGGATCTGTTTTTGCAGATACAATTAAATAGTCTGAAAGCACTCCATTTGTAATAAATGTTTTTGAACCATTTAAGATGTATTTGCCTCCTTTTTTAATAGCTGTAGAACGCATGCCAGCTACATCAGAACCTCCAAAAGGCTCAGTGATGCACAAGCAACCAATCATATCTCCAAGAACACTTGGTGCTAAATATTTTTGCTTCTGAAAATCGTTACCCTCTTTGTTTAAATGGGTCATTGCTAAATATTCATGCGCCCACATGGCTGCAGCAAATCCGCACGAATTTATTTTTTGCATTTCTTCTAAAAAGATAACTGTGTAAAATAAATCTAAATCTAACCCTCCATAAGCTTCTGGAGTAGCTAAACCGAAATACCCCATTTCTCCAAATTTTTTCCAGATAAAACGATCTATTGTTCCGTTTTTTTCCCATTTATCAACATGGGGAACCACTTCTTTCTGTAAAAATTCTTTGAAACTAGCACGAAAAAATTCGTGTTCTTCAGTAAAATACATACTGCTCATTAGGCTAGAAATTTAGTTTATTATTCAGCCAACAAATATAAGGTTATTCTATCATACAAATCTAAAGGAAAACCCTTGATGTTTTTTAATTCTGAGATATCTTGGAGCTCTGCAACCTCATCTCTGTAATTAAAAATCTTTTTACACAACTCATAATCTATGTAAGGATTTTTTAATAATTGTTTGAATTCCACAGTATTTACATTCACTTTTTTAATGATAGGTTTATCAGCAATTTTAAAAACGGACAAGACTTTGTCTGCAACTTCTTTTTCTAAACCCCAAACTTCATAAAGCTGATAAGCAAAAGAAAAACCTTGTAATTTAGAACGATACTTAATAATTCTTTCTGAAAAAGCAGGACCAATTCCGTTAATAGTTCTTAAATCTTCTGCTGTTGCTTTGTTAATGTCTGTTGTAGTTAGTTTATAAGTTGGTTTTTTATAGTAATTGGACTGAGATTCCTGCTTACTCTGGAATGACAAGTTTGAAGAATTCTTTTTTTGATTTCTTTTCACAACCCAATCTGGAAATTTAAAATAAGGTGCTATTTTAGCCAAAAGTGAATCTGAAATCTGTGTAACTTTTTGAAACTCTTCTTTAGAATTGACAAACTGATTCGTTTTTCTATATGCTAATAATCGATCAATTTCTTGTAAAGACATGCCCAATTGTTCTCCTTTATAATCTGTAATATAATTTGGATTAAAAGGGTAAATCTTAGGTTTTCTATCTTCGATTTCTACCAACTTTAAACTATCAACTTGTTGTTGAAGTGCTAGAATTTCTGGTTGATTAACATCAACACTACCATCTGAACTAAAAACATCAACAAAAATAAAAACTTGTAAAATTAAGATGAGTATTGCCAATAAAAAAATCCCATTTCTTTGGCTTTTAGTATACCAGAAATGGGATTTGAATATTTTCATTATAGCTGTTTTTTACATGTGGTCGTTAATATCTACAGCACCATCTTCAATTGCCTCTTCTTTTTTATTAATGGCATTCATGTATTTACTTAATTCTTTTTTAATTATCGGAGATAACATTATTACCCCAATTATATTTGGAACCACCATAGCAAATATCATTGCATCAGAAAAATCGATTACCGCTCCTAAACTAATAGATGCACCTACTATCACGAATAACAAGAATAAAACTTTATATACTAAATCAGTTATTTTTCCTTTTCCGAATAAAAATTTCCAGCCTTGCATACCATAGTAAGACCAAGAAATCATGGTAGAAAATGCAAATAATATAACCGCAATTGTTAAGACTACTGAGAAATGAGGAATTACAGAATCGAAAGCTACAGCTGTTAACTCTACACCTTCCTTAATTTCTACACCATACTCCATAAACTGACCATCGAAGTTGGTAATGATAATTACCAAAGCTGTCATAGTACAAATAACTACTGTATCTACAAATGGTTCTAATAAAGCAACAATACCTTCACTTGCTGGATATTTTGTTCTAACTGCAGAGTGTGCAATTGCAGCTGAACCTACACCAGCTTCGTTAGAGAAAGCTCCTCTACGAATTCCTTGAATCATTACACCTATTAAACCACCAGCAATACCTAATCCCGAAAATGCTCCTTCGAAAATTAAAGCAAAGGCATCATCTATTAAACTAAAGTTAGCAAACAAGATAATTAAAGCAGCTAATACATAAATACCTGCCATAAACGGCACAACTTTTTCGGTTACAGATGCAATTCTTTTAATACCTCCAATAATTACAACTGCCACTAACGCAGCCATAACTATACCAAAATATAAACCCGCATTTGGCCCTGTTAATTCAAAAAGTTTTGTAAATTGAGCTGCAGCTTGGTTGGCTTGAAACATGTTTCCACCACCAAAAGAACCACCGATTACGAAAATAGCAAACAAAACTGCTAATACTTTTCCAAAACCCCCTGCTCCTTTTTCTTTTAATCCTTTTGTAAGGTAATACATTGGCCCACCATAAACAGTACCATCTTCACCCACATCTCTATATTTTACACCTAATGTACATTCTGCAAATTTTGATGCCATTCCTAAAAGACCAGCAACTATCATCCAGAATGTTGCCCCTGGACCACCAATAGATAAAGCGACAGCTACACCAGCAATATTACCTAAACCAACTGTAGCAGATAATGCAGCAGTTAAAGCTTGGAAGTGAGAAACTTCTCCATCTGCGCTTTCATCTCTAATTGTTTCAATTAAATCTCCACCTGGAGTTTGATCTCCATAAGCTTTTTCATTATTTTCATTGTCATCGATTATTTGTTGTGCGTCTTCACCATAAAGTTTATCAACACCATGTTTTTCTATATCTTCGTATTTACCTCTAACTACCTGTATAGCTGTTAAAAAACCCGTAAAATTGATAAATTTAAAGTAAAATGTAAAAAATAAAGCACCACCAATTAATACAATTAATACCCATGGTATTTGAAATGTATCAGAAAACGGAATTTCATAGAAAATAGCATCTACAAACCAACCTGTATAATCTTTAAAAGTTGCGTCTATGCTATCTGTTGTGCTTTGTGCAAATGATATAATAGGAAATGCTAAAAGCAATAACGAAAGAAGTTTTTTCTTCATAATAATGGTATTGTTAGTTTTTTTTGAGTTTACTGACGTGCAATATCTTAAAAAAATGCTCTTTGAACAACTTTTAGCAGTTAAAAGTCATTTTTAGATTAAGGTTTCTTTAAACCTTTGCAAATCTTCTTTAAATGATTTTGGATAAAAATTCAATTCTTTATTTGTTTTCGACAAATCGAAACCTGTTTTAGGTGGCCTTTTTGCAGTTTGATTTAATGTTGTTGATGAAATTGGTTTGATTAAACCTTGATCTAATTCAAATACCTCTGCCACTTGTTGTGCAATTTCGTAAACACTTAATAATTCTTTGGATGAAATATGAAAAATTCCTTTTGCATTTTTATCCATAGTAATTTTACACGCTAAGGCTAAATCATCTACAAAAGTTGGCATTCTGAATTGATCATCTACTATCGTAATTTCTTTGCCTTGCTCTAACATGCTTTTTACCCAGAGCACAATATTGCTTCTGCTCATAGAAAATACTTTACCATACACTAAAATAGTTCTTAAAATGGTAAAGTTTATGTTTGAATCAATTAAAACCTTTTCGGATTTTACTTTAGATAATCCATAATAACTCAATGGATTTGGAGTATCTGTTTCTTTGTAGTATCCTTTTTCACCATCAAAAATAAAATCGGTGGATAAGTGTATTACATGAATATTAAGTTCTTCTGATATTTCTGCCAGCCATTGTACAACATCAATATTTAAAACATCACAAGCTTCTTTTGCTAACTCACAATCATCAACCAAAGTCATAGCAGCTGTGTTGATAATAAAATGAGGTTGAATTTCTCTGATTGTTTTTTTTAAATTTTCTTCTTGTGTTAAATCAATTGAAACATAATTAAAATCGTCTCTTCCACTTCTATTTTCTCCTCTTGAAAAACCAAATACTTGATATTTTTCAACTTCTTTAAGTAATAATGCTACCAAGGATTGTCCCAATAACCCATTACTACCTGTAATAATAACTTTTCTCATTTTAAAATAATTCTCTCAATTTTGTAATTTGTTCTGGCCTTCCTAAAACAATTAAATGTGCACCTTTAACTAAAGGTGTAGATGCCTCTGGGTTTATAACATAATCTTTATCGGGATTTCTAAAACCTATAACAGTACAACCCGTTTGTTTTCTTAAATCTAAATCTAAAATTGTTTTCCCTAAATATTTTTTTGGCAAGGTATCAACATCAATTTCCTCTAAATTTGCAGTGGTTTCACCTTCAATAGTTAATCGATCTACAAACTCAATAACATCTGGAGTTGTAACTAAAGATGCCATATGATTACCCCCTAATTTATCTGGCATAATTACATTATCTGCACCTGCAATTTTTAGTTTACTATATGATGTTTCTTTAGATGCTCTACTTATAATTCTACAATTTTTATTTAATTGACTAGCTGTAAGCACAATAAATAAATTATTAGCATCAGAAGGTAAAGCCGCAATTAAAGAGCTCGCTTTAGCAATACCTGCTCTTAAAAGAGTTTCATCTAAAGTGGCATCACCCTCAATATTTAGCAACCCTTGTTCATCTAAAAGCGCTATCATTTCTTTATTTTTCTCTACTACCACAAACTCTTTATTATAGTTTTGAAGCTTAACTATTGCTTGCTTTCCATTTCTTCCATAACCACAAACTATTGTGTGGCCTTGTAAGTTTGCTATTTGTTTTTCCACTCTTCTGTGTTTAAAATGTTCAAAAAATTGTCCGCTAACCAAATACTCAGAAAATGCAGAAACTGCATAACCAAAGGTTGTAATACTTGTAAGAATCAAAAAAATGGTAAATATTTTTTCTTCTGGGGTAAAAGGGTGCACTTCTCCAAAACCAACTGTAGTTACTGTAATTACAGTCATGTACAAAGCATCTACAAAGGTATAACTAGAAAAAGACATGTATCCAAAAGTTCCAACAGCTAAAATTGCAGTTACTAAAATTGATATTTTATATATTTTAGAGTTTAAAACTTTCATAAACTACAAATCAAAAACCGAACTTCTTTTGGTATAAATTAAATCTTTTAACTTCATTGCAAATGCAAACGTGAGGTAAAACCCGAAAGAAAGCCCCACAGTAAAAAAAGTTACATAAATAAAATAAATACGTACGTTTTTTGCGCGCATTCCTAATCGGTCTGCTAATCTTTGAAAAAACCCGAATCCATGTCTTTCGAAAAAATGACGTATGGTATGTATAAATTTTCTGCCTTCCATTATAACTGCAAGATAACAATATCTAGCTATTTGTTATTTACATTTCGATTAAAAATGATTTCTATTGATTAACTTTGCGCTTTTGCAAAAACCACCTTTTTTTGAAAGACCAAGAATACATAGAAGTTTACGGAGCAAGAGCACATAATTTAAAGAATATTGATGTAAAAATTCCACGAGAAAAACTAGTTGTTATTACTGGTTTAAGTGGTAGTGGAAAATCTTCGTTGGCTTTCGACACCATTTATGCTGAAGGGCAAAGACGCTATATCGAAACCTTTTCTGCTTATGCCAGACAATTTTTGGGCGGTCTAGAAAGACCTGATGTAGATAAAATTGATGGATTATCTCCTGTGATTTCTATCGAACAAAAAACCACGAATAAAAGTCCACGTTCTACAGTAGGTACTATTACAGAAATTTATGATTTTTTAAGACTTTTATATGCAAGAGCTGCTGATGCTTATTCTTATAATACTGGTGAGCAAATGGTGAGTTATTCTGATGAACAAATCAGACAACTAATTTTAAAGGATTTTGATGGTAAAAAATTAGCTATTCTTGCACCTTTGATAAAATCTCGAAAAGGGCATTATCGCGAATTGTTTGAACAAATCTCAAAACAAGGTTTTGTAAGGGTTCGTGTTGATGGAAAAATTAGAGAAATTGAAAAAGGGATGCGTTTAGACAGATACAAAACGCATGATATAGAAGTGGTTATTGACCGTTTATTGATCAACGAAACATCAGAAAAACGTTTAGAAGAAACCATAAAAACGGCTTTGTACTCTGGGAATAATATTATGATGGTTATTGATATTGACGATAATACTCCTCGATATTTTAGCCGTGAGTTGATGTGTCCAACAACAGGAATTGCGTACCCCAATCCTGAACCAAACACCTTTTCTTTTAACTCGCCAAAAGGTGCATGTTCTACATGTAATGGACTCGGAATTAATCAAGAAATTAATCTAAACAAAGTAATTCCTGATGATACTATTTCTATCAAAAAAGGAGGAATTGCACCTTTAGGAGAACAGAAAAATAGCTGGATTTTTAAACAAATTCAACATATTGCTGAGCGTTATCAATTTAAACTTACAGACGCAATAAAAGACATTCCTAAAAAAGCATTAGACATCATTTTAAATGGTGGTAATGAAACCTTTAAAATTGAATCGAAAACTGTTGGCGTAACTAGAAATTATAAAATTGATTTTGAAGGAATCATTTCTTTTATTGAAAATCAATATAAAAATGCAGAAAGTACTTCTATAAAACGCTGGGCAAAAGGGTTTATGGACGAAGTTGCTTGTAAAACCTGCCAAGGAAAACGTTTAAAAAAAGAAGCTTTACATTTTAAAATTACCGATAAAAACATCAGTGATTTAGCACAAATGGATGTTACTGAATTAGCTGCTTGGTTTGCAACTATTGAAAAACATTTGTCTGAAAAACAAATCACTATAGCATCAGAAATTTTAAAAGAAATTAGAACTCGTATTCAGTTTTTATTAGATGTTGGCTTAGATTATTTAACATTAGACAGAACTTCAAAATCACTTTCTGGTGGCGAAGCACAACGTATTCGTTTAGCAACTCAAATTGGCTCGCAATTGGTAGGTGTTTTATATATTTTAGATGAGCCAAGTATTGGTTTGCATCAAAGAGATAATCAAAAATTAATAGACTCTTTAATAAAATTGAGAGATGTTGGTAACTCTGTTTTAGTAGTTGAACATGATGAAGACATGATGAAAAAAGCAGATTATGTTTTAGATATTGGCCTTGGAGCAGGAAGACATGGAGGAGAAATTGTAAGTATTGGCACATTTGATGAAATCATCAAAAATAAAACATTAACTACAGATTATTTAACAGGCAGAAAAAAAATAGTTGTTCCAAAAGAACGCAGAGTAGGAAATGGAAAAACGATTACCCTAAAAGGTGCTTCTGGTAATAATCTTAAAAATGTTTCTGTAGATTTTCCGTTAGGAAAAATGATTTGTGTTACAGGAGTTTCTGGTAGTGGAAAATCAACCTTAATCAACGAAACTTTGTACCCTATTTTAAATGCTCACATCTACAGAGGTGTAAAAAAACCAATGCCATATAAAAAAATTGAAGGCTTAGAACATATAGATAAAGTGATTGATATTGATCAATCGCCTATTGGTAGAACTCCGCGCTCTAACCCAGCCACTTACACCAAAACTTTTGATGAAATTAGAAGTTTATTTGCAAAAACACCTGAAGCTGCCATTCGTGGTTACAAGCCAGGTCGTTTTTCTTTTAATGTAAAAGGTGGTCGCTGTGAAACCTGTCAAGGTGGTGGAGTACGAGTTATCGAAATGAATTTCTTACCAGATGTTCAGGTTGAATGTGAAACTTGTCAAGGCAAACGTTTTAATAGAGAAACTTTAGAAATCAGATATAAAGGTAAATCAATTTCGGACGTTTTAGATATGACTATTGAAGATGCCACAGATTTTTTTGAGAACATCCCTAAAATCCACAGAAAATTAAAAACAATAAAAGATGTTGGTTTGGGCTATATTACACTTGGCCAACAATCTACCACACTTTCTGGTGGTGAAGCACAGCGTATAAAATTAGCATCAGAATTATCAAAAAGAGATACAGGAAACACCTTTTATATTTTAGACGAACCCACAACAGGCTTGCATTTCGAAGATATTCGTGTATTGATGGAAGTTCTCAATAAATTAACCAATAAAGGTAATACAGTTTTAATTATAGAACATAATTTAGACGTAATAAAACTAGCAGATTATATTATTGATGTGGGTATGGAAGGTGGAAAAAAAGGCGGAAAAATTTTAGTAAAAGGTACTCCAGAAGAAGTTGCTAAACATAAGAAAAGCTATACTGCCAAATTCTTAAAAAAAGAGCTTCTTTAAAGAATTGGCATTAAAAATATTTCAAAATTTAAAAAAATTAATTCAGTTCGCTTTTCTTTAGAAAAGTTTTAAAACAATATTATAATGACACAAGACGACAGAAAAATAAAAGAACGTTTTCAACCAAAAACTTGGAATGAGATAAAAACCAACGATTCTTGGGCTATTTTTAAAATAATGGCAGAATTCGTAGAAGGTTATGAACGATTGAGTAAAATTGGTCCTTGTGTTTCTATTTTTGGCTCTGCACGTACAAAACCAGACCATCCTTATTATAAATTGGCAGAAGAAGTTGCCTACAAATTAACACAAAGTGGATTTGGCGTAATTACAGGTGGTGGCCCAGGAATTATGGAGGCTGGTAATAAAGGTGCCAACAGAGGAAAAGGTTTATCTGTTGGATTAAATATTGAACTCCCTTTTGAGCAACATGATAATCCTTGGATTGACCCAGGAAAGAGTTTAGACTTCGATTACTTTTTTGTAAGAAAAGTAATGTTTGTAAAATATTCACAAGGTTTTGTGGTAATGCCAGGAGGATTTGGAACTATGGATGAACTTTTTGAAGCCATTACTTTAATTCAAACTAAAAAAATAGGTCGTTTTCCAATTGTATTAGTAGGTAAAAAGTTTTGGGCTGGTTTGTTAGATTGGATTAAAAACACCCTAATAGAAGAAGGTAATATTAGTAAAGACGACTTAAATTTATTTAGATTGGTAGATACTGCTGATGAAGCTGTAGAACACTTTAACAAATTCTATGCGAAATACAAAATAAAGCCAAATTTCTAAATATGCTAAAAAAAAGAATTTTCTTTTTATGCTGTTTTGCTGTTTTAACGGTTGGTGCGCAAACCAAAATAAAATCGATGTTTTACAACATTTTAAATTATGATGCTGGCGTAAATAGCCAAAACAGAACCGTTCATTTAAAAACTGTTTTAGAAGATGTACAACCAGACTTATTTATGGTTTGCGAGTTGATCAATGAAAATGCTTCTGATTACTTATTTGAAAACGCTGTTTTGCCTTTGGGTAGTCATTTTAAAAAAGCACCTTTTCAATACAGTCAATCTCCAGCAACTGGTTTGTTGCAAATGGTATATTACAACCAAAAAAAACTAACTTTAAAGGCTACAAATATAGTACCTACTGATATAAGAGATATAAATCATTATACATTTACCATAAACACAGAAAACTCTGCAACAAACCCTATTCTATTAGAGGTTTTTGTAACCCATTTAAAAGCATCTACAGGCAGTGATAATCGCTTAAAACGATACAACTCTGTACTTCAATTTTTAGACGCTTTAGACCATCTACCTCAAAATAGTTTTGTACTTTTTGCTGGTGATTTTAACTTTTACACTAGCAATGAAGATGGTTATCGGGTGTTGTCTGATGCAAGAAACGCTATTAAAATTATTGATCCCCTTAATCGCCCCACAGATGTATTTGCTAATAACCCTAATGTTAGAGATCCTTTTGAATTTTATAGTTCTAGCTCAAATTACTTTTGGAGAAACAGCTCTTTTGCAGATATTCACTCTCAATCTACAAGAAACTCTCCATTAAATGGAGATGGAGCTGGTGGTGGTATGGATGATCGATTCGATTTTATTTTAATATCCGAAAATCTAAAAACCAGTACAGATTTATTTTATATCGAAAATAGTTATCAAACTATTGGCAATAATGGAAACTGCTACAATTCTTATGTAAACAATACGAACTGTGATGGTATATATTCTCAAAAATTACGAAATGCATTATATCAATTTAGTGATCATTTGCCAATTGTAATGAGCTTAGAAACACCCAAAAACGTACTATCTGTAGAAAAAAACAACCCAATTTCATTTAGTGGTAGTAATATTGTTAAAAATTCAATAACTTTAACATTAAAAGAAAAACTAAATTCAATTATTATCTACAATCAACTTGGCCAAATTATTTATCAACAGAAAAACACAAGTACAACCAAATTGAATATTGATACACGTTCGTTTTCTAAAGGAGTTTACTTCTTAAAAGCGGATGCATACAAACCACTAAAATTTGTGAAAATTTAAATTGAAAAGCATCGTTATAACTTTTTTTACCCTTATGTTTTGCTGTGCTTTTTTAGCACAAGAAAATACTATCTCTATAGAAGCAAACTTAAATGTAGGCAAAGATGAAATGATGATAAAACAAGAAATTGTGTTTTTCAATACAACAGGTTCTACCCTACACAACATTTACTTACACAATTGGCCCAATAGCTTTAGAGACCGAAAAACACCTTTATCACAACGATTTATAAAAGATTATAGAAAAGATTTATATTTTGCCAAACAAAGCGAGCTTGGTAAAACTACGATTAAAAACTTAACTGTAGATTTTGAAAACACCCTCTTTAATGAACATGAAGGAAAAGCAGATATTTTAAACATAACTCTAAACAAACCTTTACAACCAAAAGAAAAAACTAAAATAATAATTACCTATACCGTAAAAATACCAAGTGCCTCTTTTACTGGCTATGGAAAAACAAAAGAAGGGTATCATTTACGCTTTTGGTACATTACACCCGCTGTTTATGATAAAGGATGGGCCTTGATGAGTAATCTTAATATTGATGATTTATACGAAAAACCCACCGACTTTAAAATAGACATCAATATTCCGAAATCTTATGTCTTAGAGAGTAATTTATATCAATACATCACAAAAAAGGAAGATGTAAATAATTACTATTTAATAGGTAAAAAAAAATCAGATGTTATTTTAAGTATCCATAAAACAGAACAATTCAAAACTTACAAAACAAAGAAAATTAATGTTTATACTGATGTTTTAGGCGATGAATATGAAATAGATTACAAATCTAAAATTGTCATTTTAAATAGAAATATTCAATTTTTAGAAAAGTATTTGGGCCAATATCCACATAAAGAATTATTTATTGACAAAGCCACGCAAAAAAAAGATCCTGTAATTGGGTTAACTCAACTGCCAGATTTTTTACGACCTTTTTCGGAAACTTTTAAGGCAGATATTACCATCTTTAAGGCCCTGAGCAGAAAATATATAGAGAATACGTTATTTTTAAATAAAAGGAAAGATTACTGGTTGCTAGATGGTTTACAAAACTATTTTATGATTGAATACATAGAAGAGTTTTACCCTGAAACAAAACTTTTAGGTAAATTTTCAGACACTTTTTTCTTAAGATCTTTTAACATTTCTAAAGCTGATTTTAATGATAAATATCCGTTGATTTATCAATTTGTTTCTCGTAAATTTTTAGATCAGGCGTTAACAACCTCTGCAGATTCCCTGTCTAATTTTAACAGAAAAATTGCCAATAAGTACAAAGCAGGTATGGCTTTTAGATATTTAAAAGGCTATTTAGGAGATAGCATATTAAATAATACTATCAAAGATTTTTATCAAAATAACCAAACTAAAATTGTTGATAGTAAAGATTTTCAAAAATTATTAGCATCAAAGACTCGTAAAGAAACAGGTTGGTTTTTTGATGATTTTATTAAAACCAACAAAAAAATAGATCATACTATTGATGATATAGAAATAAAAGGTGATAGTGTACATGTAAAGATTAGAAACAAAAGAAATATGACCACACCTGTGTTGGTTTATGGTTTAAAAGATAAAGAAATAAAATATAAAAAATGGGTAACAGGCGTTAAAGATACTGCCAACATAAGCATTCCAAAAAACGGAATTAATAAGGTTAGTTTAAACTATGAAAATTTTTATCCTGAATTAAATACTTTAGACAATTGGAAAAGATTACAAAATAAAATATTTAATAAGCCTTTAAAGTTTAGCTTAATAAAAGACATTCAAGACCCATATTACAATCAACTATTTTATCAACCCAATTTTAGCTATAATTTTTATAACGGTTTAACTTTAGGAGTGAGTTTACACAACAAACCCTTAATTAAAAGAAATTTAGAAGTTTCTATAGCGCCTGCTTATGCCACAAAAAGTGGCTCTGTTATTGGTAATTTTTCAGTGAAATATCATCAATATTTCGAAGAAACTAGCATTTACAAAATAGTTTACGGAATGGATGGTGGCACGTCAGACTACGCACCAGAATTATCTTACACAGCTTTTGTACCTTATGTAAATTTATTTTTTAAAAGAAAAGATTTGCGAGATGCTACACAAGAAGCTATAACAGCAAGAATGCTTTACATTGATAGAGAAAGACCCTTGGGAGAACCTATTGGTCCCGAAGATCAATACACTATTTTTAACTTAAGGTATAACTATATGAACCCTGATATCATCAAAGAATTCAGGTATAATTTTAGTTTAGAAATTGCCGAAAATTTTTCTAAGGTTTCTGCAGATATTCGCTATAGAGCATTATCTACGTCAGATACGCAATTAGATTTTAGGCTATTTGCAGGTTCTTTTTTAAACAACTCATCAACTGGAAACTATTTTAGCTTTGGTTTAGACAGAGCAAATGATTATTTATTTCAGCTTAACTATTTTGGTCGATCAGAAGATTCAGGTATTTTTAGTCAACAATTTATTATTGCAGAAGGGGGGTTTAAATCAGTACTACCCACAAGATTTGCCAATCAGTACATGGTTTCTTTAAATTCGAGTTTTGGTTTATGGAGGTGGGTTGAGTTTTATAATGATGTTGCTTTTCTAAAAAACAAAAATATTCCTATCTATTTTGCATACAATAATGGAATACGATTGAACTTTGTTCATAATATTTTTGAAATCTATTTTCCTTTATACTCTAACAATGGCTGGGAAATTGGGCAGCAAGCTTATGCTGAAAAAATTAGATTTACTTTTACAGGAAACTTGCGTTCTATTTTTAATTTTGTAAGAAGAGGATTTCTATAAATTCAAACAAAACCATTTCTATTGTATAATTCTCAACAAACAAGAATAAATTATACATTATTTTAACATATTCTTAATAACTAACGCTATTTTTAAATATCAATTAAAAAAACTATCTTTGCATACCTAAATAATCTCAGACTATGTTGCAAAAAACAATTCTTTTAAACACTCAAGAAATTTCTTTTAACGAATTTAAAAAAGAAGTGTTAAAAGACTACAAAATTGCACGAATCAGTAGAGAATGTAGCTTACTTGGTAGGCGAGAAGTATTAACAGGTAAAGCTAAGTTTGGTATTTTTGGTGATGGTAAAGAAGTGCCTCAGTTAGCCATGGCCAAAGCGTTTAAGCATGGCGATTTTAGATCTGGTTACTACAGAGACCAGACTTTTATGATGGCATTAGGCGAGCTTACAGCTCAACAATTTTTTGCGGGTTTATATGCACATACAGATATAAAAGCAGATCCAATGTCTGCAGGTAGACAAATGGGAGGTCATTTTGCAACCCATAGTTTAAACGAAAACGGTTCTTGGAAAGACTTAACCCAACAATACAATTCTAGTTCAGACATTTCACCTACTGCTGGTCAAATGCCTAGATTATTAGGCTTAGCACAAGCATCAAAAATATATAGAAACGAAAAAAGCGTACAAAACAACACCAATTTTTCTAATAAAGGAAACGAAGTGGCTTGGGGTACCATTGGAAACGCAAGTACAAGTGAAGGTTTGTTTTTTGAAACCATAAATGCAGCAGGGGTTTTACAAGTACCAATGGTGATGAGTGTTTGGGATGATGAATACGGAATTTCGGTTCATGCAAAACATCAAACTACTAAAGAAAGTATTTCCGAAATCTTAAAAGGTTTTCAAAGAGATGAAAAAAATAAAGGGTATGAAATTTTTGTAATTAATGGCTGGGATTATGTACAATTGGTAGATGTTTACCATAAAGCTGCTAAAATTGCAAGAGAAGAGCACGTGCCTGTTTTAATACACGTTAAAGAATTGACACAACCTCAAGGCCATTCTACCTCTGGATCTCACGAAAGATATAAAGATAAAGATCGTTTAGCTTGGGAAAAAAATCATGATTGTATCGCAAAAATGAGAGAGTGGATTCTAGATTTTGAACTAGAAACTAAAACTGGTGATGTGTTGCGTTTTGTTGATGGTGAAGAGGATTTAATTATTATAGAAAAAGAAGCAAAAAAAGAGGTTACTAACGCAAAACGAAACGCTTGGAGTGCCTATTTAAATGAAATAAAATCTGAACGTTTAATTGTTTCTGAAATATTAGAAGGTGTTACCCAAAAAAGTAACAATGGTGCATTTATCAATAAATATAAAAACGATTTATTAGCCATTGCAGAACCTACAAGAAAAGATGTATTATCTGTAGCTAGAAAATGTTTGTGGTATTTAAGAGATGAATATTTTAGTGAAAAAATTGAGCTACAAAACTTTATAAAATCTGCCTTAAAAGATGCACATCATAAATATTCTACGCATTTAACAAGTGAAACTGATTTAAACAGTTTAGCCATTTTAGAGAAAAAACCAACTTATGCTCAAGATAAAAATCTGGTAGATGCCAGAATTGTAATGCGAGATAATTTTGATGCCATCCTAAATAAACACCAAAATGTGGTTATTTTTGGCGAAGATGCTGGTTATATTGGTGATGTAAATCAAGGTTTGGAGGGCTTACAAGAAAAGTATGGAGATATACGAATTTCGGATACTGGAATTCGCGAAGCCACTATAATCGGACAAGGTATTGGTTTGGCAATGCGCGGTTTACGACCTATTGCTGAAGTTCAGTATTTAGATTACTTACTGTACGCTCTACAAATTATGAGTGATGATTTAGCCACTTTGCGTTACAGAACTTTTGGCAAACAAAAAGCACCATTAATTATTAGAACTCGTGGACATCGTTTAGAAGGTATTTGGCACGCTGGTTCACCTATGGGCGGAATTATTAACAATGTTAGAGGTATTCATGTTTTAGTGCCAAGAAATATGACCAAAGCTGCTGGATTTTACAACACACTTTTAGCTAGTGATGATCCCGCTTTGGTTATTGAATGTTTAAATGGATATCGTTTAAAAGAGGAATTACCTACTAATTTAGGCGATTTTAAAACACCAATAGGCGTTGTAGAAACCGTTAAAGAAGGTAAAGATATTACTATTGTTTCTTATGGTTCTACTCTTCGAATAGTGCAAGAAGTTGCAAAAGATTTGACGCAAGTAGGTGTCGATATCGAAATTATAGATGCACAGTCTTTATTACCTTTTGATTTAGCTCATGATTGTGTAAAAAGTCTAGCCAAAACCAATAAATTATTAGTGGTTGATGAAGATGTACCTGGAGGTGCTTCTGCTTATATTTTACAAGAGATTTTAGAAAATCAAAATGGATATCAATATTTAGATAGTAAACCAGCTACCTTAACTTCTAAAGCGCACAGACCTGCTTATGGTACTGATGGCGATTATTTTTCAAAACCATCTGCTGAAGATATTTTTGAAAAGGTGTATGAGATTATGCATGAATTCAATCCACAGAAATTTAATAGTTTGTATTAAAAATTTTGATATAATTATAAAGAAAATTCCAATCAAATTTTGATTGGAATTTTAATATTGAAGTTATTTAGCCTGAATTTGATCAACATTAATAGTTGTTCATTTTTAAATCACCTTATACTGAGTAATAAATGCATCATCAATATCTTTGTAACTATTGGTGCAATAAATATGATGTATAGATTCTTTCAACTCTGTAAATCCGTAGTTAAATTGTGCATGTGAAACATATAAAAAAACTTTATTTGCACCTTGTTTTATTAATTCATCAGCCAAGAATTTAAACGTTCTTCCTCCATCTGCTAAATCATCAATAATAAGACAATCTTTCTTATTTACATTTCCTTGAATTTTAATTTTAGGTATTCCATTCTCCCGAACTTTGTTTGAAGGAATTAAATCAGTATTTAGCTTTTCTGCAAAATAATGTGTTGTCTTATAAGACCCAGCATCTGGACTAATTAAAACAGGTTTTCCAATTTTATTAAACGCTTGTTTTACGAATTCAAAACAATCTATCTCAACAGAATTATCAATTAATGCCAAAGCAACTGAACTGTGTGGGTGAAAAATTTGCACCTCATCAAAACTACAACTATTTATAAATTTTGAAATTATTTTCAAATCAAATGATTCTTGCTTGTTAAATCTTCTATCTGATCGTTGACCTATAAGACAGTAAACAGTAAGTGTTGCAGATCTTTTTTTATTTTTTTGATTTGAATCCCAAGCTTCTTTTATGGCTGCAATTCTGAATAAATCTTCATAGGTATTCCCTCTAATTTTAATATGTAAATCTCCTTCTTCTAAAATTCTAGCTGAAACTTGATTGTCCTTAAATTTTTTCACTTTATATTTCATCATATATAATTTTATTTACTCTTTCTCTGACTTGAAGTAAATTTGTTTGATTAAAAAATTCGCCATTCTCATAAATCAATTTTAATTCGCCTTCATTTTCTTCTTTTTCAGAAACTTCGTCAATTAAATAATAGTTACCCTTTTCTAAGATGACTTTTATCAATCCTTTAGCAGATTTTTTAACACCATCATCTGTAATTGGGTCTTTGAATATTTCTCTTCTCTCCCCTTTAACAACAACTGAAGTTGCTTTCATTGCAAAGCCAAAGGTATCTCTTGTATTAAATTGATACGTAAATGAACCAATACCTAAAACAATATTTGTAGATGCAAAACCTTTATCATACAAACGTTTACAAATTTGTTCTGCTCTTTCTGTTGTAATACTATCTCCATAAATAGCCCCTATTTTAGGATTTAGTACTTTAAAGCCTTGGTTGTTTATTGTACCTCCAAAAGTATCCCAAAGTAATTCAATAACTCCTTTTTCTTTTGAATTTTCTCCTCCTAGAACTTTACTTTCTCCACAAATAATATCAACAGGATTTCCACTATCTGGACGAATTACAAGTTTACCATTTCTATTTAAAATTTCATTTTTCAATTTAGGTAAATAGTTCGTTAATACTTTCCACAAATCCCAAGTATCACTTACTACAGATAAAATACCTTCAGGGTAAGTTTTCATCAACTCTCTGAATGTTTCTATTTCATCATCTTTTGTACCTGCACACATTACAGAATGTTCTGTTGCATTTACAGAACCAACTACAAAGTTTTTCGCATTGTAATACTTTCTCATTCCGTAGATTACTGGTAAACTATCTGACCCTAAAAACACACTTGCATGGCCCATTCCAGAAGAAATAGCACTTTGCAGACCTCCCATACCTCTCATAGAAAAATCGTGTCCCTGAAATTCTATAAAATCTAAATTATCTTTATCTGTTAAAAGTGCCCATTTTTTAAAAATACGTTTGTATAATATTGCTATTGTTGCAGATGTCATAGGTTGCCATAACATTGTAGATAATATCGTTTCTAAAAAGTTAGTTATCCAATAAAAATCTTTATGAGTATTAATTACGGTTAGTATTGGTACTCGGATTGCAACTTCATTGCCTTCTTCGATAGATTTTATCTTAATAGGCAAATATCTTAAATCGTGTAATTGTTCAAAATGCGCAACATCATAATCTGTATTTAAATATAATGAAAGCTCTTCTTTTATTTCTTTACAAACTTCATTTTTCTTTTTTAAAAAAAAGTTTTCTTCGAAATATTGATGTAACCATTTTATAACATATTGCTGACCGAAAGAAACTACTTTATCACAACCTTTTGGAGCATAGGTATTATTTCTTGGTGTCCAATTAGAATATACTTGTTCTGTACCTTTTGGGTATTGCTGATGATGACCAGTTTTGTAACCATCAGTTAAAAATAATGCATTCATAATATTCTTATTTTGCGTAATTACAACACAAATATAGAATGAGAATAATTATCCCGCAAGAAATATTTGCGTTTTTTTTACACAAATAAAATTTAACTCTGATTATCAGTAATTTAAATTTCAAAAATAATTCCTTCTTCTTTTAGCTGAAAGTATCTCTTTTGATTAAATTGAAACAAATTGGCTGGTCTTCCAGAACCTTTAGAAACTTTTTCATCCAATTCATCCAAGACATTTAAACCAATAATTTTCTTTCTAAAGTTACGTCTATCTATAGGTCTTCCTAAGAGTGTAGTGTATAATTTCTCTAAATCAGAAAACGGAAATTTTTTTTCTAGCAATTCAAAACCAATGGGTTCATAGGTAATCTTTGCTTGTAAACGTTCAATTGCCATTTCTAAAATTTCTTTATGGTCAAAAGACAAATCTGGCAAATCATCAATAGTAAACCATTTTGCTTCTTCTGCATCAGTAGAAGCAAAGAGTTTAAAGGCATCTGGTCTCACCAATCCAAAATAGGCTATGGAAACAATTCTTCCTCTTGGATCTCTTTCTGGTCTCCCAAACGTATAAAGTTGTTCTAAATAATTGATTTTTACACCCGTTTCTTCAAACAACTCTCTTTCGACAGCGGATTCTAATGATTCATCATCCTTTATAAAACCTCCAGGAATTGCCCATTTATTTTTAAAGGGTTCGTATTTTCGTTTGATTAGCAAAACTGTAATTTTACCATCTTCATAACCAAATACAACAGCATCAACTGTAAGTTTTATAGATTGACTCATAAGTATGTGTTTGTTTTACACAAAAATAAGAAATCCTTTTTAGTTTTGTTAACATTTTAAATTCTTAGATTCATACCTATTTATTGTAAATTAGTGTAAAATTTAAAAATGACACGAACCATAAATAGTTATTTTCCCATTTTTTTTAGTCTTATCTTTCTATTTTGCACAAATACAACGCCTAAAAAAGAAACGCTAGAAACAGAAAACACTACCATTAAATTTAAAAAGCATCAAAATTTCAATAAGTATTGGTATGCAGGAAAAGCAGAAATTACTTCTTACAAAATATCACAGGTGCGTTATGGAGAAATCTATGAAGGTACTGCTGTAAACATTTTTGTAACTGAAGATTTTTTACCAGAAAAACAAGTGAAGGCAGATTATCAAAATGATAAGAATGTTCCTATTTTAAAGCTAAACAGCACTAAAAAATTTACAACTGGTATATATCCGTATTCTTTAATGACAAGTACCTTCTCTCCTATTGATGTACACAAAAATGCCATTAAGATTTCTTTTTCATCTCAAGAATGGTGTGGAAATACTTTTGTTCAATTGAATAATAGAGACGATTATGAAATTCAATTTTATTCTTATTTTGAGAGCAATACTGATCGTAACATTAATTTGGAAAAGTATATTTTAGAAAATGAAATCTGGAATAAACTTCGAGTTTCACCTGAAAATTTACCTACTGGAAAATTACAAATAATACCTTCTTTTGAATATTTAGGATTAAACCACAAGAAATTTCTAGCTTATGAAGCTACATCAAAATTAATCGAAAAAGATGGTTTTATGATTTACGAAATTAACTATCCTACATTACAAAGAACTTTAAAAATAACAGCAACAAAAAATTTTCCGTACACAATAGAACGTTGGGAAGAAAACATCATCAGTAGAGGAAAAGAATTAACAACCATAGCAACAAAAATAAAAACAATACAATCTGCTTATTGGAATAAAAATAGTAAGGATGATGTTAAAGAACGAAAAGAATTGGGTTTGGATTAACTGAATTAAAAATCTAAATAGATGTTATAACTACTTCACTATCCATTTAATATCAATACTTTTACAGCCATTTTTAAAACAGCAGATATGAAACGTATAAAACAATATAAAAAGCTTTTTAATGTAGAAGGCGCTATCAATTTAAAAGAATTAAAAAGCAGCTATAGAAATTTAGTGAAAGAATGGCATCCAGATAAATTTCAGGATGAAGCTAAAAAAGCTGAGGCAGAAGATGTAAGTACTAATATTATTGATGGGTATCATTTTTTAGTAAGCATTGCACCAGAAACCAAAGAGGCAAATTTAGAGGCTTATAAAAAAACAATTACAGAATTTCAAGTGGCAGATTGGTATCATAAAAGTATGTTGTTAGAGGTTACTTTTACTGATGGAAATACGTATGAGTATTTTGGTGTAAATAAAATTCTTTTTGGCAAATTTATAAATGCAAAATCGATGAACAATTTTGGGAAACGAAACATCTTTAATAAATTCTTGTATCGAAAATCCAAGAAGGCAGCTGTAATGGCTTAAATATAGTACCCATTTTTTTCTCCTGAAAAAAGAGGTTATTATTACTTTTAAATAACCTCTTTTTTATAGATTGAATTGAGTAACCTAATTCATAGGCACATCAATAATCAATAATTTACTGTTTTTTGTAGCTTTTACAGTTACCTTATCTGTTTCTGATATTCCAACAGCATCTCTGTTTTCTAAAGTTTCGTCTGCTACTTTTACTTCACCATTTATCAAGAAAAAATAGGCTCCGTTTTTTAATTCGTACTCGGTTTCAAAACCTTCTTCTAAATCAATCCTAGAAATATATCCTTGCTGATAAATTGGTAAAGAACCTTTTACTTGTTTATTTCTTGGAGAAACTAAGGTTTGAAACTTGTTTTTTCTACCTTCTTCATCAAACACTTTCTGGTCGTAATAAGGCGTAACTTCTTGTTTTTCTGGTATAATCCAAAGTTGTAAAAAGTTACTTTCAGAAGTTTTACTATCGTTAAACTCTGAGTGTGTAATACCAGTTCCTGCACTCATTACTTGCACTTCACCAACTTCAATAGCTCGTTTGTTCCCCATACTATCTTTGTGAGACAAAGGTCCTGTAATTGGTATCGAAATGATTTCCATATTTCTATGAGGATGCGTACCAAAGCCCATTTTTGGTTGCACAACATCATCATTTAACACTCTTAACATCCCAAAATTCATTCTTTCTGGGTTTTGATAACTAGCAAAACTGAATGTATGATATGATTTTAACCATCCATGATTTGCGAATCCTCTTGTGCTTGCTTTGTGAATTGTTTTTTTCATTATAAACTTGTTTATAACCTTTAACTTGATTCAAGGTCTTGTTATTTTCTAGATTCTTGACTACTGAAGAATAACATTTTTTATTTTTTATAAATACCTACAAGGTTTTTAAAACCTTGTAGGAGGTTTATATTAATACAAATACCCCATTTTTCCTTGTTGATAGTCACGCATTGCTTCTAAAATTTCGGTTTGTGTGTTCATTACATAGGGTCCGTATTGAGTTATTTTCTCTTTGATAGGCTCGCCAGACAAAATTAAAAGTGTACTCTCTTTTTTCGCTTCAAATTTTATGGTATTTCCATCTTGATTGAAAACGATCATTTGGTTATCACCTTTTTTTAAAACCTCAACTTCATTTACCAAAATTTCACCATCTAAAAGGTAAATTAATGATTGATGATTTTCTGGAATCTCTACTTCTAGACATCCATTTTCATCAGCTTTTGCTGTAAATACATTTACCGAAGTTTGCGTTTTAATATTGCCTGTTATATTTTTCTGATTTCCAGCAACAATGTTTAATTGTACTTTTTTATCCTCAGAAAATATTTTTGGAATTTGCTCATCTTCTAAATGCTGATAATTGGGTGGCATCATTTTATCCTTTGCAGGTAGATTTAACCAGAGTTGAATCCCCTCTAAATCGCCTCCTTTTTTAACAAATTCTTTGGTGGGTGCTTCTGCATGAATAATGCCACGTCCTGCTGTTGTCCATTGTACACCACCAGCTTTTACTATCATTTCATTTCCTAAAGAATCTCTGTGCAATTGCTCTCCTTTAAATAATAATGTGATAGGCTCAAAACCTCTGTGAGGATGTGGACCTAAATCAAAAGGATTGTTAAATTCAGAAATTGCATAAGGGCCATAATGATGTAATAATATAAACGGATCTACATTTTCTATTCCTTGAGTTGGTAAGGGTTGGCGCAAACGAATTGGCCCCATATTTACAAGCGGACTTGTAACTGTTTTTTGAATTGTTTTATATTTTGGTTTCATAAATAGGATCATTTAATTTATTTTCCAAGGAAAATATTATGGTAATTTTTTTATCGAATTTTATCTAACAAGTCACTTAAAACTATAGCTTCTTCTTCTGTTAATTTTTCGAGAAACGATAAATTTTTATTATCATCTATTGTTTTAAGCAGTTCAAGCCCTTCCTTTTTAATTTGTACATAAACCACTCTTCTATCGTGTTCACATCGTTCTCTTTCGATCAAACACTTATCACATAATTTATCCATTAAACGAGTAGCATTGGGTGCTCTTTCAATCATTCTATCTTTAACAACTTGCACTTTTATTTTATCCTTGGCTCCTCTTAAAATTCGTAAAATATTATACTGTTGAGGAGATATTCCATAGGGTTTAAAAAACTCATTTTCTTTACTGCTCAACCAATTAGAAGTATATTTAATATTTATTAATGCCTTAAGCTTATTGCTTTTAAAAATAGATTTTATGTCTTTAGAAATATCTCCCATATTCAGTGTTCAGTAATCAGTAATCAGTAATCAGTAATCAGTAATCAAAAATAAAAAAGTGAGTTGGTAATTGTAAAATCATAATAAAAACATATCCCATTTACCATTAATATACTCTTCTCTCTACTAGCTTTTGTCTCTCTTCTATCTTTTAACTTCTATCCAAAGTTTCTTGTCTAAAAACTATGCCCTCAACTTTAAATCTTGCATTATTTTATTAAACTCTTCTGTTGTAGGGGTTAAATATACCTTGTTATCTATAAATAAAGTTGGAAATTTTGCAATACCCCCATACAGCTCTTTACTATGCGCTCTAGCTTCTGCATCTTTAGTTATATCTTTATAAACATAAGGTTCTTGGGTAGAATTTAAAAAGTTTTTAAAAGCCACTGTATATGCATGGCCTTGTTTACCATATAAGACTATCTTCATACTATAAATTTAATGCATTTTCAAATTCGTTTACTTTTTCTTTTAAAGCAAGCAATAATTCTTCATTTACCACTTTACCTTCTTTAAAATTGGCATAAAAGTTTGGAAAAGAAAAACTAACCAATTCTTTAGCTCCCATTCTAGAAAAACGTGCAATACCCGATTCTAAAACAAATCTACCTCCTAAACCACCAGGTGAAGCAGCCATTAATAATAATGGTTTGTCTCTAAAAACATTAGCCTCTACTCTTGAAGACCAATCGTAAATATTTTTAAAAGCGGCTGTATAAGAACTGTTGTGTTCTGCTAATGATAAAATAAAGCCATCGTACTTATCAAATAAAGCAGAAAAACGTTTTGCATTATTTGGTAAACCGTTTTCCTTTTCTTCATCTTCACTATATATTGGCATTGAAAAATCTCTTAAATCAATCATATCAAAATTAGTGTCTTTTAAGTTTTCTGCTGCAAAAGTTGCCAGTTGTTTATTGATAGAAGTTGAACTTGTGCTTCCTGCAAATGCTAATACTTTTTTCATTTTATCTCTATTTTATGATTTAAAGCTGTACAAAGTTACAAAATTAAATTTTATTTACCAAGGAAAATATATCCACGGAAATATTTTAAATTGATTTTAATTAATAGCTAACTGACCTGAGTTATGTTTAAAAACCGATGATTATTAACACCTTATAATTTTATTCTTTGAAACGAATGTCATCTCGACTAAAATGGGAAAATCTCAAATTTAAATTAAGATTTCTCAGCTACTCTACTTTCAATAAAAATTAATTTTTATCTCAGTTATATTAGAAATAACAAACTGCTGTTTTACAGTAAAATAAACCTGTATCAACCTAAAAAGCAATATCGAACTCATGTTAACTATATTCATAAACCCAAGTGTTAGATAAAAGTAGCAAGGCTTATAGCAACAATTAAGAAAAGAAGTGTATTGTAAACTAAAAAAATCCAAGTTTTGGAAAATGCCTAAAACTTGGATTTATATTTTTGGTATTCTTTACTTACCTTAAATTAAACAGATTACAAAAATTATTTATTTAGTGCTTTGTCTCTATTCATTTCAACAATATCAACAAAATTGGTTTCTTTACCTAGCAAATGTTTGCTAAAGTAATCGGCCTTTCTCCAAAACCAATATTCTCTGTTTTTAAAACCATGTCTGCTTCCAGGAAACAACATAAAATCGAAACGCTTATTGGCATTTATAAATGCATTTACCATTCTAATGGTACCTGATGGATGTACATTATTATCAACATCACCAGTGGCTAGTAAAATATTACCTTTTAAATTGTTTGCTAAAGATTGATTTTTATCAATCATATATTTATACTTTATTTTTCCATCTGCCTGAATTTCTTCTTTAATTCCATGATGCGTTTCACTCCACCAAGAATTATACACAGTATTATCATGATTTCCTGCAGATGATACAGCCACTTTAAAGAAATCTGGATACACTAACATAGCAGCTGTGGACATAAATCCACCACCTGAATGACCAAAAATTCCTACTTTTTCAATATCAATAAAATCGAATTTATCAGCCAATTGTTCTGCTACATATTTTTTATCAGCCAAACCATAATCACGCAAATTTCCATACCCATAAGTGTGATACCATTTAGAACGTGCAGGATGACCACCTCTGTTTCCTAAAGTAATAACCACAAAACCTACTTGTGCCAAACGATCGGTTCTGTCCATATACTGAGAAAAAGACTTATTTACAGCCTCTGTTTGTGGTCCAGGATATACATACTCTATTAACGGATATTTTTTAATAGAATCAAAATCGTAAGGTTTGTACATTACTCCATAAATATCTGTAACTCCATCTGCAGCTTTGGCTTTAAAAGGTTCTGGAAATTTGTATCCTGCTGCAAATAATTGCGATAAATCTGCTTCTTCCAATTGCATTACTAGCTTACCATTAGCGTCTCTTAACTCAGATTTTGGCACCGTATTTACTCTAGAATAATTACTAACAAAATATTGTTTGCTATCTGAAACACTAACTGACGAATTGTAATCACCAGGATTTAAAGACTTTAAACCAGTACCATTTAAATTGATTTTATACAGATGTGCATAATATGGATCTTGGTTTTTTGCTATTCCGTTTGCTGTAAAAAACAACTCTCTTGTTTTTTCGTTAATTCCTTCGAAGCTATCTACATGATATGGTCCACTAGTTACTTGTTTTTTTAAATTGCCATCAGTATCATACAAATAATAATGTCCCCAGCCATCTCGCTCAGACCAAAACAATATTTCTTGCTCATTATTAAATAATCGTATAGATTTTCCTCTATTTTCAATATACACATTAGAATGTTCTTCAATTAAGGTTTTTACCTCACCAGAAGCAATATCAGCAACATGAATATCTAATCTTTTACGATCTCTACTAACTGTACTAAAATAAATCTTGCCTTTTTTGGATAATAATTTTGTGGGATGATGCTCATCTTTTCTATCTGATTTTTTTCTTGGATAACTATAAATACTTAAGGATTGCTGTACTGTAGAATCTAACTCTATTTCTTTTTTTGATTTTGATGGCATATCAAAAACCAACATTTGATACTTATAAAACTCTTGTTCTCCAGGCATGTGGTATTTATAGGTTTCTAATTGAGGACGCCCTTTTTTAGTGGCATGAATCACCCATAAATCTTCTATATGTCTTGAATCCGTTCTTGTAAAAACGAACTTTTTAGAATCGTGAGACCAATATCCATAAATACGTTGTTTATCTTTTTCTGATTTTAACTTTTCTTTATCTGTTTTTCCATACATTCTGCCTCCATAACTAAAGTTTCGTTCACCATCTTTTGTCCATTGATGCTCTACTATTGTGGTATCCTTTTCGTCTTTTACAGCCTTCAAAAAATTTTGTTTATCCATCCAATACAAATTGTAATTTTTTGAATATAAAACAATTGAGCTATCAGGAGCAATAGTTGCCCATTTTTTCCAAGGCTCTTTCTTTTTCTTTTCTGTACCTAAAATAGTCAAACCATTGCCTCCCAATTTATATTCTAAATGGTACACTTTCTTTTCCATTTTAGGCTTTCCTTTTTTCTTCTTTTTGGTTTTGATAGTATCTTTTTTCACTTCACCTTCGTCTTCTTTTACCTCAACCTCTTCTTTAGAGGTTACATAAAAACGAATGGCTTTTTCATCTTTAGTAAATGTAAAGCTGAATTTTGGTAAATGCTTAGCTTCATAAGGGTCTTTAGTAATTTCAGACAACCATTTTGCCATTTTTACATTGTCAAATAATGGTTTTTTAGTTTTTTTATCAGCATCAACTATAAAATATTTAGCTCCTTCTGTTGATGTTTTGTATTGATACCAAAATCGGTTTCCTTTTTGTAGCCAATTTGGTCTTACAGCAGTAGAATGTACCATTTTCGCCATTTTTGTAGGCGAAAATCGGGCTGCTTGTCTGTAATTTGGTTGTGGTGTTTCTTGTGCCTTAATTGTTAAGAAAGACCCTAAAAAAAATAGGGTTAATAACGTGTTTTTCATTGTAAAAATTTGAATTAGGATTTAAAGTTACATGAAAAGAAATACCCTAACAAAACTTTAACAAATCCTTAATTCAGATTACGTTTTTCGATAAAGAAACGTTTTAAAATTTGAGCACACTCATTTTCTAAAATTCCACTTATTACTTTTGTCTTCGGATGCAAAGTTGTCTTTAAATTTACAAAACCTCTATCTGGCTCAGAAGCACCATAAACAATTTTACCTATTTGCGCCCAATAACTTGCGCCTGCACACATTTGGCAAGGCTCTAAAGTAACATACAACACACAATCTTTTAAATATTTACCTCCTAAAAAATCAGCCGCTGCTGTAAATGCTTGCATTTCTGCGTGTGCAGTTACATCGTTTAAGGTTTCTGTTAAATTATGCGCTCTTGCTATGATTTGATTATTGAATGTAACAATAGCACCTACAGGAATTTCACCTTTATCAAAAGCAATTTCTGCTTCTTGATAGGCTTTTTTCATAAAATATTCATCATCAAAAGGCTGTATCATTTTTAAGATTAAAAAATCAATATTACAAAAAGTTAAATTGTATTTTTGTATTTGGATGAAAAACTTGTTGAAAAATATATCCAATCCAAAGGATTTACGAAAGCTTAACCAAGAGCAATTACCGGTTTTGGCAAAGGAATTGCGAGAATTTATTATTGATATTGTATCAACCAAAGAAGGACACTTGGGTGCAAGTTTGGGTGTTGTAGAATTAACAATTGCCTTGCATTATTTGTTTGATACACCTAATGATTTATTAGTTTGGGATGTTGGACATCAAGCCTATGGACATAAAATTTTAACGGGAAGAAAAGACGTTTTTCATACCAATAGACAATTTGGTGGAATTGCAGGTTTTCCATCAAGAAAAGAAAGTGAATTTGATGCATTTGGTGTTGGGCACTCTTCTACTTCTATTTCTGCTGCTTTAGGAATGGCAATTGCATCGAACTTAAAAGGTGACAAAGATAAACAACATATTGCTGTAATTGGTGATGCTTCTATTGCAAGCGGAATGGCTTTTGAAGCGTTGAATCACGCAGGTGTTTCTAAAGCAAATTTACTCATCATTTTAAATGATAATGCTATTGGAATTGATCCGGCTGTTGGTGCTGTAAAAGAATATTTGACTAAGGTTAAATCCGACAGGAAATTAGCTGCTCAAAATAATATTATCAAAGCATTAAATTTTAATTATTCTGGACCTATTGATGGTCATAATTTACCAAAATTATTATCAGAATTAGAACGATTAAAATCTGTAAAAGGCCCGAAATTTTTACACATTATCACTACCAAAGGTAAAGGTTTACAAAAGGCTGAAGAAGACCAAATAACCTATCATGCTCCTGGTAAATTTGACAAAATTTCTGGAGAGCGTTTAAAAAAAGAAGCTAGTTTATTTACAAAATATCAAGATGTTTTTGGCAAAACCATTGTTGAACTCGCAGAAAAAAACGATAAAATTGTAGCAATTACACCTGCAATGTTAACAGGTAGTTCTTTAAACTTGATGCTAAAAAAATTTCCTAAACGAACTTTTGATGTTGGTATTGCAGAACAACATGCTGTTACTTTAGCTGCAG
The DNA here is from genome assembly GCF_054584775.1 of Polaribacter litoreus. NCBI lineage: Bacteria > Pseudomonadati > Bacteroidota > Flavobacteriia > Flavobacteriales > Flavobacteriaceae > Polaribacter > Polaribacter litoreus. The sequence continues at coordinate 187,383 of NZ_JBTLRD010000002.1, read as the reverse complement.
GAATTGCTACACAAGGTTTAGTACCTTTTTGTAATATTTATTCCACCTTTTTGCAAAGAGCTTACGATCAAGTGATTCATGATGTGGCTTTGCAAAATTTACCCGTAATTTTTTGTTTAGATAGAGCTGGTTTGGTTGGCGAAGATGGTGCTACACATCATGGAGTTTTTGATTTGGCTTATCTTAGATGTATACCAAACCTAATTATCTTTGCACCAAGAAACGAAATTGAATTGCGCAATATTTTATATACAGCTCAATTGGGTTTAAAAAATCCGATTGCCATTCGTTATCCTAGAGGTTATGGCCATCTAAAAGAATGGCAACAACCATTTTGTAAAATTGAAATTGGTAAAGGAACCTGTTTAAAAGAAGGCAATAAAATTGCTATTTTAAGTGTTGGAACCATTGAAAAAAATGTTTCTGAGGCGATTCTTTTATCCGAAGAAAAACCAAATAAAAAAGGTTGTATTTCTCATTTTGATATGCGTTTTATAAAACCTTTGGATGAAAACTTATTACACTCCATTTTTCAAAAACACGAAACAATTATTACTGTAGAAGATGGTGCAATACAAGGTGGATTTGGTTCTGCAATTACTGAATTTGCTGCTGCTCATCATTATCAAAATCAACTAAAAATACTAGGTATTAAAGATCAATTTATTGAACATGGTGCTACAAATAGCCTTCTATACGAATTGGCCTTAGATGTTAAAAGTTTAGCAGATTTGTTTCAATTATACCTATAAAACGCTTTGCTTTAGGGAAATCAAATTTCAATTAAAATTTAAAAAAAAGGATTAAGGTCATTTTATTTTTATAACTTGGCTACGTATAAAACTAATTTTAATATGAAAAAAAACTTACCCTTCAAAAAAATTGCTATTACTACTTTACTTTTTTGTTCCATTTATTTTGGTTTTCGGCATAATGAAGATTCAAATAAAACGGATTATGCTGTAAAAGAAAAGCGAGAAAAATTTAACAAGTTCCTAGATGAACATCCATATAATAATAGGAATATTGATGTTGACAACTATAGAAAAATACCAAAAAAAGATAGACCAGATTTAGCTGCTGAACAAAACTATTTTATGATGGTAGACCCTAATACGCTAACTGTACCTTATGAGGAAGTAGCAAAAGGGTTTGAATTAATACATGATAGGTTTCAAGAAATTAAACAATACAAAAGCACCATTCTAAGCAATGGCAATTCCATTCTTAATAATAAAACTGGTTTTTTTGAAGTGAATGATAATTACATTCCTTCTGATGCGATTATAGTGAATGGAGAACCAGTTGTTTGGAAAGAAATAGGCCCCGACAATGTTGGTGGTAGAACAAGAGCAATACTTTGGGACCCTAATGACCCAACCAATAGAAGGGTTTTTGCTGCTGGTGTTACAGGTGGTATTTGGGTAAATGATAATGTTTTAGACCCAAATTCTTCTTGGAGAGCTGTTAATGATATGTTAGCTACTTTATCCATTACACATTTAGTTGCAGACCCAAATAACACTCAAACTTTCTATGCAGGTACAGGTGAAGGCTGGTTTGGTGGCGGATCTGTAAGAGGTATAGGTATCTTTAAGTCTACAGACGCTGGTAAAACTTGGAGTTTATTATCTAGTACTTCTGGATCAGAATTTGCTTATATACAAAAAATTCAAATTACTGCTTCTGGAACTATTTTAGCGGCTACAAGAGCTGTAAATGGTAATGATGGAGGAATTTTTAGATCAACTGATGATGGGGTTTCTTTCACTAGAGTTTTAAATACTAGAGGTGTAGATATTGAAATTGCAGCAAATGGAGACATCTATGCGTCTAGAGGTATTTTTACTTCTGGAAGTGTTTTTAAATCTACAGATGATGGGGTCAACTGGGCAGATGTTACACCTCCTGGAGGAGTAAACCCTGGAAGAATAGAAATGGCCACAGCACCAACAGACGCAAATATTATCTATGCAATTGCATCTAACACCAACGCAGTTTTTGCAGGTAGTGATAACGATACAGATTGGGTACAAAAATCTACAGATGGTGGGGCTACATGGACTAACTTATCCATTCCTGTAATGAACCAATTTTGCGGTACCACGCAACAACATTTAACTAGAGGTCAATCTTGGTATGATTTAATCTTAGCTGTAAGCCCAACGAATCCTGATGTAGTGGTTATTGGTGGTGTAGATATGGCAAGAAGTGAAGATGGTGGTCAAACATGGTCTCAAATTTCAAGATGGTCTAATGAAAACAATCCTTGTGATGGTATTGCATATGTTCATGCAGACATACATAATATTGTTTTTAGACCCAATCACCCATCAGAAGCCCTTATAGGTAGTGATGGTGGGCTTGATTACTCACCAAATCTTGGTATTGCTCCTAGCCCTACATTTGCTGCTAGAGATAAAAACTTTACCACAACTCAATTTTACGCTGTAGCAACAGATAATATAGCCAACTCAAATTATTATATTGGTGGTACCCAAGATAATGGAACCCAACAACTAACCAGTGAACTTGGTTTTTCTTCAGTTGAAGTTTGGGGTGGAGATGGTGCATTTGCTCATGTAGATCAATTAGACAGAAACTTTCAATTGGTTGCTTCGCAAAATGGTAGATCAGCTCATTCTTCTAATGGTGGTATTTCTTTTTCTAATTTAACAACTTTAGGAACTGGTAATTTTATCAATCAAAGTGATTATGATAACACTAGTGGTATTTTATACAGCACTGCTGATAATGATGAGATTGCCTTAATTAGAGATTTAAAAACAGATAGCCCAAGCGAAGAAGTTGCAACAAGTATTGATTTAGGAGGGAGACAAACCTCAACAATAAGAGCGAATACCAATGTTGCCAATCGTTTGTTTGTGGGTACTGAAGGGGGTATAATTTATAAAATTGACGATGCAAATTTAGATACACCCGTAATTACAGACATCACTAGTAACATTACATCAGTAGGTAATGTTTCTTCTATTGATGTAGGTTCTAGTGATATGGAACTTATTGCTACGTACTCTAATTTTGGTATTACATCAGTTTGGTATTCTATAGATGGTGGTACAACCTGGATTAATAAAGATGAAGCAGAGCACGGATTACCAAATATACCTATAAGATGGGCTCTTTTTAACCCTAACAATACAAATCAAGTCTTATTAGCAACTGAGTTAGGTATTTGGTCTACAAATGATATTACAGCTATCAATCCAAATTGGGAACCTAGCAATGAGGGTTTAGCTAATGTTAGATGTGATATGATACAATATAGAGAAGTAGATGGAATGATTGTTGTTGCCACGCATGGTAGAGGGTTTTATACTTCAAATATATTCACAGAAAATAATGATACAGATGCTCCAGTAATTACAGCTTTAAATCCAACTGACGATGAAACTGCTGCTACGCCTTTAGATGCCAATTTAGAAATTCAATTTAATGAAGCTATAAATATCGGCACTGGAAATATTGGTCTTTATTTAATTAACGACGATTCTTTGGTAGAGAACATTTCGGTTACTAGTAGTCAAGTAAGCATTTCTGGTTCTAGAGCTATTATAAATCCTACAAATGATTTGGCTGCTTTAACTGCCTATTACATCACCATTGATGCTGGTACTTTTAAAGATAATTTTGATAACGATTTTGCTGGAATTTCAGAAAGTAGCACTTGGAATTTTACCACTTTTGATGGTGATATACCACCAGTGGTAAATATTCCTATCGCAGACATCTCTGTTAATGAAAATTCCGACGATATCAATATAAACTTATCAGATGTATTTAATGATATTGATAATGATAATAGCAACATTACCTATACCATATTCAATAATAGTAATAACGCACTTGTAAACACCAATTTAACAGAAAGTGATTTAACACTATCTTTTATTGCCAATAAAATTGGTGCTTCTCAAATTACAATAAGAGCAACATCAAATGGTAAAACAGTAGATGATACATTTAATGTAACTTCTAACAGTACTGCAATTTCTCTTTTTAATCAACCAGGACCTCCTAATGGATCTGGTAGATTAGAGGGTGTTTACAACAATACAACTAATCAAAATGTAGAAGATTTTATTGTACCTGGTGGTCAAAACTGGGATATCTCAACAGTAACTTCTTTTGGGTTTTCATTAGGTGAAGCTGTTTTAAACTTACAAAATGTAAGTATCACAATATATGATGATAATGAAGGTGCACCTGGTTCTATTGTAGAACAACAAACTATTTTAAATAACCAAGGTCAAATTATTGGAGGTACACAAAACAGTCCTTCGTTAACGGTTAGACTAAATTCTACAATTAATTTAACTTCTGGCAACTACTGGTTTAGTATTTTACCAACTTTTGATGTAAGTGCAGGTACAGATAGTTCAACAGCTCTTTTTGCTTGGTATACAAGTGCTAATGATGGAAACAGTTATGCTGGCAATGGTTCTGGCACATTTACTTCTCAAGGATTCGAATTACTTTTCTCAATAGATGGAGTAGCTACTATTACAGACGAAACACCAACAGTAGCAAATCCTATTGATGACATAGCGCTTTTAAGTATTCCTGACCCAAATCCTATGGTAATCGATTTAACAAATACATTTACAGATGCAGATAATGATGATGATCTTATTACTTTAGAAGTTACTGACAATAAAAACACTTCTTTTGTTACAGCATCAATTTCTGGAAAAGAGTTATCCTTAAATTATTCTGGAAGTTTTGATATGGCACAAATTACTATAAAAGCGACTTCAAATGGGCTTAGTGTAGAAGATTCTTTTATCGTTTCTTTACCTCTTTATGGACAAACAGGTATTGTAGAAGGTACTAGTTCGTCTCAAATTTTCCCAGATTTTGCAGATCAAACCATACAAACCGCAGATAATTTCGAAATCCCTATTGGAGAAACTTGGGATATATCTAGTGTAAGTGTTGAAGGGTCTATTAGCAGTGGTGCTCCTGAATTAGCCGTTTTTACAATACATGAAGATGATAATGGTTTACCTGGAAACGAAATTTTTAATTCGGGTGATTTAAATGTAGTACCTACCAATGATAGTTCAGATTTTATCATTACCACAGACACACCTGCTAGTTTATCTTCAGGAATTTACTGGGTATCTGTAAGAACCAATCAAGCATTTAATCCAGGTAGTAATCAGTGGTTTTGGTTCTTTACTACACCAGCTGTAAATGGAGATTATATGAGACAATCACCAACAGAATTAGCAGGTACTGCTACTACTTGGACAGACAGTGGCAATAATGGTGCATTAATTTTTAGTTTATTTGGTAGTAGCGAACCTACGCTTAGTACAGCTGATTTTAATGAAAATGAATTAAGACTTCTTGCCAACCCAACAAATGGTGTATTTGAAGTACAAATGAGGGCTACTTTTTCTTCTGACTTAAAAGTTGCTGTGTATGATTTGGCAGGTAGAACTGTTAAAAAACAATCTGTAGAGGTTAACCAACAAAATTTTACTTTAGATTTAACTAAAGAAGCTAATGGTATTTATATCATGAAAATCTTAAATGAAGGTAAAACAAAAATGTTTAAAATTATTAAAAAATAAATGTTAAACTTAAACACGGGTAGCTAATCTTACCCGTGTTTAATTTATAAAATACTATGAAAAATATCTCATTTTTAGTACTACTATTGTTATTTAACTGTAAAATTCATAAAGAGATCAAAAAAAACGAACCTGCTCAAAATAAAGATTGGACTGTACACTCCGAAAAAGATTTTATGACTTTAAATACAGTTGACATTAAAATCTTAAATAACACGAAGCATAATTTAGTGGTTTTTGATCCTTTTTTGAAAAAAATTGAAAAATTTGATGGCGAAAATTGGACTAAAATCGATGTGCCATACTGTCCTTGTGGAGGTTGCCCACCACCACCAGCAGTTTTATCAATCTCTGCGAATCAGCAACATGTTTTTAATTGGGATAAAAACATAACAAATTGTAAAAATGGAAGAAAAACAACCCAAAGAATGCAATCTGGATCTTATAGAGTTATTTTTAATTATGGTACCGCAGAAAATGTAAAATCTTACCAAAAATTGGTTGTTGAATTTAAAATATAAACAGTGTTTTGTAAAAGCTCTAAATCATATTTCCTGTTAATTTTTTATGCATTCTTATGGCATAGCTATCAGACATCCTAGAAACATAACTGCATACCTGCATAATTCTTTGATATATATTATCTGTTTCTCTCAGATATTCTTTTGGTAATAAATTCAGCACCAACTTATCAAAATTAGACTGGGTGTTGGTAAAATTATTATTCAAAGCATTTACAAACACATCTAACAAATCTGCAATAATTCTATAGCCTGCCACTTCTTTTTCAATAACTTCTGTACTGTTGTAAATCTTTATTCTACTAATTTCTATGATGTCATTAATTTGCGCTTCGTACTTACATTTTTCTAATAACGATTTTTCAAAACTACCCTCTAAAATGGCCTTTTCGTTATTTAAAAATAGGGCAACTGCTTCATCGATAAGCGCACTTATAGCAATTGCTCTTAAATACGCGGTTCTATCTTTGGTATGTTGTAGTTCGTAATATTTTTCTCTATTGATATTTTTTATCAATTTTGACAAATATTCCAGAGCATAATCTTCATCAATTAACCCCAAATTGATACCATCTTCAAAATCGATGATGGTATAACAAATATCGTCTGCAGCCTCTACCAAATAGGCTAAAGGATGTCTGTAAAAAGCGATGTTTTCTGAAGATTTAGACACCATTCCTAACTCTTGAACTACATCTAAAAACTCCGATTTTTCAGATTGAAAAAACCCATATTTTTTATCGGAAATATGTGCTGTTGGTTTTTTAGGTAAACTCTCTTTTGGATATTTTAAAAACGCACCTAAAGTTGCATAACTCAACCGTAAACCACCTGATATACCCGCTCTACTTTCGGTTAATATTTTAAAACCGTTTGCATTTCCTTCAAAATCAACCAAATCTTGATATTCTTTTGCTGATAATTGGTCTTTGTATTTAGCTCCTTTTCCGGTTTTGAAATACTCGCCTATAGCTTTTTCTCCAGAATGCCCAAAAGGCGGATTTCCAATATCATGCGTTACGGATGCTGCAGCAACAATGGCTCCAAAATCATTAAAAGTATAGCCTAATTTTACCAAATCTGGATGACGTTCTAACAACACTTTGCCTACTCTTCTACCCAAAGTTCTACCCACTACAGAAACTTCTAAACTGTGTGTTAAACGCGTATGTACAAAATCGGTTTCTGATAACGGAATTACCTGTGTTTTATCTTGTAAACTTCTAAATGCTGATGAAAATATGATTCTATCAAAATCTACTTCAAAGCCCAAACGTGTTTCGTCTTGCGCTATTCTTGGTCTTTTTTCGGTATCGCCAAAACGTTTTAAAGAAAGGAGTTGTTCCCAGTTCATTATATGCTGAATTTATGTGTCATCGCAATTTTAAAACAGATTCAAAATCACAAAGTTCGAAAATACAAAAAAGACAGTGATAAAAAATCACTGCCTTCCATTTAATAATCTTATGATGCTATTTTAATCGCTTATATAAACAAAAAAAATCGTTTCATTAAATATTCTCCGCTAACCAGTCTCCAACTTCAGAAGTTCCGTAAGATTTTCCGCCATCTGCTAAATCTTCTGTAACCACACCTTCGTTTAACGCTTTATTTACAGCATCACGAATTGCTTTACCTTCTGCTTGTAAACCAAAGTTTTCAAACATCATTGCTGCAGATAACACTGTAGCCATTGGGTTTGCTATATTTAATCCAGTAGCTTGTGGATACGAACCGTGAATTGGCTCAAACAAACCAATTTCAGCACCTAAAGAAGCACTTGGCATTAAGCCCATAGAACCAGAAATTACAGAAGCTTCGTCTGTTAAAATGTCTCCAAATAAGTTTTCAGTAATTAAAACATCATAACTATTTGGCCATTGAACAAGTCTCATTGCAACAGCATCTACAAACTCATAAGAAACCTCAACTTCTGGATAATCTTTTTCCATTGCTTGCACAGTTTCTCTCCATAAACGCGATGTTTCTAATACATTGGCTTTATCTACACAACATAATTTTTTACCACGTGTCATTGCCAATTCGAAACCTTTTTTTGCTAATCTTTGAACCTCAGCTCTTGTGTATACACAATTGTCAAAAGCAGTTTCACCTTCTTCTCTTCTACCCTTTTCTCCAAAGTAAATTCCTCCAGTTAATTCACGTAAAAACACCAAATCAGTACCTTCAATTCGTTCTCTTTTTAAAGGTGATTTATCTAACAAAGAAGGAAACGTAAACGTTGGTCTTACATTTGCAAACAAACCTAATTTTTTACGCATTTTTAATAAACCTTGCTCTGGACGAACTTTTGCAGAAGGATCATTATCGAAACGTGGATGCCCAATTGCACCAAATAATACAGCATCTGAAGATGCACAAATTTCGTGAGTTTCATCTGGATAAGGATCACCAACTGCATCAATAGCAGCAGCACCAGTTAAGGCTGGTCTCCAATTAATTTCGTGATTAAATTTTTTTGCAATTGCATCAGATACTTTTACAGCTTGGTCTATTACTTCAGGACCAATTCCATCTCCTGCTAATAATGCGATGTTTAATTTCATTTTTTATTTTGGCTTTTGGCTCTTGGCTTTTGGCTCTTAGCTAAGTGCTAATTACTAAAAGCAAAAAGCTATTATATAATATTCAACATTTTCTCAGTGGCTTTTATTGCTGATACAGTTTGATCTGAGTCTAAACCACGTGTTATAAATTCTTTTTCTTCTTTTTTCCAAGTAATTATGGTTTCACACAATGCATCAGAATGACTTCCAGGAGGAATTCTAACTCCATAATCAATCAAATCTGGTAAATCTTTTTTACTATGTGTTTTGTATAATGTACGTAAGGCATTCATAAACGCATCAAATTGTCCATCTCCTTGTGCATGTGCTTCGTATTGAACTCCTTCTACTTTTAATTGTAAAGTTGTAGAGGGTTTCATTCCTTTTGCGTGCCCTAATACATAATTTTCTACTACAATTCTTTTTTCTATGGTATCAGAATCTAAAACATCAGAAATAATATAAGGTAAATCATCTTGAGAAACGACTTCTTTTTTATCTCCTAATTCTATAATTCTTTGGGTAACTTTTTTAAGTTCTTCGTCGTTTAAACTTAAACCTAAATCTTGTAAGTTTTTCTGAATGTTGGCTTTACCAGAGGTCTTCCCTAAAGCGTATTTACGTTTTCTACCAAAACGTTCTGGCATTAAATCGTTAAAATACAGATTGTTTTTATTATCGCCATCTGCATGAATACCTGCAGTTTGCGTAAAAACATTTGCCCCAACAACAGGTTTATTAACAGGAATTCGAAATCCTGAAAACGTTTCTACTAACTTACTTACTTTATTTAAAGCCTTTTCGTTAGTATTTACTTTTACATTCTCTAAAAAATCATTAATTACTGCAATTACACTAGCCATAGGTGCATTTCCTGCACGCTCGCCCATCCCATTTATGGTTAAATGCAAACCATTTGTACCCGCTTTTACAGCTTCCATAACATTAGCAACACCTAAATCATAATCATTATGTCCGTGAAAATCGATAGGCAAGTTTGGGTACTTTTCTTTAACCTCACTAATGAATTTAAACGTTTCTTCTGGAGTTAAAACTCCTAAAGTATCTGGTAATAAAACTCGCTCTATTTTTTGAGTAGTTAAAAAATCTAAATACTCGAAAACGTATGCTTTAGAACTACGCATTCCATTAGACCAATCTTCCAAATACACATTGGTTTTAATATTATTTTTAGCAGCTAACTCAATAGTTGCCTTAATATCTGCAAAATGTTGTTCTGGCGTTTTTTTAAGTTGATGCGTTAAATGATTTAAAGAACCTTTGGTTAACAGATTCTGAACTTTTGCTCCAGAAGCCATCATCCAATCTATAGATTTTCCACCATCAACAAAAGTTAATACTTCTATTTTATCTAAAAAATTATTTTCGGATGCCCAAGAAGTAATTTTTTTAACCGCTTCTAACTCTCCTTCAGAAACCCTTGCAGATGCAATTTCTATTCGATCTACTTTTAATTCTTCTAAAAGTAATTTAGCAATTGTTAGTTTTTCGGAAACTGAAAACGACACTCCTGATGTTTGTTCTCCATCACGCAGTGTCGTATCCATTATTTCTATCACTCTTTGGGTCATTTCATCAATTTTGAAAACCTAAATAATTTATCTGTCATTTCAACTGAGATTGAGAAATCTAAAAAACTAGAGATTCCTCGATTTCGTTATCACTTTAATCAAAATGATAATTGCTTGTCATTTCGACCTTGTGGAGAAATCTAATGAACTAGAGATTCCTCGATTTCGCTATCGCTTCACTCGGAATGACATTTTTTTACAAAACTGTTTTAAAATGGTCTTGTTTCAGCAAATGCCGAAATTTCGTTTTCGATGTTTTTTAAATAATCGATATCATCAAAACCATTTAACATATTGTCTTTTTTGTAGCTATTGATGTCAAAAGACTCAGACTCACCAGTTGCAACTAACGTTACTGTTTGATTAGGTAAATCTACTTTTATTTCTGTTTTTGGGTCTGCAAAAATTGCATCAAACAATTTATCTGCAAATTCTGGAGAAACTTGCACAGGTAAAACTCCAACATTTAAACAGTTGTTTTTAAAAATATCTGCAAATGCTGATGAAATAACGCAACGTAAACCAAAATCGTACACAGACCAAGCTGCGTGCTCTCTAGAAGAACCAGAACCGAAGTTTCTACCTCCTACTAAAATTTTAGAACCTGCATAAATTTCTTTATTTAATGGAAAATCTGGTTTTGGTGTTCCATCTTGTTCAAATCTCCAATCACGGAAAAAATTGATATCAAAATCTTTACGCTCTGTTGCTTTTAAAAAACGAGCAGGAATAATTTGATCTGTATCTACATTTTCGGTTGGTAATGGATATGCTGTACTTGTTAATACATTAAATTTATCGTAAGCCATATTTTAAGTATTCAGTCTGCCAGTATTCAGTTGGCAGTCATTATAATTATTTTAAATTTTATTTCACTAGCAGAACATCAGTTTTTGACTGAAAAACTGCTTACTGCTAACTGCAAACTATACCAAAAGCGTTCTTGGATCTGTAACTTTACCTTCTACTGCAGATGCTGCTGCTACTAAAGGAGATGCTAATAATGTTCTAGAACCTGGTCCTTGACGTCCTTCAAAGTTTCTGTTTGATGTAGAAACTGATAATTTTCCTGAAGGGATTTTATCATCATTCATAGCCAAACATGCAGAACAACCTGGTTCTCTTAACACAAAACCTGCCTCATCAATAATTTTATCTAAACCTTCTGCTTTTATTTGATCTACCACTTTATGAGATCCTGGAACTAACCAAGCAGTAACATTGTCTGCTTTTTTACGTCCTTTTACAATAGAACAAAATGCTCTAAAATCTTCAATTCTACCATTAGTACAAGATCCTAAAAATACAAAGTCGATTTCTTTACCAATCATTGCTTCGCCTTCGTTAAAAGACATATAACCTAAAGATTTTTTATACGTCTCTACGCCACCTTCTACAGTTTCAGCATTTGGTATTGATTTTGTAACGCCAATTCCCATTCCTGGATTTGTACCATAAGTAATCATTGGCTCAATATCTGATGCTTCGTAATTGAATTCTACATCAAACTCAGCTCCTTCATCAGTATATAAAGTTTCCCAATATTTCATGGCTTTGTCCCAATCTGCTCCTTTAGGAGTTTGAGAACGACCTTTAATATATTCAAAAGTTTTAGCATCGGGTGCAATCATTCCACCACGTGCTCCCATCTCAATAGATAAGTTACACACAGTCATACGTCCTTCCATAGTCATGTCTTCGAAAACATCACCTGCATATTCTACAAAATAACCAGTAGCTCCAGAAGTTGTTTGCTTAGAAATGATGTATAAAGCAACATCTTTAGGAGTTACCCCTAAACCTAATTTACCATTTACGTTAATACGCATTTTTTTAGGTTTAGGTTGCATAATACATTGTGTAGACAAAACCATTTCTACCTCAGATGTACCAATACCAAAAGCAATCGCACCAAAAGCACCATGTGTAGATGTATGCGAATCTCCACAAACAATGGTTGCTCCAGGTAAGGTAATTCCGTTTTCAGGTCCTACAACGTGTACAATTCCGTTATTCACATCACCTAAACCCCAGTGAGAAATACCATATTTTGCAGCATTGTTTTCTAATGCTTTTAACTGATTTGCAGATAAAGGATCTGCCACAGGTAAATGTTGATTTATAGTTGGTGTATTATGATCTGCAGTTGCAAATGTGCGTTCTGGATATACTACACTGTTTCCTCTACTTTCTAATCCTAAAAAAGCTACAGGACTTGTAACTTCGTGGATAAAATGACGATCTATAAAAAACACATCTGGTCCGTCTTTAACTTGACGAACAACGTGCGAATCCCATACTTTGTCAAATAATGTTTTTGCCATTTTTCTTAATATTTATGAATATAAAAGATATCAGCTACCAAAAGTAGACTTTATTAGCGTTTTATAAAATACACTAAGCTTTACTTAATGATATTCAACTGTTAAACAATAGTTTATTACACTGATTACCATGTTTTTATATGGATTTAAAATACGATGTCTATTCAAATAAAGTTTGTTAATAACTTTATGCTTAGCAGTAAATTCTACTCTTTTTTTAAATGATTTTTCTACAATTTTTAATCGTTTTTAAACTATTGATTATCAATATTTTGAAAACACCAAAATTACACCCTGATGCAATTCGCATCAGAACCTGATGGAATACAAGTTGCATCAAGACGCGATAAAAGATGGATCCTGATGCAATGCTGCTTGTGCCATTATTTTGCTGAATTTTAAACGGAACTTTTTCTATTTTTTCTGTTGATAAGTTGGGAAAAGTGTTTGGATTGGGTAAAAGTTGAAAAGGTAATTTTTTGTATATTTAAATATAATATTATGCTATTAAAAATATGATATAATTTGAAAAAGAATATGATTAATAACTCAATTGAAAATTTACTTCATACTTATACAAAACGAATTGATTATGATGGAATGTCAAATAAGAATGATTCAAGTTACTTTGAGATTTCTCCACAAGGTCGAAATGACAACAAAACACAATTAAAAAGTGAAATGTCTTTTCGAGTGTAATGCAATGAAATCGAGAAATCTGCAATAAACTTACTTTGAAATTTCTCCACAAGGTCGAAATGACAAGAAAACGGAATTAATAATCCACAAAAAAACGGCAAAAACCTCTGTAAGAAGTGTTTGCCGTTTATAAATTAAACCCCGAATTTATAATCTACTTAACAGCTCTGCTTTTTTATTTTCAAACTCTTGTTCTGTTAAAATACCTTTATCTTTTAGACCTGCCATTTTTTCTATTTTCATAAAAATATCTTCCTCAACAACGTTGGTTGTATTGCTATTTTGCGCAACATTTTCAATCGGTTCTTGAAAATTTTGCTGTGGTTGTTGCTGTACAACAGTATTGTTGTTTTGTATTGGTTGTGGCCTATTTTCACCTCCAGAAACAATGGGTAACTGATTCAAATCTACAGTACCATATTGACTAGTAAACGAAACTGAATACGAACCTCCTTGTTGTTGTCCTGTACCTCCAATTTGATGATCTAACGTATCAAAAACAGTTACTTTTCCGTTTTCTTGAATTGCCAATCGATTGATTTGTGAAAAAATAGCATAACTGGTATTATTCTGACTTCCTGTGGAGTTTGGAAAACCTAAATCTCCCCACCAATTCCCAGCATTGCCAGACATTGATCCGTTTTGATGCTTTACTTTTGGCAACGGTTTGTATTGTATGCCTCCATTATTAATCAAGTTATAAAGCTCTAAACATAAACCGTCTACAGTTGCTTTTAAGCCATTGTTAAACATATCGCCTACCATTGTCATTCCTCCTAACATCCATTGGCCTCCACCACCTAATTCTTGAATGTTAAATTGTGCCATGCTTCCTCCACTTCGCATTAAAGCTTGGGTTAAATCAGTAACTGCGTTTACGCTAATCCCATAGCGATTAGCTACATTTGTCATATTCTGAAAACTAGCTTCTGTAAATAGTGTATTCATTTTTTTGGTATCTTTTTATTATAAAATTTTTGATTCAAAAATTTTGTACAAAGATACTCTTTAACATTACGAATAAGTGACTTTTAGGTGGATGTTTGATATAAAAACCAATAGTTTAACATTAATTTATTTTTAGTTCTTTTTTTAAAAAAAATTGAATGAAACAAAATTGAATTACCATTTTTAGTGCTTTATTTGTTTCTTCTTAAAACGATTTTAAACTGTAAAGATTTCTAAATATTTAGCTTGTTTGGAGTCTTTTTTTGTAGAAGTTTTGACTTCTTTATATAAGTCTGAAAACAAAAATTGAATGTTGTTTTAGTGATGTAAAAAACCTTAGATGAATACTTTGTTTTTACTATAAATGATTACAAAAAACCCACACTATTTATGAGCTTCTAAACTTTTCTTTTGTGATTTCATCAACACGTATAGGAGCATCTTCATAAAAATGCTCAAAAGTTTTGTTGGTTGTGTATTTGTCTTTTAAAACCCTATACACCATAACTAACACAAAAAACTGACCTAGAACTGTTAAATAAAATATCCAACTAAATGAGTAGTTTAAAGCACTAAGAATGGTTACAAAAAACAAGATAAATGTTGTTATAGCGATGTATACAAATGAAGATACTTTCATGATTCTATTTTTGTTTAAAAATAAATAAAATTTGTTAAACAAAATAAACTTTAACTATTTATAACATTTTTAGCATAAAATTTTGTTTTACAACTAACAATATTTTATACTTCATTTGTATGAAAAAGCATTATGAGATGCATTTTTACATTGCAATTTTTTAGTAGATTTCTAACTATTTGAGAGTTGACAAAAAAGAGACTTTCTGAAAAGTAGATTTATAGGTCATATTGAGCGAAGTTGAAAAACCTGTACATTTATTTATTAATAAATAAGATTCTCAATTACAATCGAAATAACACTTTTTAATACTTTTTTAGACCGTCTCTTTTCTGTTTTAAAAACAGGGTTTTTCCCCTATCATACTATTTATCAAATTATTATCTTTGAATATCTAATTAACGTTGACCCCCCAACTTTTTAATTATTTGAATATTTAAAACCTTCATTCTTAAAAAAAGAATGAAGGTTTTATTATTTAAGATAGGCACAAATTGGTTGGTTTATCGAATCAATTTTTTGTATTTGATACGTTTTGGCATTAAATCTCCACCTAAACGTTTCTTTTTATTCTCTTCATAATCAGAGAAAGAACCTTCAAAGAAATACACTTGGCTATCGCCTTCAAAAGCTAAAATATGAGTACAAATTCTATCTAAAAACCATCTATCGTGAGAAATTACGACTGCACATCCTGCAAAGTTTTCCAATCCTTCTTCTAAGGCTCTTAAGGTATTTACATCTAAATCGTTGGTGGGCTCATCTAAAAGTAAAACATTGCCTTCTTCTTTTAAGGTCATTGCCAAATGCAATCTGTTTCTCTCTCCACCAGAAAGTGTAGCCACTTTTTTGTTTTGCTCACTCCCAGAAAAATTAAATCGACTTAAATAGGCTCTCGAATTTACTTGTCTGCCCCCCATCATTACCAAATCTTGACCATCAGAAAAGTTTTCCCAAATGGTTTTATTAGGATCAATATCTGAGTGTGCTTGATCTACGTAGGCCAGTTTAGCAGTTTCACCTACTTTAAAACTTCCTTTATCAGGCGTTTCTTCGCCCATTATCATTCTAAAAATAGTTGTTTTTCCTGCCCCATTTGGCCCAATAATTCCCACGATTCCTGCTTGTGGCAAATTAAAAGCTAACTCTTCGTAGAGTAATTTATCGCCATAGGCTTTAGAAACCCCTGTTGCTTCAATTACATTGGTTCCTAGTCTTGGACCATTAGGAATATAAATTTCCAATTTAGCATCTACTTGTTTCTGATCTTGGCTCATTAACTTTTCGTAATTCTTCAAACGTGCTTTTTGCTTTGTTTGACGCCCTTTTGCCCCTTGACGCACCCAATCTAACTCGCGTTCTAATGTCTTTTGACGTTTAGAAGCTGTTTTGCTTTCTTGCGCCAATCGTTGTGATTTTTGATCTAACCAAGAAGAGTAATTTCCTTTCCAAGGAATACCTTCTCCTCTATCGAGTTCTAAAATCCAACCTGCAACATTATCTAAGAAATATCTATCATGCGTTACCGCAATTACAGTTCCTTTATACTGTGCTAAATGATGCTCTAACCAATGTACGGATTCTGCATCTAAGTGGTTGGTAGGCTCATCTAACAATAAAATTTCTGGTTCTTGTAGTAACAGTCTACATAAAGCCACACGTCTTTTTTCACCACCAGAAAGTACTCCGATTTTTTTATCAGAATCAGGCGTTCGTAACGCATCCATGGCAATTTCTAGTTTGGTATCTAATTCCCATGCGTTAGCAGCATCAATTTTATCTTGTAATTCTGCTTGTTGGTTCATTAGCTTTTCCATTTTATCTGCATCAGAATACACCTCTTCTAAACCGAACATATCGTTGATTTTGTTGTATTCATCTAAAATGGCAACCGTTTCTGCAACCCCTTCTTTTACAATTTCTAATACTGTTTTTTCTGGGTCTAGTTGTGGCTCTTGCTCTAAGTATCCTACTTTATAACCAGGTGAAAAAGTAACATCACCCTGAAAATTCTTTTCTACACCTGCAATAATTTTTAATAAGGTTGATTTACCTGATCCGTTTAAACCAAGAATCCCGATTTTGGCTCCGTAAAAAAAACTTAAATAAATATCTTTTAAAACTTGTTTTCCTGTAGATTGATAGGTTTTAGAAACCTTATTCATCGAAAAGATGACTTTTTTATCGTCGCTCATGTATTGTAATCTTTAAAATAATTAAACTGAAAATGCTACTGAAATTGTAGACTTGTTTAGACTCTTCCTTTTAAGGCATTAAATACCCAAGCTATGCAAAAAAAACCAATACCAACTGTTGCAAATCCCCAACCAGCAACATCTTCGTATCTAGTAGCGCCCATTAAAATTAATATCACTCCCATTGCAATCATTAACATTGTAGCCCACCCAAGGACTGTATTTTTATTCATCGCCATAATCTGTATTGAATTAGTTGAATTACAAATATCAGAAAAAATAGGGATATTAGCTATACAAAATAGGTAATGATTGCTATTTGAAGATTTTTAAGCTTGGTATTTTTAGAGTGTTAAAACCTTCTTCCAGCACTCTGAAATGTGCGTGCTCGTTGTTGCATTGTTCTATTATTATTTTGAGGTTTTTGGGGTGCTAGTTTTTCTTTTTGGCTTTTTTGATATTTTAACCATTTTTTATTTTGTTTTTCTGACAAAATACTAGCTAAATTTTCGTTTAAAACTTCTTCGTTTTTACGAACATTTCTTTTTATCGGTCTTATAATTTCTCGCACTTTTATTCTCAAACTATCTGCTTCTCTTGGCTGTTGGCTGCTATTATTTTGTTGTCTTGCATTTCTTGTATTGCCTCTGTTAGATTTCATTAAAATATCAAGTGATTTAAAATTATCGCTGTTTAAAAATGCAATTTCTTTAATTTTAAAATTATAATCTTTTAAGGTTTTAGAAACTTTGTTTTTAAGCTCTTTATCTTTAACTTTTATTTTTTTAATTACAGTTTTTACATCATAATAAAAAATACCTGCTATATCACTAGCTTTAAATTCTTTTATTTCTCTAGCCCTAGATTGCATGTTTTGATTTTGTTGCTGCCCTCTTTCCATTCCACCACCTCTCTGAGCATAGACCACACTACTTGTAAACAGTACTAATATTATAATATTTTTCATTTTTTGTTTATTAAATTGATTTATCTATTTAGATGCTATTCTTTAAGAAAACTTGCTATTGTAACTAATTATTTTTTACAACTCAGCAGCCAACCTTGCTCCTTGATCAATAGCCCTTTTTGCATCTAATTCGCTAGCAAAATCTGCACCACCAATAACATGTACTTTTTTACCTAAATCTAATAAGGGTTGATACAATTCTTTAAACGGAGTTTGACCAGCACAAATAATAATATGATCTACATCTAAAACTTTTTGCACTTCATTTTGAGTATAATGTAAGCCTTGATCATCAATTTTAGTATAAGAAACCTCACCAATAAATTGTACTTTTTTCTTTTTTAAATTAGCTCTATGAATCCACCCTGTAGTTTTACCAAGATTGCCACCAAACTTTCCTTTGCTTCTTTTAAACATAAAAATTTCTCTAGAAGCAGGGTGAAAATCGGGTGTTATACCTTCTATTCCACTTCTTGCCGAAAGCGATTTATCTATGCCCCACTCTTGCAACCAAGCTTCAATATTTTTAGACGTAGATTCGCCTTGATGTGTTAAATATTCTGAAACATCAAAACCAATGCCTCCTGCACCAATCACAGCCACTCTTTTACCCACAGGTTTTTTATGTTTTAACACATCAATATAACTCAATACTTTTTTATGATGGATTCCTTCAATTTTTAGTACTCTTGGTTTGATGCCTGTTGCTAGAATAATTTCATCAAAATCAGAACTTTCTAAATCGGAGACCGAAACTTTTGTATTCAGTTTTACTTTAACATTATTCAAATCGATTTGCTTTTTAAAATACCTAATGGTTTCATAAAACTCTTCTTTTCCAGGAATTTGTTTTGCCATATTAAATTGTCCTCCGATTTCTAAATCAGCATCAAATAAGGAAACTATATGACCTCTTTGAGCAGCAATTGTAGAGGCAGCCAAACCCGCTGGTCCTGCACCAATAACCGCAATTTTTTTAGGATTTGAAGTCATTTTGTAATTCAATTCTGTTTCGTGACAAGCTCTCGGATTTACCAAACAACTTGCTACTTTTTTCTGAAATGCGTGATCTAAACACGCTTGGTTACAAGCAATACAAGTATTAATTTCATTTTCTTTTTCTGCTTTAGCTTTATTTACCCATTCTGGATCTGCTAAAAAAGGACGTGCCATAGAAACCAAATCTGCATGACCTTCTGCCAAAACTTTTTCTGCAGTTTCTGGCATGTTTATTCTATTAGAAGTAATTAGAGGGATTTTAATTTCTTCTTTCATTTTTT
This sequence comes from Polaribacter litoreus, assembly GCF_054584775.1. Lineage (NCBI taxonomy): Bacteria > Pseudomonadati > Bacteroidota > Flavobacteriia > Flavobacteriales > Flavobacteriaceae > Polaribacter > Polaribacter litoreus. Next base: position 168,050 of record NZ_JBTLRD010000002.1, on the reverse strand, counting down.
TAGTTACCCAAGTAAATGCTGCCCTTGGCACAGAAGTTGCAATTGTAGGAATACGAGATTCGTGCCATCCAATTCCTGTATTAATAATGGTTGCGCCAGCTTTTTCAATTTCTTTTCCTAACTCTACAACCTCTTCCCAAGAACTCCCTTTTTCTACCAAATCTAACATAGATAATCTGTAGATGATGATGAATTTACCCCCTACAGCTTGTCTAATTTTGGTAACAATTTCAACAGGAAGTCGCATCCTATTTTTATAACTCCCACCATAATTATCAGTTCTATTGTTGGTTCTTTTTGCTATAAATTGATTGATTAAATACCCTTCAGAGCCCATTATTTCTACCCCATCATAACCAGATTCTAAAGCCAATTTTGCACAGTTTACAAAATCTCTTACTGTTTTTTTAATTCCAAAACCACTCAACTTAAAAGGTTTAAAAGGATTTATAGGTGCTTTTATTTTTGATGGTGCTACATTAAAAGGATGATACCCATAACGCCCTGAATGTAAAATTTGCATACATATTTTACCTCCTTCGTCATGAACCGCTTTGGTAACCTTTTGGTGGTTGGTAACATGTTTTTTTGAACTTAGCCTTGCTGAAAAAGGTGCTGTCCAGCCTTGTATGTTTGGTGCTATTCCTCCAGTTACAATTAATCCTACACCTCCTTTTGCTCTTTCAGCAAAATATACTGCCATTTTTTCATAGCCTTTTTTCTCCTCTTCTAAACCTGTATGCATAGACCCCATTAAAATTCTATTTTTTAATGTGGTAAATCCTAAATCTAATGGCTCGAAAATGTGTGGATATTTCATAATTATAATGTTAAATTCCCATTTTTACAGGAATAAGAGTTTTATCTGAATTCTTGTTTAAAACAAAAACTTTTTTTAATTTATTATGCATGCATAACAATTGCAAGATAAACTTATTTTATGAAATGTAAAAATCTACCCCATCAAGATGATTAAAACCGTTAAAAGAAGATTTAAGGTGGAACTCAGAAATTTAGCTATTGCTATTATAGTTCTAAAATGTGAAGGAAAATTAGACCATTTTGAAACCTAAAAAAATAGTCGGAAGAAATTCCGACCATGACTAGAGCAAATGCTCGGTTTTTTTATGCTAAAATTATTCAGTTAATCTTTCTTTTTTATACTGATTGCTAAACCACCACCTAATGCTAAATGAAAACTCAACACCAAATTTTACAACTTATGATTATCTTCCTCGTAATCTTTTTATGATATAACAAAAAACTTTAGATCATAAGCAATAAATGTAATTACAGCACCTAAAATAATTAAAACTGTTTTTTTATCATTATTTTTTTTCTAGAAGAACCATATCAAAATCTGAGTTTAGTGCTACCTTTCCGTCTTTTACCTCAAGGGTTTGGTTTGAATAAAAATCATGCAATTGCGTTCCATTTTTAAATTGGGAAGCAACTTCTATTTCTTTGTTTCCTTTTGGCAAATCAATTCCGATAACAACTTGATCATCATTTCTAACTCTAGAAAAAACCAATCCATTTTCTTCTGAAATTACTTGATGTTTACCAGCACCAACAGCCATATGATTGGCTCTAAACTGACCTAATTTTTGCCAGTGTTGCATAATTTTCTGAGTTTCTGCATCAGCATCAATAGCATCCCAATTCATCGTAGAACGTAAAGTGGCATCACCAACAGTTCCTTCAATTATTAAAGGTCTTGCAGATTCATCACCATAATAAACCTGTGCAGTTCCTGGTGTTAAAAATAGCATGGTTGCTGTTTTGTAAGGCAATTTTCTTTCTTTATCAAAAGGTTGCCCATCATCATGAGAAGTCATGTAATTTAATACGCCATAATCTTTTAAATCATTTTGTAAAATACTATCGTATTTCTTAAAAACAGCGGCTGCTGGCATTTGTTTGGCATTCCATTTAATTTCAAAATTGATTAAACTGTTGAAAGCATTGTCAAAATAATTGACTTTTTTATCACCAAAATCAAAAGCTTTTCCGTGAGAAATTGCATAATTATAAACCTCACCAACTAAATAAAAATGGGTATCATCTAAAATTTTATCAGGATTATTTTTCTTGAATTCCGCAAAAGCAAAATCACATGCTTGCTTAAATTCTTGCCAAACATATTCTTCTGTGTGCTTTACAGTATCTACTCTGTAGCCATCAATTCCGAATTCAGTAATATAATCTGTCAACCATTTCATGATGTAAAAACGCGGTGCTCTTGGATGTCCAGTTCTTGCAAAGAATTCATTTAATTCTTTAACTTCTTGTTCATAACGTCCTTCTGCTTTCCATTTTGCAACTAATTGCGGAGGTAAATCTACAGTTTCATTACTTTCTGTTTTAATATCTGGCAAGTTGTTTACCAAAGTACAACTAATGGTATTTTCGTAATTATTGTATTCGCATTTTGGTTCTGTTCTTACCCAATTGCTTGGCCAAACAGGATCTTTTTCGGTAACAGGCCCTGTGTGATTGATGACAGCATCTAACAAAATTCTAATTCCGTTTTTATGTGCAACAGCTACCAATTCTTTTAAATCTTCTTTGGTTCCATAATTTGGATCGATTTTGGTCCAATCTTTGGCCCAATAACCATGAAAACCGTAAGAAACGCCTGTTCCTTCGTCTGTACTTCCGTGAATTTGCTCAACAATCGGAGTCATCCAAATGGCATTGATTCCTAATTTGGTAAAATAGCCTTCTTTAATTTTTTGGGTAATTCCTTTGAGATCTCCACCTTCAAAACCACGTAATTTTCCTGTTTCTTTGGTTCTATTAAAGTTAATATCATTTTTTGTATCACCGTTATTAAAACGATCGGTTAACAAGAAATAGATATTTGCTCCTTCCCAAACAAATTCTTTTTGGGTCGTTTTTTTATCATCTTTTTTTTCTGATGTAGCACAACTATAAAATGCTACTAGACTTAAGAATAAAAATATTTTTTTCATAATTATATGGTGTAAATAATAGAGCTTTCAGGTTTTAAAAACCTGAAAGTTACTTATAGGTATTATTGAAGTTTTAAAATAAAAGATTCCAAAGGTTTTATATCTATCCTAACTTTTGCTTGATTGTTTTCTACTTTTAAAGTTGATGAATATTCGTTATACAATTGGTCTTTTAATTGATATTCACCATCCTTTAAATTCCATTTTGTAATGATATCACCTGGTAAACTCAACTCGAAACCATAGGTGTTTTCTGCATTAAAATTAGCGACAATAATCAATTTTTCATCACCTTTATAACGTACAAAAGACACTACTTTATCATTGTACCATTCTGTGTTATATCTGTTATGATGATGTATGTCTTGGTATTCGCCCATCAATGCGTCACTTTGTAATGTAAAGTTTAGCAATCTTTTGTAAAAATCTCTCAAGTACAATTCTTCTTGGGTAGATTGCCCACCATCAAATTGCTTGTTGTTGACCCATCTTTGTAGAGATGGCACTCCAACATAATCGAAAATAGATGTTCTAGAAGGCGTTCCAAAACCAGCATTTTCAGAACCATCTTCTCCAAATTCTTGACCAAAATATATCATGGTTGGTGCTGTAGAAATAGTGGCAGAAACTACCATGGCTGGTTTGGCTTTTAATGCATTGCCTGCAAATTCTGGACTTGCAATTCTTTGCTCATCATGATTTTCTAAAAAATGCAACATGTGATGTTCTATATCTTTTAAATCGTCTTGAATTGGCGCAATATGATCTGTAGAACCACGACCTTGCATGATGTTTTTAAGGGTATCATACAACTGAACTTTGTCGTATAAATAATCCATTTTTCCTTTTTTAATATAATCTCTGTATAAATGCGGTTGATATACTTCTGCCAATAAAAATGCATCCGGATTTTTCATTTTAATAGATGAGTTCATAAAACTCCAAAACTCAACTGGCACCATTTCTGCCATGTCAAAACGAAAACCATCCACACCTTTGTCTAACCAATACAAGGCAATGTCTCTGAATTTAATCCAAGAATTGGGTATTTTTTTATCTTGCCAAAATTCAAAATGTTTTTTGTAATCTAGGTTTTCTGCACCTTCTGGTAAATCAGAAAAATCTTTTTTACCTTCTGGTGATATTCCATAATTCACTTTTACAGTTTCGTACCAATCGTAAAAATTTGGCTTTACAGATCTTGCTCCATTTCCTGTCCATTTGGATGGATTTTCATCAAACATTCCATCAGATAAAGGATGATTTTCTCCACCCAAAGGTGCATAATCATTTAAAAATTCTGGAACTTGGAAAGGTTTCTCAGGATTGTAATAAAAATTATTATCTACATCATAAACCACAGAAGTATCATCTTCTGCTCCAAAATCTTTAACTCCTTCTGGATTAGACAGACTTTTGTAATTTCTGGCCACGTGATTAGGTACAATATCTATAATTACTTTCAATCCGTTTTTATGAGAACGCGCTATTAAAGCTTCAAATTCTTCTAATCTATTTTCTACAATTACAGCCAAATCCGGATTTACATTGTAGTAATCTTTTACAGCGTAAGGAGATCCTGCTCTACCTTTAACCACATCAGGATCATCATTAGAAATGCCATATTTTGTATAATCACGAATTACATCATGATGTGGCACACCTGTATACCAAATATGCGTAACTCCTAAATCTTTAATTTCTGACAAAGCTTTATCTGTAAAATCATTGAACTTACCAACGCCATTTTCTTCAATGGTTCCCCAAGGTTTATTGGTGGTGTTTGTATTTCCAAACAAACGCGTAAAAACCTGATAAACCACTGCTTTTTTCTTTACACTAGGATTTTTCATTTTTTTATCTGATACTTTTTCGGATGTACAACCAATTACAATTGATAAAATTACAGCTAATGCATACGAATGTATTTTTTTCATAATTGATTTATTTTAAGGATATTTTAATTTTTAATTCTTTTTTAGGATTCCATTTTAACGGAATTGTAAGCGTGTTTTCTTTTGATGAAATTCGTGTTCTTTTTCCATTTACTTTTATTTTTTTAGGGTTGTGATGAATGTTATGAACAATCAATTTAATTTCTTTTTCTGACGGATTCCAGTTTTCTCCAAATTCAGCTTCAAAATCTATTTCTAGATACTTTTTATCAAACTCTGCTTCAAATTCTAAAATTTCAAAAGCGTCTTTTTCAAAGGCATTGGCTGTTAAACCGTCATCATTATAAAACGTTCTTTCGGTTTCTTGTTTTGAACTATGGTAATAATAATGAACTTCTAATTCATCTGCTTTGTACTTGTCTGTACTTTGCACTAGATTCGTCATTAAAATAAATGCGCCTTCTCTTACATAAGTAGGAATGGAATTTTCTTGAACTTGAACACTTTTTGTTTGTCCTCCTTCAATTTTTTCATCCGTATAAAAATCAATCCAATTGGCAGTTTTCGGAAAATAAATTGCTTTTGTTTCTACTGAATCTTTTAAAATAGGTGTGATTAAAAAATCTTTTCCCCATAAATAAGTCGTTGAATTTGTCATTAAATTTGCATCTTCTTCTTCAAAGAAAATAGGACGCATTAAAGGCATTCCTTTTTGATTATTTTCGAACGCCAAGTTGTAATTATAAGGCAATAATTTGTAGCGTAATTCTATAGATTTTTTAGCTAATCTCTTAGCTTTATCACTTCTAAAAACAGGTTCACTTGCCACATCTTCTTGTGCATGAGGTCTAAAAATTGGCTGAAAAACGCCATATTGCAACCAGCGAGTGTATAAATTATCATCTAAATTTGCACCTGCAAATCCGCCTAAATCTGAGTGCATATAACCCAAACCTTGCATTCCCATTTGTAAGGCAATTTCTGGTTGCGATTGCAAACCTCCCCAAGTTCTATTGACATCTCCAGACCAAGGAATCATTCCAAATCGTTGTGAACCAGCAGCTCCTGCTCGCATTAAAATAAAAGGTCTTTCTGTTGGATATTCTTTTTGATAACCTTCAAAAATTAATTTTGCCCAATCATGACCATACAAATTATGGATTTCATCTGCTTTTAGATTTTGGTTAAAAGTAACCCACGAAGGCAATACTTCTGGTTCTCCTAAATCTCCCCAAAGTCCTTTTGCACCTAGGTTTAGAATCTCTTTATAAATATTCCAGAACCAATCTTTTCCTTCTTTTTTGTAGATATCAACAATGCTAGTGTTACCAAAATAGAAATCATATTTTGCTGAATTGCCAATGCTGTCTTTAGCCAAAATTCCTTTTTGATCTGCTTCTTTCCATTTTTTAGAATTCGATAAAATAAATGGCTCAGTAATTAATACTGTTTTTACGCCTTTGTCTTTTAAACGAGCAATCATCCCTTTCATATCTGGGAAAGAATCTTTATCCACTTTTAAATTCCCCATGGTTCCTTGTACTGTTTTTCCAAACCAATACAAATCTAAAATTACTGCATCTACAGGAATCTTTTCTTCTTGAAATTTTGCTATTGTAGCTTCTGTTTCTTGTTGAGAATGATATCCAAATCTACTCGAAAAATTACCTAATGTCCATCTTGGTGGTAAAGGTTGTTTTCCTGTTAAATTGGTATAATTTTCGATTAAATCTTGCCAAGAATCACCAACAATAATTTGATAGGTTTTACTTCCAGAAATGGTTTCGTAAGTTAACGTATTGTCTTTTTTACTGTCTAAATCTAAATATCCAATTGGAGCATTATCAAAATGAATCATGTATTTTTTTGATGAAATCACTAACGGAATTGTAAAATTCATCAACTCAGATTTTGTTTCATAACCATAATGTGCTCGGTTGTACAAAGGCAATCTGTTTCCTCTTCTGTTCATCCCTAAAGCTCTTGCTCCTGTTCCATATAAAATCTCATCATTGGTTAAATTGAACTCGATTTTTTCGGTTTCATCTGCAACAATATTTCCACTAACCAAATCTAAAGGAATGTGTTTGGATTTGTAATACCCTTGTTTTTCTGAGGTAATCAAATTATTATTCTTATCAGAATATGAAATTTGAAAAGGTTCTGTAGTAATGTCAATAGAGATAGATTCACTGGAAAATGAAATTATATTTCCACTATATTTATACGTTGTTTTAATTGGTTTTTGTTCTAAAATAACTGCATGGCTTTTTTTATTTACTTTTTCATTTAGTGGGATAAAAGTTGTTTCAACAATAGCATCTGTATAAAAATGAAATTTATAGGTACCATCATTTGTAACTACTGTGAAAACACCATCCTCCTCATTATGAGATTTATATACTCTATTGGGATTTTGTGCAATTGTAAAATTGACTAGAAAAAGAAATAAGAAAGGGATTATATATTTTTTCATATGATTGATACCTACAAGGTTTTAAAAATCTTGCAGGATTTATAGTTTATTTTTTTAATAAAAAAGTCAATGGAATGTCTATTCTTTGTTGCCAAGAAATTTCTGAATGATTGGTGCCTTCAAAAAATAAATTCTTATAATTTTCTGAAGTGTACCCATTATTTAGAAAAATAGCATCCACTTTTGGTGCATATTGTGGATAAAATTGATCTAAAGTTTTGTTTCCATAATCAAAATAAATTTTATGTGTTTTTGCATCTGGTACATTCTTTTCTAAATAGGTAAATATTGATTTTGGTAATGGATTATTTTCTACAGGTTGTGCACCCACCCAATGTGTAGAAATACATGCAGCGCCTTGAAAAATGGCTGGATATTGGGTAATTGCATACATAGACATTAAGCCGCCCATAGAAGAACCTGCCACAAAAGTGTTTTCTTTATTGGTAAAAACAGCATAATTTTTATCGATATAAGGTTTAAGTTCTTCAACTAAAAATTTCAGGTATTCATCTCCTTTTAAATCTGACAATTCCACATCATTATTCGAAAAACTTTTTACGAGTTCTAACTCTTTTTGGGTTAGAAAATTCATTGCTTTTTCTGGATACAAATCTAGCCATCTAATTTCAGCAATATTATGAATTGCCACTACAATAAAATCTTTGGTAACTCCATTTTTCATTAATTTTGAAGCCACTTCATCTATCTTCCATTCTTGTTTGTTCCAAGTGGTGGTTTCATCAAATAACATTTGGCCATCATGCATGTATAAAACTGCATATTTTTTTTCTTCGGAATAGCTTTCTGGCAACCAAACATCAACTGGTCTTGGTTTTATAAATTGACTTGTAAAAGAATCTACTCTTATTAATTTTCCTGCAGCTAAAGTTGTTGTTGATAATTCGTGTGCTTTTATTGCTGATTTTGATGATTCTTGCTTTTTATCTTTTTCAGTTTTATGACAAGAAATACAAATTGTGATTGCTAGTAAGATGAGTATTTTTTTCATGATTAAAAAATATAAACCTTTCAGGTTTTAAAAACATAAAAGGTCTTGTAAATTAATTATTTTTTGTACTTAAAATTACGCTTCCTTTTTCTGACAGCTCAATAGCATCTTTCCATAAAAAAGCTTCACCTGTAATGATATTTTTTAAAGTTTTACCTTCTAAACCAACTTCTTTAAAACGTTTTAAATCGATACTAATTGGTTTGTCATTTTTATTGATGATATGCACTACAACCTCATCATTTAAAACTCTAAACAGAAAATAAGTTCCCATAAAAGGTGCAAAATGAATTGTTTTTCCTTCTTGAATTGCCTTGCTATTTTTTCTATAATTTAGAACGATTTTCACAAAATCTTGCATCGATTTTTGATCATCAGACAAACCTAAACTTGTAAAAGCATTTACTTGATCACCTTGCCAACCACCAGGAAAATCTGTTCTTATTAATCCATGATCTCCAGGATTTGCAGTATCATCCATTAAAATTTCTGTTCCGTAATAAATTTGCGGAATTCTAGGTAATAGCAACATATAACCTAATGCCATTTTTGCATTTGCTACATCTTCTTTTACTTCTGTATATAACCTACTTTTGTCATGATTGTCTAAGAAAATCATGATGTCTTTTGGAGAAGCATAATGAAAATCATTTGCCAAACCTTCGTATAATTTTACCAAACCTTTGTCCCAAGATTCTTCTTCGTTAATTCCGTCTATAATTGCTTTTTCCATTGGGAAATCCATCGTAGATTTTAGATTCGATTCGTAACCATCTTTGTTTTTAGCCCCTTTTTGCCAATAACCCACCAATAAAGGATTGTAGCTCCATTCTTCGCCAACAATTGAAAAATTTGGATATTCATTCATAATTGCTCCTGCCCAATTTGCCATAAAATCTTTGTCAGGATAAGGATAAGTGTCTTGACGAATGCCTCCTAAACCCAAAGTTTCTATCCACCAAATCGAATTTTGAATGATATAGTTTGCCATAAATGGATTTCGCTGATTTAAATCTGGCATTGTTGCCACAAACCAACCTTCATTATTTCCTTTTCTATCGGCTTCTGAAGCATACAAATCTTGATTTGTAGTTCTTCTATGATTTGAGTTGATATTGGTTTTATAATCCCAATTCTCAATATTGTCTTCATAGTTTTTTTGATGATTTACCCAATCTTCAAAAGGCAAATCTTTCATCCACCAGTGCTCTAAACCACAATGATTTGCAACCTGATCCATGATTAATTTCATTCCTTTTTTTCGCAATTCATCTGCTAAATTTTTATAGTCAGATAAATTTCCAAAACGAGGATCTACTTTGTAATAATCTGTAATTGCATAACCATGATAAGAACCTTCGTGCATGTTATTTTCTAACACAGGAGTTGGCCAAACTGTAGTAAAACCTAAATCTGAAATATAATCGAGGTTATTGGTAATTCCTTGTAAATCTCCTCCATGACGTTTGTAATTATCTGTTCTGTCTATAACAGTTTCATTCAAGTTTTTGTTAACATCATTGCTTTCATCAGCATTTGCAAAACGATCTGGAGTAATTAGATAAATGGCATCAGTATTATTAAAACCAACATAATCTTCAGCCTTTTTTTCACGTTGTTTTAACTCGTAAGTATGTGTTTTTTTTGTTTGATCATCAAAAGTAAAAACGATGTCGAATTTACCTGGTTTTGTATTTGGATCTATAGTTAAATCTAAAAATAAATAATTGTTGCTCTTTGCTTTGTTTACTTTTTTTAAAGTTACACCATCATAAGAAATTGTGGGTGTTGCTTGCCCAATATTGGTTTCTTTTACCAACAATTGCAGCGAAGTATTTTTCATATTTACCCACCAATGCAAAGGTTCTACTCGTTCTAAAAACGAATTAGAAACCGAAACTTCAGAAACATATTTTTGAGTTTCTGTAGTGTTACAAGAAATTAAAATGAATGTAAATACTGCTAAAAAAATGTTTCTGAAATGTTTCATGATTTCTACTAAAATAAATTAATTTGGTGTTACAGTTACTGTTTCTCCGTTTACTAAAATGTCAATGGCTTTAGTACCTTCTAGTTTAAATTTTGTATCATTCTGACTTACGTTTACCGTAATTACTTGCTGTCTAAAATTCACTTTAAACGAATAAGAATTCCATCCTTCAGGAATTTTTGGCGCAAAAGAAAGTGTGTTATTTACTATTCTCATTCCTCCAAAACCTTCAACAATACTCATCCAAGTTCCTGCCATAGAAGTAATGTGTAAACCTTCTTCTACTTCGTGATTGTAATCATCTAAATCTAAACGAGAGGTTCTTAAATAGAAGGTATACGCTTGCTCCATTCTATCTAATTTTGCAGCTTGAATACTATGCACACAAGGCGAAAGCGAACTTTCGTGTACAGTAAATGGCTCGTAAAAATCGAAATGACGCTCTAATTCTTCTGTTGTAAAATGATCTTCGAACATGTAAAAACCTTGCAAAGTATCCGCTTGTTTTATGTAAGGCGAACGTAAAATTCTGTCCCAACTCCATTTCTGGTTGATAGGTCTTTGGCTTTGATCTAAATCTGCAACAGTAATTAATTCTTTGTCTAAAAAACCATCTTGTTGCAAATACACATTGTGCTTTTCTGAATATGGAAAATACATATTGTCTGCAACATTTTTCCAAGAAGCCAATTCCTCATCTGTAAAAGCTACTTTTTCTTTAATTCTGCTATAATCAGCAGTGAAATCGCTTTTAACAATGTCAATATTTTCTAAAGCGTAATTGATACACCATTTTGCAATATAGTTGGTATAAAAATTATTGTTGATGTTATTCTCATATTCATTTGGTCCAGTTACGCCTAACATTACAAACTTATTTTTATCTGTAGAAAAGTTGACTCTTTGATGCCAAAAACGTGCAATTCCGATTAAAACTTCCAAACCTTTTTCTGGGATGTAAGAATAATCTTCCGTAAAACGATGGTAATTATAAATGGCAAAAGCAATAGCACCATTTCTATGAATTTCTTCGAAAGTAATTTCCCATTCATTATGACATTCTTCACCATTCATGGTAACCATTGGATACAATGCTGCTCCGTTTGTAAATCCTAATTTCTCAGCATTTTCAATAGCTTTCTCTAAATGTTTGTATCTGTATTCTAACAAAGTTCTTGCTACAGATTGATCTTTAGTGGCCATATAAAAAGGAATACAATACGCTTCTGTATCCCAATACGTACTTCCTCCGTATTTTTCTCCTGTAAATCCTTTTGGACCGATATTTAAAGAAGCATCTGTACCTAAATAGGTCTGATTTAACTGAAAAATATTAAAACGAATACCTTGTTGTGCTTTTACATCACCTTCTATGGTGATGTCTGACATGCTCCAGATTTTTGCCCAAGCTTCTTTTTGCATGGCCAATAAAGCATCGAAACCGAAACTTACAGCTTTCTCTAAAGCTGTTTTTGCTGCAGCAACCAATTCGTTTTTATCGTGATTTCGATCTACAACATATCCACCAAATTTATGAATGGAATAGGTTTGATCTTTTTTAATTTCTTGTTGATATTTATTAGCTATAAAATTACTTGATTGCTCATTTGCGCTATTCGTTGTAATTTCATTACCATCAATAAATATTTTAGACTCCATAAAAGTACACGTATAAAAATGTGTTTTCATGGTTCTTGCTTCTATAAAAGACTGATGATTGTCTTGAGAAACTCCCAAAACATCCCAAAATTGGTCATCCCAATTGGTATCTTCATTGGTAATACCTGCATCTAAATAAGGAATATAAGTGATGCTTACATCATTACTTAAAGGAGTAATATTGTAAGAAATGGCACCAACTTCATCTAAATCTAAACTTAAAAAACGTTTGGTTTCTACTTTAATTTTTACATCATTTTGTAAAACAGCTTCAAAACTTCTTGACAACCAACCCTCTTGCATGTTGAGCTCTCTTTTAAAGTTTACAACTTCTTTACAGGTATATAAATCTAATTTTTCATTGTTAATTAACACGTTAATTCCTATCCAGTTTGGTGCATTTAAAACTTTTGCAAAATATTCTGGATATCCGTTTTTCCACCATCCTACACGAGTTTTATCAGGATAATAAACCCCTGCAATATAACTTCCTTGAAAAGTTGGGCCTGTATATTCTTCTTCAAAATTGGCACGTTGTCCCATGGCTCCATTACCAATACTGAACAAACTTTCTGAAGATTTTACCATTTGTGTATCAAATCCTTCTTCTAGAATTGACCACTCATTTGGTTGTATATAAACTTGATTCATCTTAATTTTCTATTAAATCTTTTATAAAACGAGTACTGATTTCTGTAAAATCATTAAAATTGAATTGCGCTTCAGAAAGCACATTTTTATCTCCAATACCAATACTTATCATTTTTGCAGCATTGGCTGCTTGTATACCTGCAACTGCATCTTCAAAAACCACACAATCATTAGCATTTACCCCTAACTGCTGTGCAGCTAATAAAAATACTTCTGGATTTGGTTTTGCTTTGGTAACGTGATTACCATCTACAATTGCATCAAAATAAGGTAACAAACCTACTTTTTCTAAAATGGGTTTTGCATTTTTACTTGCAGAACCTAAAGCAATTGGTATGTTATTTTCTTTTAAATATTCTAATATTTTTGGTACATCAGGTAGTATTTCTGATGCATCCATATTTCTTATAAATTCTAAATAATCGACATTTTTGTCAATCATCCATTTATCAAATTCTTCTTGTGTTGCTTCTCTTTTACCGATTTCTAATAAAATTTCTAAACAGCGTTTTCTACTCACACCTTTAAAAAGTTCGTTTTGTTCTTCAGTAAATTCGAAACCTAATTGGTTAGCTAATTTTTTCCAAGCTAAATAATGATATTTGGCAGTATCTACGATAACACCATCTAAATCGAATATAAATCCTTTTTTCATTTTAATCTTTAATTTTCTTCTTGATAACGAATAGCATTGTTGTTGGTGATTAACAGATTACATAAACCCGCAATTACCAAACTAACACCTGCAACAGTCATTGCATTTATAGCTTCGTCTCCTAATAAGTTAGATACATAATTGATTCCTCCTAAAGCTGCAATAATCTGTGGGATTACAATAAACATATTGAAAATACCCATAATTACTCCCATTTTTTTGGGGTCAACTGAACTAGATAACATTGCGTATGGCATAGATAATATACTACCCCAAGCAAAACCTATTAATACAAAGCAATACTTTAGAGTATCTGGGGATGCATAATTCATAGACAAAAACCCAACTCCACCTAAAATTAAAGAAAATAAATGCACGTATTTTCTATTAATATTTCTTTTAGCAGTGTATAATGTTAATAACAAAGCAAAAGCCATAGATGACAAACCATAAACTCCCATTGCTGAACCTACTGAATTCGAAGATTCTTGAAATTTAGTATTCGCAATATTAAAAGCCTCTGCTTCAACTGTATCAGTCATGTTATAAGCTGATTCTACTGGAGCAGGTGTACCAAAAACATGTTCTGTTAATGCTGGATTAGCTAAACTCCACATTGTAAAAAAAGCAAACCATGAAAAAAATTGAATTATCCCCAATTTTTTCATAGTAGTTGGCATACTTCCAATATTATTCAGAATGTCGGGAATGAAATTATTTTTCTTTGCTTTTTCTTTTTCAAACTCTTCCATATCCTCAGGAGGATATTCATCAGTAGTAAAAACGGTATATAAAATACTTGCTAAAAAAACAAATGCACCAATAGCAAAAGCGACTTTTACAGACATTGGTACAACACCAGAAGCAGCTTCGTTACTTACTCCTAATTGTGAAACCATCCAAGGTAAATTACTTGCCACCCAGGTTCCAATACCAATAATTAATGTTTGTACTACAAAACCATACGAACGTTGAGACTTTGGTAATTTGTCTGCAACCAAAGCTCTAAAAGGCTCCATAGAAACGTTAATGGACGCGTCTAAAATCCATAGAAATCCAGCTGCAACCCACAAAGCAGGAGAATGAGGTACAAAAAATAGAGCTAACGAACTTAAAATTGCACCTATTAAAAAGTAAGGTCTTCTTCTACCCCATTTTGAGCTCCAAGTTCTATCACTCATATAACCAATAATAGGTTGAACAAGCAGACCTGTTAATGGAGCAGCAATCCAGAGTAAGGGTATATCATCTTTACCTGCTCCTAGAGTTTGAAAAATTCTTGACATAAATCCACCTTGAAGGGCGAATCCAAATTGTATTCCCAGAAACCCAAAACTCATGTTCCAGATTTGCCAGAAGCTTAATTTACGCTTTTCCATTATCGAATATTGTTAATTAATATTACGATAAGTACATCGACTTATCAATTGTTTAAAAGTGTGGAATAAAACTTATTGATAAACCTTAATATGACAACAAATATATTTAAATTTTATGATATCGATAAAAAAAAGACAGTAAAATTACGACGACGGTTTCGTGAAAGTTAAAAAAATGATAATTATAACGAAAACGGTTTCGTAAAAATAACACGATTAAATCAACATCTAAATTAAAGACTTTGTTGATTCTCTAATCTTTAAATCACTTGAAATTACAATCTTTTTTGGCTTGAAGTTTTCAGACTCTTTTTCGATTCTTTCTATTAACAATTCTACTGCTTGTCTTCCCATAGTAAATCCATGTTGTGCTATGGTTGTAATTGACGGAGAGGAATATTCTGAAATCAATCCATCTGTAAAACCAATAACAGAAAAGTCTTCAGGAATTTTTAATCCTTTTTCTTTAGCTACTCTCATAGTATTGGCTGCATAAATTTCGTTTACAGCAAAAACAGCATCAATATCTTCTTTAAAAACAGTTTCTATTTGCGATTTAATATCTGCATCTTCATCAATTTCTACCACAATATCTTCATTGGTTTTAATATATGCTTCTATCAAGGCTTTTTCGTAACCCTGTCTTCTTAATGCACCTACATTTACATGTTTAGGCGTGGTTATTAAAGCTATTTTTTTTCTTCCATTATCTAATAAGTATTTGGTTGCTTTATAACCAGCTCCTACATCATCAACAACTACCTTATCACACAAAACCTCATCAACAACCCTGTCAAAAAGCACTAAAGGGATTTCTTCAGACACCAAACCTTCAAAATGATTAAAATCCTTATTTTCAAGGGTTTCACTAGCTATAGAAACAATTATACCATCTACACTACCATTTGATAACACCTTTAAAGTTTCTACCTCTTTTTTATAAGATTCATTAGAAAAACAAACCATTATATTATACCCTTTTGTGTTAGCTCCATCTTCAATACCCATTATAACTGTGGAGAAAAAGTGATGTACTATTTTTGGTAAAATAACCCCTATTACTTTGGTTTTTTGATTACGTAATTGTAGTGCCAAATGATTAGGCTTGTAGTTGTAAAGATTGGCATAGGCTTGTATCTTTTTTTTGGTTTCAATACTTATCTCGTGACTATCTTTTAAAGCTTTAGACACTGTTGATGTAGAAACCCCCAACTCTTTAGCAATTGTTTTTATGGTAATTTTTTGTTTCATTTTTTATTAAAAGATAATTTTTAACGTTATTTTGTGTTAATATAATAATAATTTTCCAAAAAAAGTTGTTAACACGAAACCGATTTCGTAACTTTTTGAATATTGAAATTACAGCGATACACTATATCTTTACTAGGTGGAATATAAATTTATTGTTAAACAAAATCAAATTTACAGTTATTATTTAACAAATTATACATGAAAAATTTTAAATTATTATTAATTGGAATTCTTTTTACTTCATCTTTTACAATGTTTGCTCAACAAACGGTAAAAGGTGTCGTAAAAGAAAAATCTTCAGGAGAATTTTTACCTGGAGTTAGTGTTGTCGTAAAAGGTACTACTAGAGGTACTCAGACCGACTTTGATGGAAATTTCTCTTTAGAAAGAATAACTACTGGAGATATTTTAGTTTTTAGGTATTTGGGTTTTGCTGATAAAGAAATCACTATTACATCTAACTTTAATCTTACTGTTCTTTTAGAAGAATCTGCGGAGCAATTGGATGAAATAGTTGTGGTTGGTTATGGTACTACTACTGTAAAAGATGCAACCGGATCTATTGAGGCAATTACAGCTAAAGACATGACAAAAGGAAATATTGTAACTGCTGAAAATCTAATAAGTGGTAGAGTTGCGGGTGTAAATATTACAACTAGTGGTGCACCAGGTTCTGGTTCTGAAATAAGAATTCGTGGTGGTTCTTCTTTAAATGCCTCTAATGATCCTTTAATTGTTATTAATGGTTTGCCTCTTTCTGGTGTTGACTTAAATAGTATTAACCCAAATGATATTGAATCTTTTTCTGTATTAAAAGATGCATCTGCTACTGCTATTTATGGTGCTAGAGGTGCAAATGGTGTAATTATAATTACAACAAAGAAAGGTAGAACTGAATATTCTTTAGATTACGATTATCAGGTAAATTTTGGAGAAATAAAAGATAGAATTAGTGTTTTTGACGCTGATGCTTACAGACAAATTGTAAACCAAAGAAGACCTGGTGACGTTGGTTTATTAGGTAGTGCAAATACAAATTGGCAAGACGAAGTTTTACAAAAATCGGTTTCTACTTTTCATAACTTAAGTGTTCGTGGTCAAATTTTAGGATTTATACCTACAAGACTTTCAGTAAACTTTTCTGATGTTGAAGGAAATATCTTAACGTCTCAATTTGAAAGAAATACAGTTTCACTTTCTATGAACCCTTCATTTTTTGATGATCATTTAAAAGTAAGCTTAAACTACAACAGAAACTTTATTAATGAAAGATATGGAAATGCAGGCGCTATTAACGCTGCGTTAAGATACGACCCAACTCAACCTGTATACGACTCAAGCTCTCCTTACGATGGCTTTTATCAACATTTAGATGGTAATGGTCAAATAGCAAATGGTACTCAAAACCCTGTTGCTAGCTTGTTACAAAATGAAAGTAGAGGAAGCAGATTTAGACAATTTGGTAATTTAAAATTAGACTATAAATTGCATTTTTTACCAGAACTTACAGTTACTGTATCTGCTGGTTTTGATAAGTCTGAATCAACCAACACAGATATTACCTCTCTAAATGTTCCTACCAATAATAGCATTATGGGTAATGATTCTGAGAGTTATGGAGAAGGTACAAATGAAAACTTTAAAACCTATTTAAATTATATCAATACATTTGGTAAATTTAAAACAGACGTAACTCTTGGGTACGATTATCAATCTTTTGAAGGTTTTGGAAGAAGCACAGGAAACAGAAGAGATCCTAATAGCTTTCCTAATTTTAGCGCAGGTACACCAACAGTGCTCATTGGTATCTTAGCAAGAGCTAATGTAACTTTTAATGAAAAGTATTTACTTACTTTAAACTATAGAAGAGATGGTACTTCTAGATTTGGCCCAGAAAATAGATGGGGTAACTTTGGGGGAGCTGCTTTGGCTTGGAGAGTTAGTGACGAAGATTTCTTAAAAGATAACGAGGTTATTTCTGATTTAAAATTACGCGCATCTTATGGTGTTAACGGACAATCTGAAGGTATTGCTGGAGATTTATATTTAGATAGATATCGTTTTGGAAATCAAGATTCTCAATACATTTTTGGCGGTAACCCAATATTATCAACCATACCTTCTGCAAGAAGTAACTTAAGATGGGAAAAAACAGCAACTGTAGAATTAGGTGTAGATTATGGTTTATTTGATAATAAAATTACAGGTTCTTTAAACGTTTTTCAAAAAAACTCGACAGATTTATTATCTGAAGCGCCAGTTGCAGATGGTACTAATTTTACAAACAGAGTTTTACAAAATATTGGAGATTTACAGGTTAATGGTGTAGAATTTGCCGTAAATGCAGATGTTTTAAAAACAGAAGATTTTAGTTGGAATGTTAACTTTAACACTACTTATATAGGTAGAGAAATTAAAGAATTGGCTTTAGGACAAGACATTACTCAAGGTGGAATTGCAGGAGGTACAGGAAACTTTATTCAATTGCATAGAGAAGGTTTTGCACCAAACTCGTTTTACGTTTACAAACAATTATACGACAGTAATGGAAACCCAATTGAAGGTGCCTATGCAGATTTAAATGGAGATGGAATTACTAATGACTCTGATAGATATTTAAAAGAAGATCCACAAGCAAACCTAACGTTTGGTTTTCAATCGAACTTTAATTACAAAAGCTTTGATTTAGCTTTTAACTTAAGAGCAAGCGTAGGTAATTATTTGTACAATAACGTAAATTCAGCTTTAGCACAATACGATTTATTAAGAGATAACGCTGTTTTAGGTAATGTACCAACATCTGTATTAAACACAAACTTTAATACAACAGCTAATGTTATTCGATCAGATATTTATTTAGAAAATGCTTCTTTCTTAAGAATGGATAATATCACTTTAGGATACACTTTAGATAGACCAATCAAAAAATTTGCTTCAAATAGCATTCGTTTTTGGGCTGGTATGCAAAATGTGTTTTTGCTAACAAACTACTCTGGTTTAGATCCTGAATTGGGTAGCAATGGTATAGACAACGAAAACTACCCAAGACCAAGAGTGTTTTTGTTAGGTGCTAACATTAAATTTTAATTCATAAAGATTTTATAATGAAAAAAATATTAAAAATAGAAAAAATAGCAGTCTTTATTTTGGTTATGGTTGTTGCTTTATCTTCTTGTACAAAAGATTTAGACATTACACCACAAGACGACCAAGATTTATTAGGTGAAGATTTCTTTTCAGATGAAACCTCATACAAAAGACTATTGGCTGGTGTATATGGCAACCTATCCTTAACAGGTGTAGATGGTGCAGGATCATCAAACATACAAGGTTTAGATGCTGGTACTAGCCAATTTGGTAGGGTTTTATTATACCTACAAACATTATCTGCAGACCAAATGATTTGGTCGTATGAAAATGACCCTGGAACTCGTGAAATACAACGTAATATTTGGAACGAAGCAGACCCTATTCTTTTAGGAATGTATGGTAGAACTCACGTAACCATAGCGTTTGCAAATAATTTTTTAAGAGAAACTACAGAGGCTAAGTTAGCTGAAAGAAATGTGTCTGATGCAACAAAAGCAGAAGTAAAGCAATTTAGAGCTGAAGCGCGTTTGTTAAGAGCAATGTCATATTATTATATGATGGATTTATTTGGTCAAGCTAATTTTACAACAGAAGAAGATGCTATCAACGCTCCTCCTGCCGCTTACAATAGACAACAACTATTTGACTATGTTGAAACTGAATTAAAAGCTATTGAAGCTGATTTACCTGCACCAAGAACAAATGAGCATGGTAGAGCAGACCAAGCAGTAGCTTGGATGATTTTATCTAAGATTTATTTAAATGCAGAAGTATATATAGGTGAAGCTAAGTACACAGAATGTATTGATTATTGTAAAAAAATTATTGGAGGTGGTTTTACACTTGCCTCTAATTATTTACACAACTTTATGGCAGATAACGATACCAATTCAGCAGCAAATGAAATTATTTTTCCATTAATTTCTGATGGTATTTACACTCAAAACTATGGTCCTACTACAGTAATGATAAACGGCTCTGTTGGAAGCATAGAAGGTAATGGAGAATCTTTAGGAGTAAGCCCTGCTGGTTGGGGAGGAGCAATAAGATTAAGAAAACAATTTGTTGAGTTATTTGAACCAAGCATTTTTAATAACGATGCCAGAAACACAATTATTTCTCAAGGAAGAAGTAAAGAAATTACAGACATTTCTGATCAAGACCAAGGTTACATTTTAGCAAAATATTCTAATCTAACATCAACTGGGGCGCCTGGCTCTGATGTGGGGTTAACATTTGCAGATACAGATTTTCCTTTGTTTAGATTGGCAGATGTATACTTAATGTATATAGAAGCTCACCTTAGAGGAGGTGCTGGCGCAGATCCTGTAGATGCTGTAAACTATATTAACGCAATTCGATCTAGAGCTAATAATCCTCAAAATAATTTAACGCTTGCCGACTTAAACTTAGATTTTATTTTAGATGAAAGAGCAAGAGAGTTACACTGGGAAGCACATAGAAGACAAGATTTAATTCGTTTTGGAAAATTTACAGGAGGTTCTTACAACTGGGCTTGGAAAGGTAATGGAAGCAATGGTATTTCTATTCCTACAACAAGAAGATTGTATCCAATACCGTCTGCAAGTTTATCGTCAAACCCAAACTTAACTCAAAATGACGGGTATTAAACATAAAAAATATTTAGAAATGAAAAAAAATATAAAAAGATTTTCAGCAATATCAATCATAGGTTTGTTCTTATTGATGTTTAATGCATGTGATGATGATTCTGAATTATTTACAACCACATCAAATCCAACAGCACCTGTACTGGCAAATTTAAGTTTTACAGAGTTAACTTTAGATCCTGTAAACACTAACAATCCTGCTCTTAATCTTAACTGGCAAGACGCTAGTTATGGGCAACAAGCTGCAATTAACTATGCTATTGAGTTTTCTAGTGATGATGCATTTACCAACCCAACAACTGCAGCAACCACCACTGGTGAAACTGCAATAACTTTATCTGTTGCAGAAGTAAACGCTGCTGCTGGTGATGCAGGTTTAAATCCTTTTGAATTAAAACCAATCTATATTAGAATTGTATCGTCTTTAGGTACAAGAAATAGTGAAAGTGCTGCTTCAAACGCTATTCAAGTTAATGTATACCCATACTTTAATTATACTTTTGATGATTACTTTTTAGTAGGTAATGGCGTAGCTCCTGGTTGGAATAATAACAATCAAAATCCACCTTTGTTTAGAGACCAAGAAGATAGCAATGTATTCTATTATACGGGTTTAATAAAAAATGACAATGGAGATTATAATGAAGGAAGATTCAAAATTTTAGAAAGCAAAGGATTATGGCAACCTCAATGGGGAGATTCTAGAGATGAAGGTAGTGATGACCCAGCAAACAGTGGAAGTGTTGCAGGTAACCCAGGTACACAATCTGGAGATCCTGGAAGATTTGGTGTATCAAGTACTGGATATTATACCTTTATGATAAATTTTGCTTCAAACACCTATTCCTTAGTTCCTTTTAGCGCTGCTGGTATTACAAGTCCAAATTCACTAACAATTCAAGGTTCAAGTACTGCAAATGTTTCTATGAATCAAATGGCTTTTGATGGCCATCTTTGGTATGCCAATAGTGTAAAACTAACACCAGGAGCTATAGAATTTGTTACAGATTCAGGCGCAAAATGGGGAAGCGAAACAGCTTTCTCTGGTGTTGCTACTGATGGTGGAGGCACTATACCTGTTATTGTAGAAGATGATTATGATGTTTGGTTTAACGACTTAACAGGACGTTATATTTTAATTCCATTGAACTTATAAGATCACCTAAAACAAAAGATAAAATGAAAAAATATTTTAAAAAAATTAGTTACTTAATTCTATCATTAACCTTGGTTTTAGGCTCTTGTGATGTAGAAGAAAGTTTAACTATCGTTACTCCAGACCCAGAGTTTGTTTTAAACACACCTGGAATTAGTACTATTTTCTTAAATTTTGAAGTACCAGACAACCCTGCATTTACTATAAATTGGGTTGATGAAATAAATACAGGCGCAACATATACCATAGAAATGGCAACAACGTCAGAATTTGAAAATCCAATTTCATTAGGTTCTACAGATTTAACTAACTTTTCTATGACGGTTGCAAACTTTAATCAAGTTTTAGACAATCAAGATATTAAATCTTTTTCTGCAACTGCTGTTTACATGAGGTTAAATACAGGGTCTGAAATATCAAATACTATTTTGTTTCAGGTATCTAAATATGCGGTACAACTTCCTAGTATTACAAGTCCTACAAGTGGTGATGCCTTTACACTTTCTGATGTTGATCCAGATTTAGTTGCGGTAACCATTACTTGGAATGATCCAGAAATTACAGCATCATCTACTGTACCAGTTAGCTATCGATTAGAAGCTGCAGAATCAGGAACCAATTTTGCAACTCCGTTTGTGTTAGGAGAAACAGATGATAACAGCTTAGACTTAACTCATGGAGAATTAAATACCTTTGTGTTAGACAACAATGGTGTTGCTGCCAATGCAAAAGACTATGATTTTAGAATTGTAGCAATCGCAGAAACTGCTGCTGGTGATTTGTTTAGAACTTCAGCAAATATTACTTTATCTATAACTCCTTATGATGTAGCTTTAGCCCCAATACTTTATGTAGTTGGCGCTGGTGCAGTTGATGCTGGCTGGGGATGGGATTCTCCTGTAGAACTTGTGTTACAAGGTAAAAAATGGTCCGGAAACATTAATTTATCTCCAGACAATGGTGGTAACTTCAGATTTTTTACAGACGCTACATTAACTTGGAGTTCTCCTAGTTTCAATTTCCCTTATTTTTCAGATAGAGGTTATACCATAGATAGTAATTTTGAAGATGCTATGGATGGTGACAACAACTTCTTATTTACAGGTACAGCTGGTGAGTATTTCTTAGAAATTGATACAGAAAACGAAACCATTACCTTAGGCCCTGCAGTGGTAGGACCAAATTGTAATTACGACCAACTTTGGGTAGTTGGTGCTGGTGCAAATGGCTGGAACTGGGATAATCCAGTACAAATTTCATGTACAGGAACTGGTGTTTACGAAGGTAATATCAACTTAAAAAACGATGCTTTTAGATTCTTTACAGATGCAGTTACTCAGTGGTCTTCTACAAGCTTCAACTATCCTTATTACGAAAATGAAGGCTACACTATAGACTCTAGGTTAGAAAATGCAGGTGATGGAGATAGCAACTTTAGGTTTACAGGAACTCCTGGTGACTATGGTTTAACAATAGATGATGTAAACAAAACAATCACATTAAGCGATCCTATTAAATTATGCGAATTGGATCAACTTTGGTTAGTTGGTGCTGGTGTACCTGATGCTGGTTGGGGTTGGGATTCTCCTGTTGCATTACCTTGTACTGGTGCTGGTGTGTATTCTGGTCAAGTAACTTTTGCTAATGATGCGTTTAGATTCTTTACAGATGCTACATTAGAATGGGGTTCTCCTAGTTTTAACTTTCCTTACTATGTAGGTGAAGGTTATACTATTGATGCTAATTTTGAAGATGCGCTAGATGGTGACAATAATGTAAGATTTATTGGCACTCCAGGAACGTATACTTTAACAATCGACACGGTTAATAGAATCATTACTTTACAATAATAAAGTTTCACTAAAAAGGTCATAGAAATTTCTATGGCCTTTTTTTAAACATAAACCTATGATAAAAAAATTACTTTCAATTTATATAGTACTCATTTCTTTTGCTTCTATAGCTCAAGTTACTTTTGATGTTAGTGCAATTGAAATGAACGAACCTGTAACTATTACTGTAGATATTACTGCTACTAGCAGTTGTAACGGATTATCAAATCCTAATAAAGTATACATGCACGCTGGTATTGGAAACAATGCTAATGCATTTGGTTTTAATGTAATTGGTAATTGGGGCCAAGATGATGGTGTTGGAGAAATGACTGCGAATGGAAATGGAACTTACAGCATCACCATAACCCCTCAAAACTACTTTACCTTAACACAAACTCAAATTGATACTGCCACCCAAATAGGAATGGTTTTTAGAAATGAAGATGGTAGTCAAGAGCTAAAAAGAAACAATGGTGGATCTTGTGAAGATTTCATTTTTCCTATTGGTGCTGTACAAGTAAATATTACAAATCCTACAACAGATTTAGTTGTTGTAAATTCTGGTGATAATTTAAATGTTAGCGCAGAAATTGTTTTTCAATCTTCAACCACAGTTCAAGGTAACATAGAGGTTTTTTATAATGATGTATCTGTTGCCACTGCAACCTGTGGTTTTCCTTCATGTAATGCAACCATACCTAATATTACAGAAAGTGGAGTTGTAAAAATAGTGGGTACACCACCAAATTCTACAGAAACTGGCGATGCTAAATTTAACGTTGTTGTTGTACCTAATGTTGCTAATGAAACCATGCCTTCTGGTATGGAAGACGGTATTAATTATGTTTCTGATGATACAAAAGCCATTTTAGTTTTAAATGCACCTGGCAAAGACTTTGTACAAGTTGCAGGTAGTTTTAACAACTATACCCCTACTGACGCTTACAATATGAAAAAAGACCCAGCAAGTGGTAAGTTTTGGTTAGAAATATCAAACTTAACAGCTGGCCAAATCGAAACCTATCAATATTGGGTTTTTGATCAATCTCCAGCAACAAATTCACCAAACTTGGTAAAAACTGCTGATCCATTTTCTACTTTAGTTTTATCGCCTTTTGATGACCCTTGGATTTCAGAAGATACCTACCCAAATATGCCAACGTATCCTTCTGGTCAAGAAAGAGAAGTAACTGTTTTACAAACAGGTCAAACTGAGTATAACTGGCAAGTTACCGACTTTCAAAAACCTAAAAAAGAAGACTTAATTGTTTATGAAGTATTAGTTAGAGATTTTGACGAAGACAGAAATTATCAAGACTTAATTGATAAAATCGACTATTTCAAAGGATTAAACATCAATGCCATACACCTTATGCCAGTTATGGAATTTGAAGGTAATGAAAGTTGGGGATACAATACCTCATTTCATTTGGCTTTAGACAAATTCTATGGTACAGAAAATAAATTAAAAGAGTTTATAGATCTATGCCATCAAAACGGAATTGCAGTTATTCTTGACGTTGTTTTAAATCACGCATTTGGTAGAAACCCAATGGTTAGAATGTGGATGAATGATGCTGATAATGATGGTTGGGGAGAACCAAGTGCAGATAATCCTTATTTTAATGAGTTTTCTAGACATAGTTACAATGTAGGTTCAGATTTTAATCACCAAAGTAGTTTAACACAAGAATATTCAAAACGTGTTATTAAACATTGGATTGAAGATTTTAAAATCGATGGTTTTCGTTGGGATTTAACCAAAGGGTTTACACAAAACTGTTCTGGTAGTGATGAAGGTTGTACAAATGCTTATCAGCAAGATAGAGTTGATGTTTTAAAATCTTACGCAGATTATTCTTGGAGTTTAGACAATGATCACTATGTAATTTTTGAACATTTAGGTTCTGATAATGAAGAACAGCAATGGGCAAATTACAAAGATGGAATAATGTTATGGGGTAAAATGACAAATGAGTATAATGAACTCACAATGGGTACCTCTGGTAATAAAAACTTTAACAGAATGGGGCATAAAAGTAGAGGTTTTAATCAACCTAGACTTTTAGGATATGCAGAAAGCCACGATGAGGAACGTTTAATGTATAAAAACTTAGAGTTTGGAAACAACTCAACAACTTCTCATAATGTAAGAGATTTAAATACAGCTTTATCAAGAATGTCAGCTTTAGGCGCAGTTACTTTAACAATTCCTGGGCCAAAAATGATTTGGCATTTTGGAGATTTAGGGATGCAAAATTCTATTTTTACTTGTGATAATGGAACTGTAAACGAACCTGGAGGAACTGATGGTGATTGTAAATTAGCAACAAAACCACAACCTCAGTGGGCAAATAATTGGCTAACAAACGCCAATAGAAAAATAATTTATGATGATTGGGCTAGAATAAATTTACTGAAAACTTCTTTACCTGTTTTTGAAGGTGATTACACCATTACTTCAGGTACTTTAACACCTAGAATAGATATTTATAATACCAATATTCCTGAAACGGAACTAAGAAACGTGGTTGTTTTAGCTAATTTTGATGTTGTTGCTCAAAACATGGATACCAATTTTCCTATTTCTGGAGATTGGGTAGATTTAATGGATCCTTCAGGGAATACAACCTATGCTGCCAACAGTATTACGTTACAACCAGGAGAATTCAGAATTTTCGGTAATCAAAAAGCAACACTTTCTACAGATGGTGTTTTAGCTGAAAATGGTCTAAGAATTTACCCAAATCCAACTACACACGCTTTTTCAGTTTCAAAAGATATACAAAGTCTTAGTATTTATGATATTACAGGAAAAAAAGTAAAAGAATTTTCTAAAAGCATCATAAAAACAAAAGTTTTCTCTATAACCGGATTAAAATCGGGTGTTTATTTTGTTAGAATGGGTAATAGTTCTAACAAAATAGCAACCAAAAAATTAATTATAAACTAACCATAAAACTTAAGAATGAAAAAAAATTATTTTATTAAAGAATTGAGTATTTTGTTTTTATCACTTTTTATAAGTGCTACTAGCTATGCCCAATTAGGTACTGATACATATACGTTAGGTTTAGATAACGCCAACAATTATGGTGGAACTTGGAATGAAACAAGCGCTGGAACGGGTTTTGGTGATTGGGTCTTTGACACCTATGCTGGTGATGGTGGTGGTGGATTTGCAGGCAGATTTACGGGTTCTTTTTCTGCTGCATTAGATGTTAGTTCTACTTCTTTTGGTTTATTTGCGAATAGCCAAAATAATACAACATCTGGTGCTACAAGATCTTTGCCTCAAAACTTACAAGAAGGTGATGTTTTTAAAATTTCTGTTGGTGTAAATTTTAGAGATGGCGCAAAAGGATTTGATTTAAGAGATGCCTCAAATTCTACAATTGTAAACTTTAATGTAGGTAGTGATAAATATACTATTGCAGGCATTGACTTATTTAGTAATGCTTACGACGCCAATACTGTAATAACATTTACGTTTACTCAAAACGCAACATCTTTAGATTGGACTGCTGATAGAACTGGTGGTTTAACAGGCACACAAAGTGGAACAATAAATAGCATTAATGCAGGCACAATTACCAATCTTAGACTTTATAATGTAAGCTCTGGAACAAATGGTGATGGTGGCTCAGGAGAGAGAAATTTATATTTCAACTCTTTCGAGTTTACAAGTTTGTATTCCATAAATGCAAACTCTTCTGTTACTGTATCTTCTAATACAACTGCACCATATTTAACAATTGAATCTGGAAGTTCTGTAACGGTTAGTTCTAACATAGATCTAAATATATCTGGTAACTTATCAAATAGTGGAACTTTAACTGCAAATGCGGGTTCATCATTAAGAATTGGAGGCACTTCAACAGGAAATGTTACTTACAATAGAACATTAAATTTTGTTTCTGGTAATACTAATGGATGGCATTTAGTGAGTTCTCCTGTTGCTGGTGAAATTTTTGATAATACATTTGCAACAAATAATGATATTGCTTCTGGAAGTAGTACTAATTTAGGAGTTGCTTCATACAATACTACTGGAAATACATGGACTTATCTTCAATCTCCTAGTGGTAGTATTTCTTCTACATCAGGTATGGGATATTCAGTGAAAAGAGCTTCAACAGGTACAGTTTCTTTTACAGGAACCATAAATACTGGTGATGTGAATGGGGTAACTGTTGGTACTGCTGATGGTGGTTTTAATTTATTAGGTAACCCGTATACTGCTTACATGAGTAGTCAAACTTTCTTAAATGCAAATACTAATACTACTGGACAAATATGGACTTGGACTGATGGAGGTGGTTATACTGCTAGAACTGCTGCAGACAACTTTATAATTGCTCCAGGACAAGGTTTCTTTGTAAGCGTAGCTAGCGGATCAACAGTAGATTTTGCAGAATCTAACCAAACATCTGGAACAGATAATTTTCAGAAAACCAATAAAACAGAGATTTCTTTATTTATTGCCAATGGTAAAGTAAACAGATCTGCACGATTAATGTATTTTGATGACAATGTTACAAAAGGTTTTGACTGGGGTTATGAAGGTAAAACTTTTACTGGGGTTAAAACTAATATGGAGGTTTTTACGCATATTTTAGAAAATAATATTGGTGAAAATTACCAAGTACAATCTTTACCAAAAAAGGATATGGAGTCTATGGTGATTCCTGTTGGAATTACTGCAGATGCTGGAAAAATTACTTTTACTGCAAAAGCAATGAATTTACCAAATGGTTTAAAAGTGTTTTTAGAAGATAGAGAAAACAATACGTTCACTAGATTAGATGAAACTAACGCTAGTTATGCAGTAACATTAACTGAAAAAACAGATGGTGTTGGACGTTTTTACTTACACACAAAATCGTCATCAGTTTTAAGTACGGATGCTTTTACTTTGAATACTATTAGTATGTATCCAACAAATAGTAATAACTTAAGAATCGTTGGTTTATCACAAGGAAAATCTCAAATAAAATTATTTACCATATTAGGTAAGCAAGTAGTAAACAAAAGCTTCACTGCTAATGGTGTTTATAATGTTCAATTACCAAATTTAACTACAGGGGTTTATATTGCTCAGTTGGAAAACGAAAGTGGACAAATTAGCAAGAAAATTGTATTAGAATAAACAATATTAAAGAAATAGATCATGAAAAATAATAACGAAAACCAGAATATTACGCGTAAAGATGCCATTAAAAAAATAGGTAATTATAGTAAATATGCAGCTTTAACTGCATTGGGTACATATATGATATTAAATCCACAAAAATCTCAGGCTGCATCTGTTCCTTCAGATCCAGGATCAGGATTTTAATTGTATATATTTCTGTAAACCTAAGAGGCTGTTCGAAAAGTAGATTTGTAAGTTATTTTTGGCGAAGTAGAAAAATAGGTATTTAATTATCAACAAATAAAATTTTTCTATTACAGCCAAAATGACATGTTTTCATACTTTTCAAACAGCCTCTTTTGCTTAAAAAATTAGATATAGTTTTTAGGCTAATTCAGGTTTATTTCACTAAAAAACAACTAATTATCATTTCGAAAGCAACGAACTCTAAATGAGCAATTTCAAATTAAATTAATATTTCTACATTCCAGTCAAGATAACATTCATCTCAAAGAATAAAAATTATAATGTATTAATAATCAAAGGTTTTTAAATGGAACTCACATTAAAAATAATCTTGACATCTTACTAAGTTACATGTAATTTATTTAAATTCTTCATCGTAATAATTGGTAGCATCTTTTAGCAGCAAATTCATTCTTTCAATTTCTTGAGTAACTCTGTGCTCATCCCAATCTAAATACATTTTACAATCACTTATAACTACATGTAAATATTGTGCTATACTCTTAATATTAAAGTACAAACGCCCCGTTCTTCTAACAAAAAAATCTGCTAAACTATTTGTCATTTCATAATGAATGCAATACCAAACCTCAGCTCTAATTAGCTTATTTAAAGGATTTCCACTTCTAAAAAAATCATATTTATTAAGAATTAAAGCGGTGTTTTTACCATAAGTTGTTGTTAAATAAAAAGCGTAATAACTTGCATCTTTTGTAGGTACACCCTTGTCTAACAACTCCTTTTCTAGTTCTTTTTGATAATACTTTACTTCTTTAAATGATTTGAGCATAGGATTAACCAGAGAAATTTTTTCTGTGGTTGACTTTTTTAATTTCTTTTTTCTTTTTTCTGGCAAAGTTTCTAAAACTACATCAATAACTCTATGTGCCATTTTTCTATATCCTGTTAATTTACCACCTGCAATAGAAATTAAACCACTGTCTGATATAAAAATTTCGTCTTTTCTTGATAATTCTGATGGATCTTTACCTTCTTCATGAATTAATGGACGTAATCCTGCCCAGTTCGATTCGACATCAGCAATGGTTAAATTGATATTAGGAAACACGGCATTTGTGGCTTTTAACAAATATGCTGCATCTTCTTTCGTTGCAACAACCCTATTTAAATCTCCATCATAATTTGTATCAGTAGTACCAATATATGTACATCTGCCTCTTGGAATTGCAAAAACCATTCTACCATCATCAACATCAAAATAAATAGATTGTTGAATAGGTAATTTTTCAAACGGCACAACAAGATGCACCCCTTTTGTTAAGTGTAAATATTTATTATTAATAGAATTATCCTTTTTTCTAATTTTATCTACCCAAGGCCCAGCAGCAGACACATAATTTTTTGAACTAATATTGAGTCTTTTACCCGAATTATAATCAATACAATTGATACTTTCAATTTTTGAATTACTATCATAAACAAAAGAATCCATTGCACAATAGTTTATAATTGTAGCTCCATATTCAGATGCTTTTTTTAGCAATTCAATGGTTAATCTTGCATCATCTGTTCTATATTCTGCGTAATAACCACCCCCTAAAACTTTGTTTTTATCTAATAGAGGTTCTTTAGCTAAAGTTTCTTTTTTATCAAGCATTTTTCGGCTATCTTCTCCCCCAACATTTGCCAATAAATCATATACTTTTAATCCTATTGATGTCATAAACTTACCATAAGTACCATCTTCTGTTAATGGTAATAGCATTTTTTCGGGCAAAACCAAATGAGGAGCCAATTTATGTACAATAGCTCTTTCTGAGCCAGATTCTCTCACCAAACTTATTTCGAATTGCTTTAAGTAACGTAAACCTCCATGTATTAATTTAGTAGATTTATTACTGGTTCCTGAGGCAAAATCATCTTTTTCTATCAAACAAACTTTCATTCCTCTAGCAGCTGCATCTAAAGCTATACCTGCACCTGTAACACCACCACCTATAACAATTAAATCAAAGGTTTTGGTAGCCATTATTTTTAATTGTTTATTTCTGTCTAAAACAGAAAAACGCATGTTTTTTTCTTCTACTCTATTTTTGGGTGTAGTTCTGGTCTGATCAATTGCTTTTAACCAACCTTTTATTTTTTTCTTACGCTGTTTAGCTTTCATTTTAGGCTGAAAGATTTTTTCTATTTTACGTAAGTCTTTGACATTTTCTTGCACCCAAAAACCGGCTTTAATTCCGGCTAAAAGTGCGGCTCCAAAAGCGGTTACTTCTAACATTTTGGGTCTATCTACAGCAACATTTAAAATATCTGATTGAAATTGCATTAAATATTTATTGGCACTTGCACCACCATCTACCTTTAATGTTATCATTTCTTTATCAGAATCTTGAATCATTGCATCAATAACGTCTCTTGTTTGATAAGCTAAAGATTCAACTGTGGCTTTTATAAGTTCTTTTTTACCCGTATCTAATGTCATTCCATATACACTTCCTTTTGCATTTGCATCCCAGTAAGGTGCGCCTAAACCTGCAAAAGCGGGCACCACATAAACATCTTTTAAAGGAGGTATACTTTTACAAATTTTTTCTGTATCTACTGCTTTATCTATTAACTGCAATTGATCTCTTAGCCATTGAATGGCTGCACCACCTATAAAAACACTACCTTCTAAGGCGTAATTTATAGGTTGATGCTCTAAACTACAAGTGAGTGTGGTGAGTAATCCTTTTTTAGAAACCACTTGTTTTTCATCAGTATTTAAAAGTATAAAGCAGCCTGTTCCATAGGTACTTTTTGCAATTCCAGATTGAAATCCTCCTTGACCAAATAATGCTGCTTGTTGATCTCCTGCAACTCCATAAATTGGAATTTCGACATTTTTGTATTGTATAGCACCAAAGTTTGAGGAAGACTTTTGAACTTTTGGCAACATATTTTCTGGAATATCAAATGCTTTTAAGAGTTTTTTATCCCACTGCAATTCTTTGATATTATAAAGTAAAGTACGTGATGCATTTGTATGATCTGTTAGATGTTTTTTACCATTTGTAAACTTATAAATTAGCCAACTATCAATGGTACCAAAACACAAATCTCCTGCTTGTGCTTTTTCTTTTGCTCCATCCACATTATCTAAAATCCATTGTAGTTTTGTTGCTGAAAAATAAGCGTCTATAACTAATCCTGTATTTTCTTGAATATATGTAGCATATCCATTTTTTTTAAAATTATTACAAATATGGGTAGTTCGCTTATCTAACCAAACTATGGCATTGTAAATTGGTTTTTGATTTTTTCTGTCCCAAACCACAGTAGTTTCTCGCTGATTTGTGATGCCAATAGCTACAATTTCTTCTGGATGAATATGTGCCTCTTGAAGTGCGTTTTGAAACGTTTGTAGTTGATCTTGATAAATTTCTTCTGGATTGTGCTCTACCCAGCCTGACTTTGGGTAGTATTGGGTTAATTCTTTTTGAGAAATCTTTACAATTTCTCCTTCT
This sequence comes from Polaribacter litoreus, assembly GCF_054584775.1. Lineage (NCBI taxonomy): Bacteria > Pseudomonadati > Bacteroidota > Flavobacteriia > Flavobacteriales > Flavobacteriaceae > Polaribacter > Polaribacter litoreus. The sequence continues at coordinate 135,545 of NZ_JBTLRD010000002.1, read as the reverse complement.
TTATTAAAAATAATTGTTCGGGTACTTGTTGTACCTTGATCAAAAGCAACTACGTATTTTTTTTCCATCACCTGTAAAAATCTATTGGTTCAATATACGATAAAAGAAAAATATAAGCGTTTCTAATTTTTTAAGAATTGGCTATTTTTAACATGGTATTAATTTTTAGTTTGATGCAAAAAAAATCCAGTAAAAACTGGATTTATATTTATTTCATTTTTTGAAGATTAGCCACTTCTAAAGATGTTAAAGACCTCCATCTACCTCTAGGCAAATTTTTCTTTGTCAATTCCGCAAAAATTACACGATCTAATTTGATAACTTTATAACCTACATGTTCAAAAATTTTACGTACAATTCTGTTTCTACCTGAGTGTATTTCGATGCCTATTTCTGATTTCGGTTCACCATTTATATAAGAAACAGCATCAATAAATACTTTTCTACCTTCAATGATTACTTCATCTCTTAACTTTTCTAAATCCTTTAAATCTAGCTTTCTATCTAAAGATGCATGATATAGTTTACGTACATTATGTTTTGGATGTGTTAGTTTTTTAGCTAAATCGCCATCATTTGTAAATAACAATAAACCTGTGGTGTTTCTATCTAACCTACCTACAGGATAAATACGTTCTTTAGAGGCATTTGCAATCAGTTCCATTACTGTTTTACGACCTCGATCATCATCCATTGTTGTGATATAATTCTTAGGTTTATTCAGTAAAATATATCTTTTTTGTTCTGGTGATATTGCAGTTCCGTCAAAACGAACAACATCGTCTGGTTGTACTTTGTAGCCCATTTCTGTAACCAGTTTACCATTAACCTCTACACTTCCATGTTCTATATAAGTGTCTGCCTCTCTACGCGAACAAATTCCAGAATTGGCAATGTATTTGTTTAAACGGATTCCTAAAGAATTGTCGGATTTTTTTACAGGATCAGCCTTTTTGTAATCCTTTTTTACAGGTTTTCTGCTTAAAGGTTTTGTAGTTTTTCTGTTTAGAGGCGTACTTTTTTTACCTGCTTGTCGTCTTCTCGACGAGTTTTTATTTGATTCCATTATTAAAATTTTGGCAAAGGTACTTAATTTGATGACTAATTCAATCGATCAATTACTTTTTCTAAAATCAGTGAAGTATCTATAAAAATTAAACAGAAAACACCAATTAACAATAACAATTTTAGAATGTTATGCAAAAAACGGTATTGGCTTCTTTTGCTTGATTTCCACAGGTAAATACCCACATAAATTAAAGTTATTAAAGCCGCGTAAAAGAAGTATTTCATATAACTCAATTCAGGGTAACTGAATAAAATTACTATAGGAAACAATGTTAAAATAAGTAAAAACACACTGAGTTGCTTTGTTTTTCTTTCGCCATAAGCTACTGTAAACGTTTTGTAGTTATTGGCTATTGCCCCTTTTATATTCTCTAAATCTTTGATTAATTCTCTGACCATAATCACCAAAAAGAGAAAAATTGCGTGTACAAAAATAATTTTTGAGAAGTTTTTATAATATACAAAAATGGCAAAAAAAGGTAAAATAGTAAGTATTGTTGCTGAAATTAACCCCGTAAACGGCATTTTTTTCAACTTATGTGAATAGAACCATATTCCGAATATATATACTGCAAAAAACAAAGCTGCTTTCCAAGAAACTAGAAACCCAAAAACGAAGCCTAAAAAATTTAATGTAAAGTATAATGATAGTTTTGTTTCTTGCTTTACATAGCTATCAATTCCTGTTTTTACAGGCCTGTTTATTATATCTATTTTACTATCGTAGAAATTATTAATAATATAACCAGAAGCAATAACACAAACAGAAGCCAAAACAATAAAGAATAAATCGATATCAAGAAAAACATTTAAAGCATTATCTTCTGATGAAAAAATAAAGATAGAGGCTAAATACTGAGCAATTACTAATACTAAAATATTATATCCTCTTACTACCGAAAATAAGCTCAATATTTTTTTAAGAAAAGTCTTCGATTTTGAAGAACTCATAAAGTAGCTTAGTTTTAGAATCTATATACCAATTCTAACTTATACTCTTTTAAGCTTTCTTGTGCTTTTGGATAATCTTCGGTAAAACCTAAAATATAACCTCCACCACCAGAACCACAAAGTTTTAAGTAATAATCGTTGGTTTTAATACCATTAGCCCAAACTTTATGAAAAGCGTCTGGTATCATTGGCTTGAAGTTTTTTAAGACTACTTTTGATAAACTTTTTACGTTAGAAAATAACGATTTTACATCACCTTGTAAAAAATTTTCTATACAAGCATCTGTATGCAGTACAAATTCTTCGCTTAGCATTTTTCTAAAACCTTCATTTTTCATCTTGTTCATAAAGATATTTACCATTGGTTCAGTTTCACCAATTTGCTCGGAATCTAGTAAAAAAACAGCTCCTTTTCCTTCTTTTTGAGATGGTATTCCTGCGGGTTCTAAATTATCTTTTGAATTGATTAAAATCGGTAGACTTAAATAGGAGTTTAACGGATCTAAACCAGAGCTTTTACCATGAAAAAAAGACTCCATTAAACCAAAGGTAGCTTTTAATTTTAGTAATTTTTCTCTTGTTAAATTTTCTAAAACCGTTATTTTATTATTTGCATAATTATCGTAGATAGAAGCAACTAAAGCACCAGAACTACCAACACCATAGCCTTGTGGAATTGATGAATCAAAATACATTCCGTTGTCTAAATCTTGTTTAAACTGCTTTAAATTAAAGGATACTAGATCTGAATTTAAATTTGAAATATAGTTGTAATACTTGTACAAATTTTGGTTAGACTTCAAAGCATCGCCTTCTAAATGTTCGGTTGTTTTTAAGGCGCCTCTATACGTGTTAAAAGGTATAGCTAATCCTTTAGAATCTTTTATGATACCATATTCTCCAAAAAGTAAAATTTTAGCGTAAAAAAGAGGTCCTTTCATAGTGTTGTTTAATGAGTTACAAAAATACGGAAATTTTATGTTAAGGAATTGTTATTAATCATTTTTGTAGAAAACCTTCCAAATTCCTACTTTATCACCTTTATGATATCTTCCTTTTTTAAAAATTTTTCCAGTTTTATAATATTCTTTCCAATTGCCTTCTCGCAAACCTTCTTTGTATTTACCAACGGCTCTTAATTCGCCTGTATGGTAATATTCATTAAAAAAACCGTCTAACTTTCCATCAACATAAAAAACTTTTCGGTACAAGGTTTTGTTTTTATAAAAATAAGAAACTTTACCTTTTAAGTTTCTACCAACTTTATAATAAACTGCATTTTCTTTTGTGGTTTCTTTTAAGTTTTGATCTAACCAAACCGTTTCTTGAACTGTAAAAGATGATGTTAAAAAAATAACTATAAATCCTAAAATTAAAGCTGAGCTTCTCATAATATGCTATGTTTTTACTACCTCAATTTTAGATCATTTTTGCTCCAAAACCAACAGCATCACAAATATAATGATTTTTCTGACAGAATTTAGAAAGCTCATTTTCAATAAATTGATTCACGCTTTCTTTTTCTTTAAAAGGATATAAAACATGCACATTAGCTCCTGCATCTAAGGTAAAACAAATATGACTGTTTTGTTCTTTTCGATATTCCCAAATTTTATTGATAATTTCTAAAGTATTGGGTTTCATCAAAATAAAATACGGGTTGCTGGTTAACATCATTGCATGCAATGTTAAAGCTTCACTTTCTACTAAATTGACAAACTCTTTTAGGTTTCCTTCTTGAAGGATTTTAGACATCTTACCCAAATTTTCATTGGCTTGTACAAAACGACTTTCTGCATAAGGATGATTGTGCATTAAATTATGACCAACTGTACTTGATACTTGTTTTTCGCCTTTATCTACCAATAAAATGGCATCTTGATAATTCTCAAAAATCGGATGCACTTGATATGGAAATTGCACTCCAAATAAATCTGAACTTCCTTCAATTTCTGTATGTTTTCCCCAAACCACTAAAGGCCCTTCTATACTTCTGCTTGCAGATCCAGAACCTAATCTTGCTAAAAAAGATGCTTTTTTGTTGATATATTCCTCAGACAATCCAGAAATAATTTCATTTTCTAAACTTAATAAACATCTTGCAATAGCAGATAAACCGCTTGCAGAAGAAGCAATACCACTTGAATGCGGAAAAGAATTCTCTGAATTAATTGTCATTTTATAATCAAAAATATAAGGACAATAAGTTTGAATTCTTTTAAAAAATGCTGCAATTTTAGGTTTAAATTCTTCTTTTTCTTTGCCCTCGAAAAACAAATCAAAAATAACACGTTTGTCTTTGGTTAGTTTACGTTCAAATGCTATGGTTGTTATGGTATGGCAATTGTTTAGCGTAAAACTAATGGATGCATTTTTTGGGATTTGTGGGTTGCTTTTTCCCCAATATTTTACCAAAGCAATGTTGCTTGGGGTTTGCCAAGTAAAACTGGTTTTGTCAATAAATTTTAAATCGGATTTTACTAAAAATTGATCTGTATTCAAGGTCTGAAAATTTATGACAAAGATAAAGTTTCAACTACACTTCTGCTAATTTTTGCAAAACGCTTTCTTTATAACTCCTACTTATGGGCAGGGCTTTTTTATCAATTTCAATAAATTCGTTGGTGTAAGAAGTAATTTTATCAAAAGAAACAATAAAAGATCTATGAATTCTAATAAACGATTTCCCCTCTAATTTTTGCTCTAAATTAGAAATGGTTTCTCTGGTTATAATACTCTTTTTTGATGTAAATATTTTTACATAATCGCTTAAACTTTCGATGTATAAAATGGATTCAAAATCAATTTTTACCATTTTTCTGTCTGCTCTTACAAACATAAAATGGTTGTTGTTTTTTGAATCTTTTATAGGATTTACTTTCTCTACAGCTGCCAAAAAACGATCATAAGAAATGGGTTTTAACAAATAATCTGCCGCCATTAAATCGAAACCATCTACAGCATAATCTCTATAAGCTGTTGTAAAAATAATTTGTGCTTTTTTATTGATGATTTTTGCCAAGCTTAACCCAGATATTTCTGGCATATTAATGTCTAAAAAATAGACATCAACTTCGTTTTCTTGCATAAAAACCAAGGCTTCTGAAGCATTTTTACAACTTTTTATTAATTGTAAATTAGCAGTTTTTTCTATGTAAGAAGCTAAGATTTCTCTTGCCATTGGTTCATCATCAACAATAACACATCGCATTTTATGCTTCATTTTTTATGGGTATTTTTAAATCGATGGTAAACAAGTTTTCATCCTCAGAAATTTTTAAAAAACCATCTTTACCATACAACATGTCTAACCTTTTTTTAATGTTTTGCAAACCTATTCCTTTTTTTGAACGGACTTTTTGCTTGGCTGTATTTTGGACATTAAAACTTATAAATTTATTATCAACCTTTAAACTAATATTCACTTTTAACCTGCCATCAATTTGCCATCCGTGTTTAAATGCATTTTCTACAAATGGTAATAATAACATTGGTGGAATCTGTAATGCATCATCAAAATTATCTTTAACAATAGCAACCTCTACACTATCTTGAAATCTACTTTTTTCTAGCATGATGTAATCTTCTATATGATTGATTTCATCCTTTAAAAATACAAAAGGCTTTTCTACTTGATATAAAATATAATCTAACAGACTCGATAATTTTAAAATCATTTCTGGAGCTTGATCCGATTTTTTTAAAGCAAAACCATACAAAGTATTTAAGGTGTTGAATAAAAAATGCGGGTGAATTTGCATTTTTAAAAACCTCAACTCTTGTTCTTTTAGTTCGAGTTGTGTTTGAAGAAATCTGTTTTCTAATGCTTTTTTTTCTTCAATAGATTGATAATTGTGTTTTAGAATTTTAAATCCGCCTGCAAGCGCAATAATGAGCAAGCTACAAACTATAATTACTCCTGAATTTTTAGTTAAACCTGGCATTTTCTGAAACTCTAAATTGTAGAAAAATACAAAACCAAAAACCACTGTCATTAACACTGCACAGACTATAAATACAAGTGCATAAAAAACATATAACACAAATGATTTGTATTTTTTTGTAAGTAAAAAATCGGGAATTAAGTAATACACTACCACATAAGATGCAACTATGGTAATGACGCTTAAAATTGTAGAAAACCAAAAAATAAAATTTTTATTCTCTGAACCCACACTAAAAAACACAAAGAAAAAAAACCAAACCACCAACCAAAACAACAGGTGTAAAGGAATCTTTTTTAATAATCGTTTTAAGTGATGCTTCATCTTACAAAGTAACTATTATTAATTTCTATACACTTTAAATATAGATGAATTTTAGATTTAAACCCCTATTCTACCAAATTAAAGCTGTTTTTGTATTTCTATAGAATTTCTGCTAAATCCTTTTAAAAATCCGTTACTGGTCGCATTATAAAATATTGCTTAGCTTTAACAAATACTTTAGCAGCATAATTTAAAAAACTTTATTATGAATTTTATTTTTGAAGGTGGACCAATTTTTATGGTTCCTTTATTACTGCTCTTGATTGTTATAATCGTCTTATTTTTTAAAGGTTTAAAAGATAATTCTGAAAAAAACTTAAAACTATTAAACGCTTTAGCCCTATTTACTTTTGTTTTTGGTGTTTTAGGTTTTGTTGTTGGACTTTTAGGAGCGTTGGAAGCAATTTCAGCAAATACAGTATCTATTTCTCCTCAAATTTTAGCAGGTGGTTTAAAAGTTAGTTTAATATCTCCAGCATTTGGAATGGTTATATTTTTAATTGGAAAACTATTTTCAATTATACTAACTTGGAAAAAAGGGTAAAAAATTTTCTTGTAAATTTGTTGAAAGCATCTTCTCTCTTCATTAGAGTTGATGCTTTTTTGTTTGTATTTTTGCAACTTATGTACACTAAAAAAGCCTTTTTATTGTTAAATGGAGAAGCTCCAAAAAAAATTCCTGATTTAACAAAATACGATCTTATTTGTGCCACAGATGGTGCTTATCAATATTTAAAAGAAAAAAAGATTCAACCTAATTTTATTAGTGGCGATTTTGATTCTTTAGACCATTTACCTACTGATGTAGAAATAATTCATACACCCAATCAAGATTTTACAGATTTTGATAAAATTTTAAATATTTTGTTTGATAAAGGTTATACTCAGATTGATGTTTATGGTGCAAGTGGCAAAGAACAAGATCATTTTTTAGGAAATTTACACACGGCCATTCAATGGAAAAATGAGTTAAATCTTACTTTTTTTGATGAGTATGGTTACTATTTTTTAGCTGATACAGTTACAGAAATTACAGATTGTCATCAGAAAATTATTTCTTTACTTCCATTACCCATTGCAAAAAATATTACCACTAAAGGTTTGCAATATCCTTTAACCAACGAAAATTTAGAATTCGGAAAAAGAATAGGCACAAGAAATAAAGCCATTACTAATAATGTAACCATTACTTTTAACAGTGGTAATCTGTTTATTTTTATCAACCATAAAAATCAAGAAAATTGAGTAGAAAAATAAAATTATTGTGGGATTTTAGAGGACCAGATGCCCAGGAAACTGCAATACATCATACCATTCATTTAAAAGAATTTGCAACTTTAGAAAATTTAGATTTTCATGAAATTGATATTCTAGAAAAAAATCCGATGTTATTTTCTGCGTTTATTACGGTTGCAGAAAAAGACATGAAAATTTATAGAGACGCCTTAAAACCTCATAGAGGAGAACTTGCTTAAGTTATGCATTATTAATGTTCAAATAGATGCTTGATTTACAACACAATTTCAAATACACGAATATAAGTGATTAACAAACCATGCATACTCACTTTAAGCTAATTCAACAATTGAATTATTTCCACTTGATACCACAACCTACACTTGGTTTTTGATGTTCTACAACCGGTTTATTTTGTAATAAATTGTTCAATGCATTTCTAATATCTGCCCCTGTTACCGGTTTTCCATTTCCTGGTCTAGAATCGTCTAATTGCCCATGATAAACAGACTCTAAGTTTTTATCAAAAATATAAAAATCGGGCGTACAAGCAGCGTCATACGCTTTAGCTACTTGTTGGGTTTCATCATACAAATACGGAAAAGGATATTCTTTTTTCTCTGCTAGCTGCTTCATTAAATGCGGTGCATCTTGCGGATAATTTACAATATCATTACTGCTTATTGCAATACAATTAATCCCTTTTGATTTATAATCTTTGGCTAACTTTACCAATTCATCATTTACATGAATTACAAAAGGACAATGATTACAAATGAACATAATTACAGTTCCTTTTTCACCTTTTAAATCGTTTAATCCATAGTTTTTATTATCTATTGTATTGATTAAGTTAAAATTAGGCGCTTTTGTGCCAATTGCAAATTCGTTAGATTCTGTTCTTGCCATAATTCGGTTATCAGTTAATATTTTTTAGTTTTTCATTTCGACTTTATGGAGAAATCTCAAATTTTAACCATCTATAAAGAGGTTTTTAGACTCCATTTTATTTCGCTCAAAATGACATTTAAATTTATTTTATTCACTTAAAGCTTGGGCACAAATATAACCACCAGTCCATGCATTTTGAAAATTAAATCCTCCAGTTACTGCATCAATATTTAAAACTTCACCTACAAAAAAGAGGTTTTGATGTTGCTTACTTTCAAAACGTTTAAAGTTGATTTCTTTTAAATCAACGCCTCCAGCAGTTACAAATTCGTCTTTAAAAGTAGTTCTTCCATTGGCATTGTATACACCTTTTGTCAATTGATTTGCCAAACTTTGTAGTTGATGATTATTCAAATCTGCCCAATTTTGGGTTTTAGAAATATCAGAAAACAAGACAAAACGCTCCCATAATCTTTTTGAAATTTCAGAAAATGGCGATTTTAAAATTACCGTTTTTCGTGGCTCTTTCTTTTTTAAATTCAGCAACACATTTAGTACTTTATCTGTTGGTCTAGACAACCAATTCACGACTACATTATATTGGTACTTTTTATCAGCTAAAATTCTTGCACCAAAAGCAGAGAGTTTTAAAACTGCTGGCCCACTCATTCCCCAATGTGTAATCAACAATGGTCCAGATGCTTCTAGTTTTGTACCTACAATTGTTACAGTTGCATTTGGCACAGAAGTACCTAATAAATCTACCAATCTTTTATCATTAATGTTGAAGGTAAATAAAGACGGAACAGGTTCAACAACAGAATGATTAAGTGTTTTACAAAGTTCCCATACTTTTTTAGAACTTCCTGCTGCTACAACTACTTTATCAGCCTCAAAAATTTTGTTTTTTGTGTTGATAACCCACTTATTTTCTTGTTGATAAACCGCATTTACACCAAAGTTTGTCAACACTTTAATTTGTAACTTATCAACAGTATTTTGAAAACAATCAATAATTGCTTGACTGGTATTTGCCTCTGGAAAAACACGATTATCATCTTCAATTTTTAAAGGAACTCCTCTTTGTTCAAACCATTCAAACGTATCTCCTGTCATAAATTGATGAAAAGGCCCTAACAATTCTTTTTTTCCTCTCGGATAAAATTCTACTAATTCTTTTGGTGTAAAACAAGCGTGGGTTACATTGCATCTACCACCTCCAGAAATCTTTACTTTTTGCAAAACGTCTTTACCTTTTTCAAGAATCGTAATATCGAGATCTGGGTTGTTTTCTTTAGCATTTATGGCTGTAAAATAGCCAGCTGCTCCACCACCAATTATAATTATTTGCCCCCTTTCCCTCAAAGGGGATAAAACGTTCGTATCTTTCTTTTTGTTCTTTGTATTTTTCAATTTTAAAGGATTAAATCATTGTAGTTAAAAATTGTTTCATAACCTTTGTCTTTAAAATATTGTGGAGTTAGGTTGTTTCCTGTAGCTAACACAAAATCACCTCCCCAAGCTCCCAAACTTTTAATTTCGCCTAAGTTGTAATCAGAAAAAAGCTTTTCTTTAACGGGTTGTAGTTTGATAATTGAACTGATCATTTGTTCGTGTTCAACAATTAAAGCATTCAGTTCTTTTACAGTTTTAGCTTTTAAAAAGGCATCTGAAATTGCTGATATTCTATTAATCTGTTTCGAGAAATCTAAATTACTTTCTCTAAATTTTGCAATACCTTCTTTAGAATCTTGTTTTTGATTCAGAAAAACAAAAAATATATTTTCTTTAAATATCGGATTAAATGCAACCTGAGTTACTATGGGTTTTTTATCTTCAATTTGATAAAAAATTGGAGCATCATTTTGAGCGCAAGCTATATCATAACCACTTCCTTTAAAGGAATTCCAAAGCAATTGAAAAGCATCTACTTTTGCCCAATTTGCAATAGAATTAATTAAAGTGGATGAGCTCCCTAACCCCCAATTTCGTGGAAATGTAAGTTTTGTTTTTACTACAAAACCTCCATCTGTTTTTAAAAAATCTGGGTTTAGTCTTTTCGCTTCTTGTAGAATTTCTAAAAGTGTTTCAGCAATCGTTTCTGCATTGCCTTCTTTATCTGAATTAAAGGTACAACTTACTAGTCTTAATTTTGGCAAATCCATAACTGCTTCAAACCAACATTGGCCAGTATGTGTAAAACTACCCCAAATAATTTGAGGTTCTTTTATTTTTTCAACAATTACATCTTGCCCAAACTTAGTAGGTATGGCTAAAGATTTTGCGCCATCTAAAACCAGATATTCTCCTGTTAATAATAATTTTCCGTTTGAATAAAAGTTTTTCAAAATATCTTGTCTGGTCGAGCGCAGTCGAGACCCTAATTTAAAATAACCTTACTATTTATGACCTCTCGACTGCGCTCGAGGTGACATTCTTTATAACAAATCAAACTGTTTAAAATGATGTGTAAAATGTTTAATGTGGAATTTCTTCCAATATTCAAAATTTAACTCTCCAAAAAATGGATGGTTTTCAGTTTTTGCTTCTTTAAAATGATTTTCAAAATCTTTAATTTGTGTAATTAAATCTTCTAGAGCTCGTTCTGTATTATCGAACTTTTCTGGAGCAGGCTCATCAGATAAAATAGAAGCTCTAAAACCAACAAATAATTCGCTATCACTATCTAAAAATGGTCTTCTTCTTGCTGTTTTTTCATCAGAAACAAAATAATCTGCATCAATTTTTCCGTTTGAAATTTGCATCAACAAACTTAAATGTTCAATCATTTGTTGTCCATTCATTTTTCCGAATACAGGTTTCGATGTGCTTGATACCTTTTTTAATTTTGCTGAAATCTCATCAATATTTAAAAAATTCACCCAATTTATTTTTGGTTTTCTCAAAGCCTTTAATTTACTAACTACAGCCGAATGTGAAACCGTTCTTTTATCAAAATAATTGGTTATTTCTTTTTTCTCTTCGTCATTTGCACCTAACTGTGTTAAGATGTTTTGCAAGTGCATTTTCATATGCCCATGCTGAATACCTTTTGTAGTAAGTGCTCTTAATGCAGCAAAATTCTGAGCTAAACCTGCTGCTGCCATAATTTGCATTAAGGTTTTAGCTGATGGTTTTTGCAACATCTCTAAAGACATTTTAGCCATCGGATGTAAAGCTGTTAAACCACCAACTGTACCCAAAGCTAACGGAATTTCTATCCAAAATTTAAAAACACCATCATCAATAGCACAATGAGATAAACTTGAATATTCTCCTAAACGAGATGCATAAGCGTGCGCCCCAGCTTCTACTGCTCTAAAATCGTTACCTGTAGCTAAAACCACTGCATCAATTCCGTTCATAATTCCCTTATTGTGCGTAACTGCTCTGTAAGGTTCTATTTCTGCTATTTTTACTGCTTGATAAAATTTCTCTGCAAATTTCTGTGGATTTTCTCCACCCAAATCTTCAATTTTACAACTAACTTCTGCTCTAACCAAACACTCAGGAACATAATTAGATAAAATACTCATTACGATTTCAATCTCATCATTTTTAAATTGATTTGCAATTGCTTCTAAACAAGAGTTAATGAAGTTTGCACCCATTGAATCTTTGGTTTCAAAGGTGACGTGCAATTGATAGTAATTTTCTAATTTATCGGTTTTATCGACAAGTTGAATATCTAAAATTCCACCTCCTCTTTTTTCCATATTTTTAGTGATGGAAGCTGTGGCTACAAATAATTCTGTTTTGTTTTGATTAAAATAGTTTTCTAAGTTACTTTTATCGCCAGCAAACATAAAATGCACTTGACCTATTTTTGTGGTAGAAATCACTTTGGTTTTAAAACCTCCTCTTGTACTCCAAAACTTACCTACTAAAGAGGCTGCAGCAACTACAGAGCTTTCTTCTACAACCATAGGAATTGCATAAGGTATTTGGTTGATTACAAAATTAGGAGCAACCCCATAAGGCATATAAAAGTTTGTAATGGTGTTCTCGATAAAATCGTCATGTAACTTTTGTAAACTACTATCTTTATTCCAGTATTGTTTTAGAATTGAAATTGTTTCAGAAGGATTATGAAAGTAGTTCTTAGCGAGCCAAGCTATTTTTTCTTCTTTGGTAAATTTAGAGAAACCAGAAATAATTTTACTCATTAGTTAATTGCATATATTCACCACAAAGATAAACGAATCCAATATAATCTTTTACGATATTTTAACATGTTCTTTAGCTAAAATTTTCTTGTAGAAATATATCTTTTTCACGCTTATTTAACTAAAAATTAAGAATTCAATATTTTATCCATAAAATTTTAATAGAAATTAACATTTACACAACAAATCATAGTATTTAGCAATTATTTAATAGGTAAAATTTATTTTTAAAATCGCACTAATAAAAGTATTACTATTAAATTTGTGTGTAACATTATACATAATTCTGTCTTATATGAAATCTTATGATTCTATTAAAATTAAAAACCATACATTATGAGAAAAATTAGCCTTTTAGTAGTAGTTGCTATTATCTGCACAAGTTGTGCTGTAATTAGACCTGGAGAAGTTGGTATTAAGCAAACCTTAGGAAAGTTTTCTAACCAAGTACAAACAGAGGGTACTGTTTTTTACAACCCAATAACCAGTAAAGTGGTTAAAGAGTCAACTCAAACTAAAAACATTAAACTAGTATTGAGTTTACCAAGTAAAGAAGGTTTGAGCGTAAATTCAGAGATTTCTATTTTACATCGATTAGAAGGCGATAAAGTAGCTTCTGTATTAAAAAACTTAGGACCAGATTACGAAAACGTAATTACAAGTGTATTTAGATCTGCTGCCTCTGATGTTTGCGCACAATTTTTTGCTAAAGACATGCACTCTGGCATGAGAGCTAATATAGAAAAAGCCATTTTAGAAAAAATGAAAATTAACCTCGAAAAACAAGCTGATGGTATCGAATTAATTGCTGTTTTAATGAAACGAATTCAGCTCCCTAGAGGTCTTGCCAATTCTGTAGAACGAAAATTACAAGCAGAACAAGATGCCATGCGAATGGAATTTGTTTTAAAGCAAGAAAAATTAGAAGCGGAAAGAAAAATTATCAATGCAAAAGGGGAAAGAGATGCACAATTAATTATTGCTGAAGGTTTAACTAGCGGAATTATTAGAATTAAAGCTATTGAAGCCTTTAGAGAATTGGCAAGATCGCAAAATGCAAAAGTGATTATTACTGATGGAAAAACACCTTTAATTGTTGGTAACGAAACTGATGCCAAAGCAGAAGACTCAAAACAGAAATAATCTTTTTTCTAAAACCCAATACAAACTCGATATTTGAAAAGATATCGAGTTTTTTTATGCTCAATTAAAACGCTTTTACTTTACGACATTTCTAAAATCACTAGTCATTTATGTTAAAATTGTATGTAATCAAATACAGTTTTTACAATTCTTTGACAATAATTTCGTAAACTTGACAAACTTTTTTAAAAATTAAAACTCCAATGAGGAAACTATTTTTATTAACTACCATTATTATTCTCTTTAATTGTAAACAAGCCATAGAAAAATCAGCAAAAATTAACACAGGAACCAAAGAAATAACACTACAAGAAATTTGGGATGGTACATTTTCTCCTCAAAGAATGAACGCTTTAGACTCTATGAATGGCGATTTTTATTCGCTGTTAAATACAGATGATGATGGAAATACTACTGTAGACAAATATAGCTATGCTACTTTAGAGAAAATTGAAACCATAGTAAGTAGTAAAGATTTACCAGAAATAAACGCTTTTAATTCTTACAGTTTTAATAATGATGAAACTAAAATTATTCTAGGAACAGACTTCGAAAAAATTTACAGACGTTCATTTAAAGGAACATTTTATGCGTATGATATTGCTACAAAAAAATTGTCATTGATTGGCCAAGATATTCAAGAGCCCGTTTTTTCTCCAGATAATAAAAAAGTGGCTTATGCAAAAGACAACAATTTATTTATCAAAGATTTTTCTAAAAATAGCGTAACACAAATTACCAAAGATGGCAAGAAAAATAGCATTATAAACGGAATTACAGATTGGGTTTACGAAGAAGAATTTGCTTTTGTAAGAGCTTTTGAGTGGAGCAACAATAGTAAATATATCGCTTTTTTACGTTTCGATGAACGTGATGTTCCAACATTTTCTATGGATATTGTTGGTAACGGTTTGTACCCTGATCAACAAGTATTTAAATATCCAAAAGCTGGTGAAAAAAATGCAAAAGTTACATTACATATGTATGCTGTTGATACAAAAAACAGTAAAAAAATTGCTTTAGGTGATTATGAATACATTCCAAGAATTAAATGGACAAATAATGATGCTGTTTTAGTAGCAACTACTTTAAATCGCCATCAAAATAATTTAAAACTACACAAAGTTAATGCACTAAGAAGTTCATCTACTTTATTATTGAATGAAACCGATAATGCGTATATTGATATTACTGATAACCTTACTTTTTTAGTCGATAATTCATTTATTTGGACAAGTGAAAAAGATGGATTTAATCATATTTATCATTACGATTTTAATGGTAAACTCATTAATCAAATTACAAAAGGAAATTGGGAAGTAACAAGATATTATGGTTTTAATGCTTCTAAAAAAACAATTTATTATCAATCTGTAGAAAATGGATCGATCAATAGAGGTATTTATTCAATTGGTTTGGATGGCAAAAATAAAAAATTATTGAGTAATAAAAACGGGCAAAATAGTGCGGCTTTTAGCACCAATTTAAATTACTTTATCAATACCTTTTCATCCGCAGAAATTCCGCCAATTTATTCGTTATACACTGCCGAAGGCGAAATGCTAAAAGTAATTTTAGACAATGCTGAATTAAAAGAGGATTTGGGCGAATATAAAATGAGTCCGAAAGAATTTTCTACCATCAATATCAATGGAAATGACTTGAATATGTGGATGGTAAAACCTGTAGATTTTGATAAAAATAAACAATATCCACTGTTAATGTTTCAATATTCTGGTCCAGGATCTCAACAGGTTGGAAATAGTTGGAATAGCGCTAATGATTATTGGCACAATATGTTAGCCCAAAAAGGCATGATTGTAGTTTGTATTGACGGACGTGGAACTGGTTTAAAAGGTGCTGATTTTAAAAAAGTTACACAAAAAGAATTGGGTAAGTATGAAGTTGAAGATCAAATTGCTGCTGCAAAAAAATTAGCAAAACGTTCTTATATAGATGAGGATAACATTGGTATTTGGGGCTGGTCTTTTGGTGGCTTTATGAGTACAAATGCTCTTTTAAAAGGAAATGATATTTTTTCTACAGCTATTGCAGTTGCACCTGTAACTTCTTGGCGTTTTTATGATTCTGTTTATACAGAAAGATATATGGAAACTCCACAAGAAAACCCTAGTGGTTATGATGATAATTCGCCTATAAATTATGCTGATAAACTAGAAGGAAATTATTTACTAGTTCATGGAACAGGAGATGATAATGTACACGTACAAAACTCATACAGAATGATAAATGCCTTAATTGATGCCAACAAACAATTTGACATGCATATTGTACCAGACAGAGCACATGGCATTAGAAAAGGAAAAAATGTTCGTTTAAATTTGTTTACAAAAATGACGAATTATGTTGAAGAACACTTAATAGAAAAATCAAATAAAACAACTGAAATAAAAGGATAATTATGTTAGATAAAGGAGTTACCACAACTACAGAAGACCCACAAATGTTTGGCCACCCAAAAGGGTTATTTTATTTATTCTTTGCAGAATTATGGGAGCGTTTTAGCTTCTATGGGATGAGAGCTTTATTAACGCTCTACATGGTAGAACATATTTTTAAGGCAATTGTAGAAAGAGATACAGCTACAGCAGTAGTTTATGCTTCTTATGGCTCTTTAGTTTACGCTTCAACTGTAATTGGTGGGCAAATTTCTGATAAAATTTTAGGAATGCGTGCATCAATTTTTTTAGGCGGTATATTAATGTCTTTAGGTCATTTTGTGTTGGCCATAGAAAATGATATAGCCTTCTTTTTAGCTTTGGCTTTTATTGTGGTTGGTAATGGGTTCTTTAAACCAAATATATCCACCTTTGTTGGTGCTTTGTATAAAGAAGGTGATGTAAGAAAAGATTCTGGTTTTACTATCTTTTACATGGGAATTAATATAGGAGGTTGGATTGCTCCACTTTTATGTGGTTGGCTAGCCCTTGAATACGGTTATCACTATGGTTTTGGTTTGGCAGGAATTGGTATGTTAACAGGTTTGGTATTCTTTTGGAGCGGAATCAAAAAGAATATTTTTGGTGATAAAGGAATGCCTCCTAACAAAGAAATTTATGAAAAGAAAGTTTTAGGAGTTCCTCAAAAAACATTAATACCAGTTATTGCTTTTCTATGTGCTCCAGGTATTGCGTATTTATTAGCATCTTGGCAACAAAATTATGTAAGCGGAATTTTTAAATTTATTGGTTTTGCTGTTTTAGGATACTTGATTTACATCATGTTAAAACTAGATACTGACGCAAGAAAAAAATTAATAATGGCAGTATTAATTACATTTTTCATGACATTATTTTGGGGGTTTCATGAATTATCTGGTAGTGTAATTACTTTATTCGCATCAAGAAACGTGGCTTTAGATGGTATTATGAGTGCTGCACAAACAAACTCATTAAATTCAATGTTTATTATAATTTTAGCTATTCCTATTTCTTTACTGTGGGGCTATTTAGCTAAAAAAGGAATGAATCCAAGAACACCTTATAAATTTGGTTTCGGTTTATTATTAGCAGGTTTATGCTTTTATATTTTATCCATTAGTGGTACAAGTGCAGATAAAAACGGGATGGTACCTTTTGTGTATTTGTTAATCATGTATTTTATTCTATCTATTGGAGAGCTATTTATGTCTCCTGTAGGTTTATCTAAAATCACAGATTTATCTCCTATAAACATCGTAGCATTTATGATGGGGGTTTGGTTTTTATCATCGGCTTTTGCATTTCAAATTGTAGGTTTTATTGGAGAACAACTAGCTGTTGAAAGTACCGATAGTAATGTTGGTGGCTTAGAAACTTTAACCATTTACACTGATGGTTTTCATTTAATTGCAATGTATGCTTTAGGTGCTGGAGCTATTGTTTTATTGTTTTCGCCATTAATGAAAAAATTATTGGGTAACGTACACTAAAAAAATCAATTTGTGAATCAGCTTGGCATATCATTTGCGGACCTAAAACCTATGAAAAAAATAATATTAACACTTATTGCAATTGTTTTTCTGAGTATTTCAACGAATGCTCAAAAAATAAACTGGATTTCTATGAATGAAGCTTTAGCACTTCAGAAAAAAAATCCAAAGAAAATAATGGTAGATGTATATACCAATTGGTGTGGCCCTTGTAAAATGTTAGATAAGCAAACGTTTCAAAACAAAGATGTAGCCAATTATGTAAATGAAAATTTTTATGCTGTAAAGTTTAATGGTGAGGGTAATGAAACTTTAGTTTATAAAGAAAATGAATTTTCTAACCCAAACTACGATCCTTCAAAAGCTAACCGAAGAAACAGTTCTCATCAATTTGCAGATTATTTACGTTTAAGAGGTTATCCTACAATTGCTTTTTTTGATGAAGAAGCCAATTTTATATATCCTTTAACAGGTTTCTATCAAGCACAACAATTAGAGTTTTATTTAAAATTATTCGTAAACAACAAACATAAAGAAATAAAAACCAAAGAAGAGTTTCAGAAATATTTCGATGCTTTTACACCACAATTTAAAGTAAAATAAACTTATAAAACTAATAAATAAAAGCTCCATTTTTACCTGTATAGTAAAAAGGAGTTTTTTGTTTTTTAGCCGTTTTTTGCCAACTCTTTACATACGTTTTATAATTAGAACCGTCTGCAATAATTCGTTTTGGTAATAGCGTTTTAATCATTCTTTCTAAGTTGATTTTAGGAGATTGTTGCAACAATACGATTGGATTTTTTAGGTTTTTAATTTGATAAACACCCAAACTATCCACAACCAAAATCACTTGATTTTTAAAACGATACACATTCGATATTTCATTTTTTTTAATGGTAGTATTGATATGCTCACCAACAGTATAAGACGCTATTGCATTGAATTTTAGCACATCAATACTATCTAAATCATGATCTATAAACAGCTTGCCTCCAATTCTTTTACCCATAATTGTATTTCTACTTTTATGAAAAACCAAAAACTCTTTCTTGGTTTCTTTTTGATAGTTTTCAAACAAATAAACACTTTGAATAATCACAATACTAAACAAAAAATACATCATTTTTTTTGGTGATTTATCAATTAAAAACTGATAAAAAGAAATAAAAATCACATACATTGCCAAAACCATAAAGGCTGAGAAAGAAATTTCTTTAAAAAGAAACTCTTCATGATTAGAAACCCAAATAACAAAATTGTTTAATAGGGTAATAATTTTACCATAAATAGATGCTAAAAATTGAGGTAAGCCCCCAACTAAAGCTAAAAAAATTATAAGGATTCCACCTAATAAAATAGCACTCAAAAAAGGAATAATGACTAGGTTAGACAGCATAAAAAGCCCTGGAAATTGATGGAAATAAAACAAGCTTAAAGGTAAAACACCTACTTGTGCAGTAATAGAAACCGATGTTATTTCCCAAATCTTTTTATCTAACCAAAATTTAGGATTGTATAACCTAAACAATTTGGGTTGTAAAAACACAATACCAAATACCGCCAAATAGCTGAGTTGAAAACCAACATCAAACAAAAACATGGGCTTACATATTAACAATAAAAACATCGATGAAATTAAAGAAAATAAAACAATACTCTTTCTTTGAAACGATAAACCAATGGCTAAAAATGTAAACATGGTAACTGCTCTTGTTACAGATGCAGACAAACCTGCAATAAAGGCAAACATCCAAAGTAATACAACAACACACGCTGTTTTTATAACTTTACCATTAGGTAGCCTTTCTAACGGTTTCAACAACCAATTTAAAATCCAAAGAATAATACCAACATGTAAACCAGAAACTGCTAAAATATGTATGGCGCCTGCTTTTGCATAATTGGCTCTTAATTCTGATGAAATTTCTTGTCTCTGCCCTAACAACAAAGCATTAATTACAGCAAATTCATCTGAGCTAAACCGATATTTTATAAGTGATTCTTGAACTTTTTTTCTAAACTTTGCTGATATACCTTGTATCGATAATTGTTGAATTCCTAAGTTTTTAAAATTGTTATTATTAAGGTATATCTGTTGATAGATCCCCTGTTTTTTCATATACAATTGATAATTGAATTGATGTGGATTTAAAGGCTTGGGTATATCAACAAAAGCTGAGCTAGCCATTAGTAGCTCATCAACTTTTAATAAACTTGAAATAGTATCCTTTTTAACGTTTAATAATACTTTGCCAATGGTTTTTACAGAACCTATTTGAACAACTTTAGCTTGATATTTATCATGATAAGTACTAGATTTTAATACTTTATCTATTCTTAAAATAACGGTTGCACTCGTATTAAGATAATTCTTAAAATACTTGTTATGGTTAGCATCATTATTTACAAATACGCTTGATACACCAATCGTAAAAAATAATAAAAAGGACAATACTGTTCTTACAATATTATTTTTGATAACAAGCAATAAAGGTAAAATTACCGAAAAAACGAACAGAAAGTTTAGGGAACCAAATTCCCAAAATTGAGTATAGAATTGCAGTAGAATTCCTAAAATTACACTTACAACAAACTGCAAGGGCAAGTAGTTAAATACCTTCTTCATAGCATTGTAAAGGTAGTAAATAAAGTAATTTGAAACAATAAGGTTTTTAAAAAAAAGAGCTTTTTAAAGATTACAGCAAATCTCGTGGAAAATAAAACTCGATAATTAATCGATTAATTTTATAAAATTGTGGTTGCTTTTACAAAGTTCTTTTTCCAATATTTTTCTGATAACGATGATACAATTACGCCTCTAGAACTTGTTGAATGTATAAAATAAACAACTCCATTTTTAATTGAAGTTACTAACCCCACATGATTAATTTTATTGGATCTTCTATTAATTTTAAAGAACACTAAATCTCCTTTTTTAATGTTTTTTAAAGAAATTTTTCGACCCATTTTTGCCATATTTCTCGAAATTCTTGGCAATTGAATATTTTCCTTTCCGAATACAACATAAACTAATCCAGAACAATCCATTCCTTTTCTAGTGATTCCACCAAACTTATAGTTTACCCCTTTGTACTGCAAAGCAGATGCAATAATTCGATCTACTTTTGTTTTTGGTTTTTTTGAAGCATGCGCTATTTTTTTTGATGATGAACAAGCGTTAAACACCAATGATAAAATCAATAAAAAAAAGATTTTTTTCATTAATTTATTTGGTTAACCCTTTAATTATCAATTTTGCTGTTTTTTCTGACGCCCCTTTGCCACCTAATTTTTTTTCGAGTTCAAAATAATCTAAGAATAATTTTTCTCTATTTTTTGCATCTAAAATCTTGGTGAGTTCTTTTTTGAGCTTGGTTTTTGTAAAATCATTCTGAATTAACTCTGTAACCACTTCCTTATCCATAATTAAATTGACTAAAGAAATGTATTTTAAAGTAATAATTCTTTTAGCAATTTGGTACGAAATAAAACTACCTTTATAACAAACCACTTGTGGCACTTTAAACAAAGCGGTTTCTAAAGTTGCAGTTCCAGAAGTAACTAATGCTGCCGAAGAAATTGCTAATAAATCGTAAGTTTTATTGTTAATAAAACTCACCTTTTTGTCTCCAATAATTCGTTGGTAAAACGAAAAATCTTGACTTGGTGCGCCCCCAATTACA
The DNA here is from genome assembly GCF_054584775.1 of Polaribacter litoreus. Lineage (NCBI taxonomy): Bacteria > Pseudomonadati > Bacteroidota > Flavobacteriia > Flavobacteriales > Flavobacteriaceae > Polaribacter > Polaribacter litoreus. The sequence continues at coordinate 114,205 of NZ_JBTLRD010000002.1, read as the reverse complement.
AATTTATAATCCGAAAAATCGTCTACCAAAGACAGCATTACTGATAACATTTTTATAATTTCTTGCTTTCTACTCCCTGGCAATAAGGCTATAATAGGTTTATCACCTAAATTATGTTCAGCTCTAAAATCTTCTATATTTGAAAGCTTTCTATCTGCAATGGCATCAATTAAAGGATGCCCAACAAATTCAACTGAATAATCGAATTTCTTATAAAATTCTTTTTCAAAAGGAAGAATGACAAACATTTTATCTATATCTCTCTTAATACCTTTTACTCTACTTGCTCTACTTGCCCAAACTTGTGGAGAAATGTAATAATTGGTTCTAAACCCTTGCTGTTTTGCCCATTTAGCAACGCGTAAATTAAAACCTGAATTATCGATGAAAATTATAACATCTGGTTGAAATAATTGAATATCGCTTTTACAGAATTTAATAAAAACCAGTACTTTATTTAGATTTCTAAGTACTTCGAAAAAGCCCATAAAAGCGCGGTCTTTATAATGACTTACCAAAGTACCACCAACCGCTTGCATTAAATCGCCACCCCAAAATTTAATTTCTGCATTCGCATCTTCTTTGTACAATGCTTTCATTAAATTAGAGCCGTGTAAATCTCCAGATGCTTCGCCAGCAATAATATAATATTTCATCAGATAAACTTTAGGATTAGAGTTATTAAAGCAATGAAAATTGTGGTCATTAAAACCCCTTTAGCTCTATGGTCTTGTTTCTTTTTGATATAGACCAAAAACACGAATAAATTAGGGATTGCAGCTATAGATAATATTTTGCCATACAAATCGCCATCTTCTATCATTTGTAAGGTTTCAGCAAAACCAAATTTAGAGAAATATTCTATATACAAATAACAACCAGCTGCAGTTGCAAAAAGCGATACTAGAATACCTATTAATATGTCTTTTTTTACAGTTCCCAAGAGTTTAATTTTTGAATCATATGATGTGCTGTTAAATCAAACTGAACAGGCACAATAGAAACATAACCGTTTTCTAAGGCGTATACATCTGTATCCTGTCCTTTATCTCTATTGATAAATTCGCCAGAGAGCCAATAGTATTCTTTGCCAAAAGGGCTTTTTCGTTTATCGAAATCTTCTTTCCAAACCCCCATTGCTTGTCTACAAATTTTAGTGCCTTTTATATCCTCCTTTTTTAAACTCGGTATGTTTACGTTCAATACAACTCCTTCTGGCAAGCCATTTAAAAGTGTATTTAAAGTAATGTTTTTCACAAACGTTTCGCAAGGTTTAAAGTCTGCATGCCATTTAAAATCTAACAAAGAAAACCCTATAGCAGGTATCCCTTCTATACCAGCTTCAATAGCGGCACTCATTGTACCCGAATAAATTACATTTATCGATGAATTTGAGCCGTGGTTAATCCCTGAAACGCATAAATCTGGTTTTTTATTTAAAATTTCACTAACAGCCATTTTTACGCAATCAGCAGGCGTTCCTGAGCAGGTGTATTCTAACTGAGGACCATCATCTATAGTTATCGGATTACAAGTCAACACATTATCTACTGTAATTGCGTGTCCCATTCCACTTTGGGGGCTATCAGGTGCAACAACAACAACCTCTCCAATTTTATTCATTATTTTGATTAATGCTCTAATTCCTGGAGCAGTAATTCCATCGTCATTCGTCACTAAAATCAATGGTCTTTCTTGCATATTTCTATGTTTTAAGTTTAAAATTCAAAATTCAAGTTGATTTGTAGTTTGCCAATAAATCTTGAATTTTAAATACTGAATATTGAATCTTTTAAGCAAATGTAATTTATTTTAACCGATTTTCTTTTTAACATTTTGTAAAGAATAAAAAACTTGAATTTTAATTAATATTGTAGGATGCTAAAACACAGAATAATATTTAATGTTCTTATTTTTTACTAACTTATTCAAAAAATCAACTAAAAACAATTTAGTAACCCAATAAAATAAAATTATTTTAAACTCTAAAAATAATAAATTACACTCTATTACAAATTTTGGCACTATTTTAGTAGATTAGCAACGAAGACAAGTAAGCATAAATAAAAAACAACGACAGTAGATATATGAAGACGAAATTTAAGTTAAATACAGCTTTATTAGCAATTGTTATATTGGTTAATAGTTTTACGATACAAGCTTCAATAAACAGTACAATTACCAATAATGATCCAGAAAAAGATAAAGTGATTATTTATGTATTGAAAAATGTGTTAAGTAGATTACATTTTGTACAAAAAGATATTAATGATGATTTGTCTGAACAAATTTTTAATTCTTTTATTGATGCTTTGGATAGTAACAAAAGATATTTTACTCAAGAAGATATCAAAGAATTTTCGAAATACAAATATCAAATAGACAATCAGCTTTTAGAAGATGATTTGAGTTTTTACAATTTGGTATATGGCCGTTTTTTAAAGAAAATTAAAAACGCAAAATCTTATTATAATAATTTATTAGATCAGCCTTTTAATTTTAATAAAAATGAAACGATAGATTTAGATTACTCTAAAGTACCCTTTGCAAAAAATGATAACCAACTGATTGATTATTGGAGAAAACAGTTAAAACTGCAAACACTAAGTAGAATTCAAGAGCAGACCGATTTACAAAAAGCAAAACTAAAAAAAGATAAAAACTATAAAGTAAAATCTTTTAAAATTTTAGAAGAAGAAGCTAGAGCAGAAGTTTTAAAAAACATGCAAGAGTTGTACCTAAGAATCGAAGAGTTAGAACATGATGATTGGTTTTCTACCTTCTTAAACGCTGTAGTAAGTGCTTTTGATCCGCATACTACCTACATGGATCCAAGAATTAAAGAACGTTTTGATCAAACCATTTCTGGAAAATTAGAAGGAATTGGAGCTCGTTTGCAAAAAAAAGGAATTTATACGCATGTATTTGAATTGGTTGCTGGAGGTCCAGCTTCAAAACAAGGAGACTTAGAGCCCGGTGATATTATTCTTAAAGTTGCTCAAGGAGATGAAGAACCTTTAGATATTGTGGGGATGCGCTTAGACGATGCTATAAAATTTATTAAAGGAAAAAAAGGTACCGAAGTTCGATTAACCGTAAAGAAAAAATTAGATGGTTCTACAAAAATCATTTCGATTGTTAGAGACGTAGTTCAATTAGATGAAACCTTTGTAAAATCCAGTATTGTAGAAAAAGAGGGTAAAAAATATGCTATCATAGATTTACCAAGTTTTTATATTGATTTTAGCGATAACAATTACAGAGATTCTGCTAAAGACATGGAGAAAGAAATTGAAAGATTAAAAACTGAGGGGGTTACAGGTTTAATTATCGATTTAAGAAATAATGGTGGTGGTTCTTTAAAAACAGCCATTGAAATATCTGGTTTGTTTATTGATGAAGGACCTGTTGTTCAAGTAAAATACAGAGGCGAAAACCCAATTGTAAAAAAAGATATTGACCCTAAAGTACAGTGGGATAAATCTGTTGTAGTTTTGGTAAATGAATTTTCTGCATCAGCTTCAGAAATTTTTGCAGCTGCAATGCAAGATTATAAAAGAGGCGTTATATTAGGCGGAAATCAAACTTACGGAAAAGGAACTGTACAAAATGTATTGCCTATCAATCAATTTTATCCGAAGTATAAAAAAGATTTAGGTTATATAAAAATGACCATTCAAAAATTCTACAGAGTTAATGGAGGATCTACACAAAAAGAAGGTGTATATTCAGATATTGCTATGCCAAGTAGATTAAGTTATATGGAATATGGAGAACGAGACATGACAGGTGCTTTGGCTTGGGATAAAGTTCCACAAGCAAAATACACGCAAACCAACTCTTATGCCAATTTTAATGATGTTGTATATAATAGCAAGCAAAGAATTGCCAATAGCGAAAATTTTAAATTGGTAAACGAGTATGCAAAATGGTTAAAAGAAAACCAAGAGAACACCTCGTATTCACTAAATTATAAACAATTTTTTAAAGAAAGTAATACAAAAGAAAAAGAAGCAGAAAAATTTAAATCTGTTTTTGATTATAAATCAAATTTAAATTTTACATCACCTCAATACGAGCAGTCTTTATTTAAAGAAAACCAAGATTTAAAAGATAAAAGAATGGCTTGGCATAAAAATTTAGCTAAAGACATGTACATTTCTGAGGCTTTAAACGTTTTAAGTGAATTGAAACTGAGAAAAAAAACAGAAATTGTAAAGAATTAATAATTTATATAATAACTATTTTAAAACCTGATGTACTTTAAAACATCAGGTTTTTATTTTTTTTAATATGGAGTATAAAGTAACATTTGCCACAAAATGGTCTGATTTTGACCCAAACAGACACATGCGTCATACCGCCTATAACGAATATGCTGCAGAAGTACGAGTTCGTTATTTTGCTGCACAAAAATTTTCTATAGATGAGTTTATTAAACTGAATATTGGACCTATTTTATTTGAAGAGCACACTTCGTTTAGAAAAGAAATTCATTTGGGTGAGAACATTACTGTAAATATGAAACTTTCTGGGTTATCTAAAAGCAATGAGCGCTGGAAAATAACTCACGAGGTCTTTAATGAGGTTGGTAAATTATCGGCTATTATAAAAGTTTACGGGGCTTGGATAGATTTAACTAAACGTAAATTAACCACACCTCCTAAAAAGGCACAACACTTATTTTTAAAGGCTGACAAAACTGATGACTTTGAAGAAATTATCATCAAAACGAAATAAAAAAAAGAGGTTGTCTGAAAAGTATTAAAATTTGTCATTTCGACTGCAATGGAGAAATCTTATTTTTTGATAATTAAATACATAGATTTTTCGACTTCGCTCAAAATAACATCCAAACCTACTTTTCAGACAGCCTCTTTTCTATTATACGTGAGTTCGATATAAGTTTTACCCAATTCTTTGAAGTCTATCAATATTGATATTGGGTTTTGTTGGATAAAAAGCATATGCAATAAGTCCAGAAATAAGATTTGTTATAAAATTGTCAAAACTTCTGTGTCTGGTATGTTCTATTTGGCACTGGTTTTTAAGGATATCGTTTACACTTTCTACAACGGTACCCTTAAGATGGAAAAAGACCATTATGGATATCACCTCACTATCGCTTAATTTTCATTTTCGTTTGCGTTTTTTCACAGAAGAATCACTTTCAAGGGAGTTCTCGTCTAATATTTGCTTTATTTCCTTACAAAAATCATCAACAGTATAGAGAATTTCAGTAATTTTATCATTAGAAATCATAAGTATAAATTTGTAAGTATATAAATGTCAAATACTTAAATGTCATTAATTTCTACTTTTCTATTGCATAAAAAATAAACTTTCTTACGTCGAACTCACCTTAATAAAATAAACTTTCTTTATAAAAAGACAAGAGAGAATTTGATGCGTTGCAAAAAATATTAAAAAAAATTGCTAGAGTTAAATGCCTCGTAGTTTTTAATTACATTACAAGATAAAAGTAATTTTAAGAGATAATATAAAAGTGCTAGTTATTAAATCAGAACTAACTCTCTTGATGAGATTTTAGATAAGCATTTGGCGTCATGCCTTCAATTTTTTTAAAAAAAGTATTAAATACGGTTTTAGAGTTAAAACCACTATCATAGGCAACAGCCATAATTGTTAAGTCTTTATTTTCTTGGAGAAGAATACGTTCTTTAAATTCTTTCACTCTATAAGAGTTTACATATTCTGAGAAGTTTTTTTGAAATCCTAAGTTTAGTAATTGAGAAACATAATTGGAAGGAAGTTCGAGGTAAGAGGCTAAATCTTTTAATGATAAATCTGGATTTAAGTATAGTTTATAGTCTATCATAATTTGTTCTAGTTCTTTGTTGTACTTTTTAATTTCATTAGCACTCAATAATACTTGTTTGTACTTTTTCTTTAGTTTGTAATTTATATTATCAGGAATAGCTTTTTGCATGATTTCTTTAAACCTTTTGTTATTTTTTAAAGGCTTAAGAATTGGTGATGGATTAAGTAATAAAATTAATGGCAAACGTTTATCGTATGCTTGGGTTATTAAATCAATTACCTTTTCATTATTACCCAGTAAGGCATTAACTAATATCAAAAACATGAATGCCTTATCTATAAGTTCAGTTTTTAAGTACGTTTCTAGTTCTCTTAACCTTTCATTATACTTTTCAGTTTCATTAAGTTTGGCATAACACAAGGTTTCACCTCCTATTTTGGTAAGGTCTTTTACAGAAACACCTTCAAGTGAACTAAAATATGTCAAAGCTTCATTTGACTGACCTGACATTAATAGGCAAATTCCTATATAGATTGGCGGAAATGGTAATTTAGGGTCTAAATCTAATGCCTTTTTTAGATGAAGTATCGCGGTTTTGTAATCTTCTTTTAAGTAGAATAAAAAACCCTTGTAATGATGGTTGATAGCTGAATACGGATCTAATTGTAAGGCTTTTTCTAGATAATTCATTGCTGCATCTAATTTTACTTCTAGGGTCAAAAAATTAGAAATGGTCAAATAAATATCGTCTGATTGTTGAATCTCCAAAGCCTTATTGGCGTGTTTGTAAGCCTTCTTGAGATTCCTGTTTTGCCAACATTCTATCCAAGCCATATTCAATTGAGACCTGGATGAATTTGGGTCTAGCTCTAACCCCTTTAACAAATAAGGCTGTGCCTTCTTATAGGCTTCAAATGCAGGTAAAAGCCCCATGGTTCCCATTTGAACATAAGCTAAATTAATATCTAGGTAAGGGCTTGAAAAATTAGGAGATGTATGTATGACTTCTTTTAATATGTTGATTCCCTTTATAGAGTTTTTATAATCCAACTTCATAATATAATATCTCCCTTTTAGGTATTCTCTGTATACATCTACTGGGACATCAATAGGAGTTATCAGCTTTTCTTTTATTTCGAGATGACCAATATGCTCGCGTAATTTTTCAGCAATAAACAGACTAATTTCATCTTGAATTTCAAACACATTTTCTGGGTTCCTATCAAAGGTTTCTGACCAGAAGTGAAGGTCTTTTAGAGTATCTATCATTTGCACGGTAATGCGCATTATGTTTTTTGAGGTTCTTACACTCCCTTCAATAAAAGTAGCCACCTTTAATTGTTCTCTTATCTCTTTAGCTGTTACTGTTTTATATTTAAAATAAAATGAAGAGGTACGAGAAGTCACCGAAAGTTGTTTAATTTTTGCTAGTGCGTTAATAATTTCTTCGGTTAATCCATCGCAGAAATATTCGTTTTCAATATCATTACTCATATTGACGAAGGGAAGTACTGCTATGGATTTTTGGTCAATCAAACTCTTCGATTCTTAAAATTAAAGATAAATATAAGTCAATTAACTCTTGTATAGAATATAAAAAATGTTTTTGATCTAATTCATGAACAGATAAAACGGCTAAATAGGAATACTCTAGATAATATTTTAATTATGATATTTTAATATGTCATTTAAGCACGCAAATTGGTATTAGATTCATTTAAAGAAAATACTAGAACTTTTAATTTTTCAAACTCTTCAACAAAATTATCGTTGCTAGATTCAAGTTCTGTAAGTATATAAAAACCTGAGTTCGATTAATTTTTAGATAAATTTTATTAGTAAAAAAGATAGATTTTTTAGTAAATTAAAGTTCTGAATTTCAATTCATTAATCTAAAAACCTATTTATGTATTGTTACTCTAAAATTACGGATTTATTTTGTATTGTTGATGAATTTTGTAAAGAATACGACCAAATAGTTGATAAATCACTACTTGGTAATATTTCAAAGCGACCACCTAGAATGTCAAAAAGTGAAGTAATTACTATTGCAGTGCTTTTTCATTTAAGCGGATTTAGAACCTTTAAACACTTCTATATTTATTACGTTTAGAAGCATATGCAAAGTGAATTTCCTCAAACCGTTTCCTAAAATAGATTTACAGAACTTATGCAGTCTAATTTGATCCCATTGAAAATTCTTACTAAAAAACATTATATTAGAGCCCGATGTCTTTTCAAAATCACAAAAATATCAAGACCTTAAAAAGTTGTTTTTTGTATTTGATCTAAAATGTGGGCAATGAAGTGGATAATATTAGAAATAACAAAACCCCAACTTGATAATTGTTAGGGTTTTGTATTTTAATTTCGAGGTGTCTAGCGGATTCGAACCGCTGTACATGGTTTTGCAAACCATTGCCTAGCCACTCGGCCAAGACACCCTTTTCTATCGGTTTGCAAATTTACGTTTTTTTATAACTATTGCAAGCATTTTTTTAAATTATCGCTTTTTAGTTAAAATAATAACCACTTCTTCGACATTTCCTCCAATTGGTGGGTTAATTTTAGAAACACAAACTCGTGCTTTTTTAATCATTGCTATTTCTTTAAAAAAACGATTTAAAATTCGTTGTGCAACTTCTTCTAGTAATTTAGAACGAATAGCCATTTCTTCTTTTACAATCTTATTTAAACGCACATAATCTACAGTATCTTTTAAATCATCAGTTTTAGCCGATTTTTGTAAGTCTGCCTTTACCTTAACGTCTACTCTATACCAAGAACCAATTTTAGCTTCTTCTTCTAAACAACCGTGAAAAGCGTATAATTTAATATTATTGACTTTTATGATACCCATTCTACTATTTTTAAGCCTTACCTTTTTTAAAACCTTTAAGGTCTTGTAATTATTTTTCTACTTTTTCCCACATTTTGTCAGAGTTTAACCTGAATGATCCTAAATGTTTAAAACTACATTGTTCTGGTGCAATTATAGATAAGAAAGATTCGTTTTTTTTGTTGTTATACAAATGATAGGTTTCACCAATATTAGGTTCGAAACTAAATTTAGCATTGTACACCAAATCGTTGTATTGAAACTTTTGCATCAACTCTTCATATTGTTGCTTAACTTCATCAAATTTAGACTTAAACTGTTTGTTTACACGCTGAATTCCATCATTTTTCCAACTAGCAGTGTTCAAAGGTTGTATAACTGGTGAACTTGCCGAAGTTCCGTAAGGTTTTAAAGCGGCATCATACTGTTGGTTTTCTTCATTAAAAACGACCAAATCTGGTTTTTTTGCTTCTTTCTTCATACCGCAAAAATACGATAATAAATACCCTTCAATTTATTTTTTTTGAAAACTTTAACGGCTGTTCTCATCGCAATTACCAACAAGGATTGAAAAAAAGTAGTCTATATTTTAAAAACAGATGGCTTTACTTTATTTATAAACAGATTATTAATTCGTAAAAAAATCAAAAACATTACTTATAGCACTTGTTTTTGTTTTGTAAAATTCTGTATAAGTACATCTTTCGCAAGTAACACTTGTGAATTTTTGATTCTGAATATCAAAAATTTTAGATAATGTTCCTCCAGTTGCTCGCATTTGTCCTAATTTATAGCTATTATTATTGCATTTCGGACAGGTATAATTTTGTATTTGATTGCTCATAATTTGTTCTTATATAATTAATTAGTAGCTTATTTTTAAAAATGTTACATTTAATAGAAAAAATAGGATATTATTTACAAATTGCGTTAGGGATTGCAGTGGAAAACCCACAGCGAAGAATGAGCGAGGATTTGTAACGTAAAGCCCGCTCGAACGCCCAAATAAACCATATTATTTATGTAATTTTGCATTTCGAATTTGTATTTAAGATACTTTTTTGATTTTACCAAACTGTACTTTAAAGTTACTTTTATGTCTGAAGAAAATAAATCGCTCAATTTTATAGAGCATATAATAGAAGATGATTTGGCTAACGGAATGCCAAAAGATGAATTGCGTTTTCGGTTTCCGCCAGAACCTAATGGCTATTTGCACATTGGGCACACCAAAGCCATTGGAATTAGTTTTGGATTAGGTGAAAAATATAATGCACCAGTAAATTTGCGTTTTGATGATACAAACCCTGCCAAAGAAGAACAAGAATATGTAGATGCCATTAAACGTGATATTACTTGGTTGGGTTATACTTGGGCCAACGAATGTTATTCGTCAGATTATTTTCAACAATTGTATGACTGGGCTGTTTTATTGATAAAAGATGGCAAAGCGTATGTAGATTCGCAAACTTCTGAAGAAATGAGAATTCAAAAAGGAACACCAACAGAAGCGGGTACAAATAGTCCTTACAGAAATAGAACTGTAGCAGAAAATTTGGAGCTGTTTCAAGCAATGAAAGCTGGAAAATTTAAAGAAGGTGAACATACCTTACGCGCAAAAATTGATATGAAATCTCCCAACATGCTAATGAGAGATCCTTTAATGTATAGAATCATGTACAAAAGCCATCATAGAACTGGAGACGATTGGTGTATTTACCCAATGTACGATTGGACGCATGGTGAGAGTGATTATATTGAACAAATTTCACATTCGTTGTGTTCTTTAGAGTTTAAGCCACACAGAGAATTGTACAATTGGTTTCGTGATCATGTATATACGTACAGTTCATCTACTTTGCCTTTACCACCAAAACAAAGAGAATTTTCGCGTTTAAACTTAAGTTACACCATTATGAGTAAACGTAAGTTATTAAAACTAGTAGAAGATAATATTGTTTCTGGTTGGGATGATCCAAGAATGCCAACCATATCTGGTTTAAGAAGACGTGGGTACACACCTGCATCAATTAGAAGTTTTGTAGAAACTGTTGGGGTTTCTAAACGAGAAAATGTAATTGATGTGGCTTTATTAGAGTTTAAAATTCGTGAAGATTTAAATAAAACAGCACCAAGAGTAATGGGGGTTTTAGACCCTGTAAAAGTGGTCATTACCAATTATCCTGAAGGAGAGGAAGAACTTTTAGAGGCTAGTTATAATGATTATGAAGATGGTTTTGGAAGTAGAAAAGTACCTTTTTCTCGTGAAATTTATATAGAAAAAGAAGATTTTAGAGAACAGGCCAATAAGAAGTTTTTTAGATTGAAATTAGGGAAGGAAGTGCGTCTAAAAAATGCTTATTTTATTACAGCAAATAGTTGTACCAAAGATGCTGATGGAAACATTACAGAAATACAATGTACTTACGATCCATTAACAAAATCTGGTAGTGGTACTCCAGAAAGCATGCGAAAAGTAAAAGGTACTTTGCATTGGGTATCTGTAAAACATGCTGTAAAGGCAGAAGTAAGAGCTTATGACAGGTTGTTTTTAGATGAAGCGCCAGATGCTCATAAAGATAAGGATTATATGGAGTTTATAAATCCGAATTCTTTACAGATTATTAATGCTTTTGTAGAACCGAGTTTGAAAACCGCAAAAATTGGTGAACGTTTCCAATTTCAACGTTTGGGGTATTTTAATGTTGATGATGATTCTACAGCAACACATTTAGTTTTTAATAAAACCGTTGGTTTGCGTGATTCTTGGTCAAAAAAATAGATAATTTTACATTTAAAAAAGGTATGAATACAAATAGTTTTAAAAATAAAACCCCCAAAGAATTAGAAGACACTTTAAAGATTTTAAAAATCCTTGCTATTTCTTTATCCTTGGTAATATTCTTGTTGTTTTCTATTTGTATTTACGGCGTAATCACTAAAGAAAATAATACCACGTTCATCGCTTTATTTGTGGTGGGTGTTTCTTGTGGTGCCATGTTGCCTTTGCAAATTTCTTCAATGAATAAAATTAAATCCGAAATTAAATCTAGAAAATAATAGTACTTCAAAACATCTAGTGGCATTGCTAAGCATAAAAAGAGGAACCGTTCCTTTTCTAAAACCATTTATAAAAGCACTTTAAAATTTTCTTAACGTAAAATCATCATTTTTTTAACATCTTTGTAACCTTTACATAAATAAAAAAATATGAAAATATATTCTATAGAAACAGGAAATTTTAAGTTAGATGGTGGTGCAATGTTTGGTGTTGTTCCAAAATCTATTTGGCAAAAAACAAATCCTGCAGACGCTAATAATATGATTGACATGACCATGCGATCAATGCTAATTGAAGATGGCAATCGTTTAATTTTAGTAGATACTGGTTTGGGAAATAAACAATCAGATAAATTTTACAGTTATTACTATTTATTTGGCGATTTTTCTTTAGATACATCACTTAAAAAATATGGTTTTCATAGAGATGATATTACAGATGTTTTTTTAACTCATTTACACTTTGACCATTGTGGAGGAGTTATCAAAAAAAATAAAAATGGCTTATTAGTACCCGCTTTTAAAAATGCAAAAGTTTGGAGTAATGATAAACATTGGCATTGGGCAACAGTACCAAATCCAAGAGAAAAAGCATCTTTTTTAAAAGAAAATATAAATCCTATAAAAGAAAGTGGCCAGTTAGAGTTTATTCATAGCAATTACAAAGATCAAATTGGTTTTGATGTGTTGTTTATGGATGGTCATACAGAAAAACAAATGCTGCCAAAAATCACCTATCAAGATAAAACTATTGTGTTTATGGCAGATTTATTACCCACTATTGGGCATATACCATTGCCGTATGTAATGGGCTTTGACACAAGACCTTTACTAACCCTTAAAGAAAAAGCTGCCTTTTTAGATTGGGCTGCTGATGAAGGATTTTACTTGTTTTTAGAACACGATGCCCATAACGAAATCTGTACCGTAAAACACACAGAAAAAGGAGTAAGATTAAATACGACACACCAATTTTCAGAAATTTTTAATTAAGAGAAGTAGATAAATGAAGCATATACAAGCAACAATTTTTAGTGCTGTATTAGCACTTGTATTTGTGGGATGTAAATCCACCCAAATAGCAGTAAAAGCACCAACTTTTGACAAAGTAATTTTAACCCCTGCAAAAAAAGGGAGTTTAACAAAAAAAGAACTTAAAACGTGGTCTCACTTAGATATTACCAAAGATTCTATTGCAGGAATGAGCTTAGCAAAAGCCTACAAGTTTTTAGAGGGTAAAAAAGCAAATCCGGTAATTGTAGCTATTGCAGACTCTGGAATAGACATAGAGCATGAAGATTTAAAAGAGGTACTTTGGATAAATGCTGATGAAATAGAAGGCAATAATAAAGATGATGATAATAATGGTTATGTTGATGATATTTATGGCTGGAACTTTCTAGGAAATGCTGCAGGAGATAACGTAACTATAGATCAATTAGAAATTACCAGAATCGTTAAACGAGGTAGAGATAAATTTGGTGATAAAAAAGCATCAGAAATTGATAAAGAAAACCAAAAAGATTACGAGCAGTACTTGAAAATGAATCAAGAATACAAAGCTACATTAGTTGAAAAAAATACCGAAATTCAACAAATGGAGGAAACACTATACAACTTAAAACAGGTTCAGGTAAACTTTGATGCGGTAAAAAAAATGGCTAAAACAGATAGCTTAACTTTAGAAATCGTTCAAAAATTAGACCCCCCAAGTTTACAAGGTATTATGCAAAAACAGCATATAGAAGGCATCTTAAAACAAGGCATGAATGAGGCAGATTTATTAGATTATAAAAATCAAGTAGAAAACTATACCAAAGAAATTAAAAAAGCCATGAAAGGCTATGATTTAGATATGAATTATCGTCAATCTTTGGGTGATGATTTGTATGATATTTCTGATAAATTTTACGGGAACAGCAATGTTATAGGCGATAAAGAATCTGCAAAACATGGTACACATGTTGGCGGTATTGTGGCAGCTTCTAGAACCAATAATTTAGGCGCAGTTGGTGTGGCAAATAATGTAAAATTAATGACTGTAAGAATTGTACCAGATGGAGATGAGCATGATAAAGATGTGGCTTTAGGTATACGATATGCTGTAGATAATGACGCAAAAATTATCAATACAAGTTTTGGAAAACGTTTTTCGCCAAATAAACAATGGGTTTATGACGCACTTAAATATGCAGCAGAAAAAGATGTATTGATTGTAAACGCAGCTGGAAATGATGGAAAAAATATCGATGTTCGAAACAGTTTTCCATCAGATTCAAAAGATTTATTAACCGAGTTTGTAGATAATGTAATTACTATTGGGGCAAGTAGTTTGCACTATGATAAACAATTGCCAGCCAATTTCTCTAATTATGGTAAAATTAATGTAGATGTTTTTGCGCCTGGTGTAGATATATATTCAACAACACCTAACAACCAATACGAACCTTTAAGTGGTACATCTATGGCAGCGCCTTCTACAGCTGGAGTAGCAGCTTTAATTCGTGGTTATTATCCAAATTTATCAGCAAAAGAAGTAAAATATATTTTAATGAGTTCTGGAGTAAAAATTAACTTTGAGGTGATTCAACCAGGTTCTCAAAATGAAAAAAATCCAGATGGTAAAATGATTCCTTTTTCTGAATTATCAGTTTCTGGTAGAATTATAAATGCATACAATGCATTACAATTAGCAGATTACTTATCAAATAAAAAATAAAATAGGTTTATTTTTACAAGATGTTTCCTATTTTTATATCAAATTAAAATTTATAATGAAAAAATCTTTCTTTTTAACACTTTCAGTAGTTTTATTATTCTCTTGTGCACAAACCAAAGAGGTAAAGTATATCGAAAAAAATGTTTCGTCAACTATTACCAATAGTTACTGGCAACAGCATATAAATTATACTATGGATATTGATATGAATGTAAATAATTATCAATATAAAGGAAAACAAAAAGTAGTATATACCAACAATTCTCCTGATGAGTTAACCAAAGTATTTTATCATTTATATTTTAATGCATTTCAGCCAGGTTCTCAAATGGATATTCGTTCTTTAAATATTCAAGATCCAAGCAGCAAAATTGGTGATAAAATCGGCAAATTAAAACCAAGTGAAATCGGCTACATCAAAGTAAATTCTTTACAACAAAATGGTGCTGATGTAGCTTACGAAACTGTAGGTACAATTTTAGAAGTAACTTTAAATACACCAATAAAAACGGGAGAGAGTGTAACTTTTGATATGCTTTTTGACGCACAAGTACCAAAACAAATAAGAAGATCAGGTAGAAATAGTGCAGAGGGTGTGGCTTTATCAATGAGCCAGTGGTATCCTAAAATGGCTGAGTACGATTTTCAAGGATGGCACACACCACCTTACATTGCAAGAGAATTTCATGGAGTTTGGGGAGATTTTGATGTAACTCTTCATATAGACAAAAATTATGTAGTTGGTGGTACAGGCTATTTACAAAATCCACAAGAAGTAGGCTATAATTATGAAGATAAAACCAAACCTTTAAATTTGCCAAAAGGCGATAAATTAACTTGGCATTTTAAAGCACCCAATGTACACGATTTTATGTGGGCTGCTGATCCAGACTATAATCACGATGTTCTAGAAATGCCTAATGGTCCTACTTTACACTTCTTATACAAGAAAACATTAAAACCAAATTATTTAGCGAATTGGAAAAAGTTACAACCAAAAACCGCTGAATTAATGACATATTATTCTAAAAACGTGGGGCAATATCCTTACAAACAATATTCTGTGATTCAGGGTGGAGATGGTGGTATGGAATACGCAATGTCCACACTAGTTACTGGAGAGCGTAAATTTGGGAGCCTTTTTGGAGTAACTGCTCACGAAATGGCGCATACTTGGTTTCAATTCTTGTTAGCTTCTAATGAGAGTTTACATCCTTGGATGGATGAAGGCTTTACGTCTTATATTTCTGGAAAAGCTTCTTACGATATTATGCAAGGAGGAGATAAAAACCCAAATGCTGGTCCTTACCGAGCTTATAATTATCTTGTAAATACGGGTACAGAAGAAGTGTTGTCTACACACGCAGATAGGTATCATACAAACAGAGCGTACAGTATAGGTAGCTATGTAAAAGGGAGTATGTTTTTATCTCAATTAGAGTATGTAATTGGTTCGGATAATGTTGCTAAAGGATTAAGAAAATACTTTAACGATTTTAGTTTTAAACACCCAACACCAAATGATATTAAACGCTCTATGGAAAAAGTTTCGGGGATTCATTTAGATTGGTATTTAAACGAGTGGACACAAACAACTCATACTATTGATTACGGAATTAAATCTGTTGATGGTAAAAAAATTACTTTAGAGCGAATTGGTAAAATGCCAATGCCAATTGATTTAGAAGTTACCTATACAGATGGTACTAAAGAAAGTTTTAACATTCCATTACGAATGATGAGGGGTGTAAAACCAACATCTGCCACTATAATTGAAGATTGGGGTTGGGCTATGCCAACATATTCTTTTGAGACTTCTAAAAATATAAAATCTGTTGTTATTGATAAAGCCAATTTAATGGCAGATATCAATGCAGAAAATAACGCTTATGGAATAAAAAAAAATTAGGGCTTAGTTACAATTCATTTACAAAGTTTGTAAAAATTGGTGCAAAGCATGTGCTAAGATATTCATTATTAAACTATCTATTGTTTCTAATTGTATTAGTGGCTGTATTGCGTTTAAAAGATTGGAAAACAGTAGTAATATTAATATCTGTTTTATCCATAAGTTACCTGATAGCAATTTTGTTAGCAGTAATTAGTAGCGCCTCTTTTAATTTAGTTAGTCTTAAGCTTTTAATTCTATTTACCATTTTTTCATTAGCGGTTACTAAAATTTTTACTTTTAAAAGTAGGTATATCAAAATCAAAAAAGAGTATATCGTTTTAATAATAACAGCACTATTTGGTTTTTATAATGGTTTAGGATCATCGATAAATTTTATTCTAGAAATAGGTGCATTAACCAATAATACTATACCTGTTTTAGAAGTTTTCTTAGGCTTTAGTATTGCTTTGTACTCAATAGCTTTATTGCTAGTAACTGCTAATACAATTTTTTTTAACTACGTAAAAGTTGATAAATTTAAATGGCTTACAGGCTTATCTGTAATTATAATTTGTGTAACCGCAACAATTTTATCGAAACAAATTTTATACTAAAGTTACCTTAATTGATAAGTTCTTCTATTCTTTCATTAGGTATAAAACCTTTTAAAATTAAAAATACACCACATATTATTAATATGATGCCCATTATTTTTTTAATTCTAAAAATGATTACAGGGGTCATTTTGTTTTTCAGCTGTTTGGCTAAAAATATTTTACCTAAATCTGTAATAAAATAAGTTATAATAATTGCACCAAAATATGCGAAAATAGCTTGTTGATTCATGTTTAAACTAGGCCCTATAACCAAAACAGTACCTAACCAAAATGCTAAAACACCAATATTAATAAAGTTTAAAAAGTATCCCTTAAAAAAAAGCTTTATATAATTGTTTTTTACAATGGGTACTTCAATGGTCTTTGCAGAAGCTATAGCCTCTTTTTTATTTTCTTTATCAAAATAAGTAATTAATCCGTAGATAATAAGTACAAAACCACCAATAAAAAAAAGTCTAGGATCATCCTTAATTTTTTCTAACATAGATCTACTGCCATAATAAGCAATTAAAATAAAAGAAACATCACCAAAAATAACTCCTAAATTAAAGGTAATAGCTGCTTTAGCCCCTTTTAAAATACTGGTTTGAATTAGCATAAAAAAAACAGGGCCAATCATAAAAGACATAAAAAAACCAATAAGAATTGCGTTTTTAAAATCGTAGAAATCCATTATTTAAAAATACTATTTTTTCATTGAATTGTAAAAAAACAAAGGATGGAAGCACCATCCTTTACGTTTAAATATGTGTTTTTTAAAGATTAAACATCATCAAAATCTATGCTAATTTTTGCTGAAGTTGGGTGCGCTTGGCAAGTTAAAATAAAACCTTCTTCTACTTCGCTATCGGTTAAAATAGAATTTTTTGTCATTATTGCTTTACCCTCGGTAACTTTTGCCAAACAAGAACTACAAACTCCACCTTGACAAGAATAAGGAGGATCTAAATCGTTACGTAAAGTAGCTGCTAAAATATCGTCTGTTTGTGCCATTGTAAAGGTAGTTTCTTCATCATCTAATACTATCGTTATTTCGGTAGTACCTTCTTTAATTTCTGATGCAGCTTCTTTATCAACAGAAACAGTAAATAACTCAAAATGGATGTTTTCATCGCTAAAACCAGCTTCTTTTAAAGTATCAGAGACAGTATGAATCATTTCTTCTGGACCACATAGAAAAGCAGCATCAAAAGAGACTTCTTTGTATTTATTTTTGATAAAAAAATTGGTAAAAGGTTTATCTATTCTACCAAACAACATGTTTTCTTGACGTTCTCTACTACAAACAAACTCTAAATTAAAGTTGTCGTATTTTGAGTCTAAAGCTAATAATTCGTCATAGAAAATAGTATCTGCAACAGATTTATTTCCATACACTAAAGTGAATGTAGAAGAGGGTTGGTTTTCTAAAACTGTTTTTACCATTGATAAAATAGGCGTAATTCCAGAACCAGCTGCAAAACCAATGTAGTTTTTATTCGGTTCAGAATTAAGTAAAAAACGTCCTTCAGGAGCAGAAATTTCTATAGTATCACCTGCTTTTAAATCTGAAGTTGCGTACACAGAAAACGTTCCGTTTTCAACTGATTTTATGGCAACTCTAATATCACCACTTTTTGGAGTAGAACAAATAGAATATGCTCTTCGAACTTCTTTTCCATCCAATTCTTTTTGCAAAGTAATGTATTGACCTGCTGTGAAATTAAAGTCTGATTTTAAGTTTTCAGGTATGTCAAACAAAACAGAAACCGCATTAGCGGTTTCTTGTCTTATTTCTTTAATAGTTGTTTTGTAAAATGTTGCCATTTTATATTTTTTGTTTTTGGAAGTTTATTGATTTCTCGGCTACATTTAAATTTAATCAGAATGACTTATAATTTGCCATTTCAATCTTGTGGAGAAACCTTACACTAAATTCTTATCAATTAAATACTCTGCAATTTGCACAGTATTGGTAGCTGCACCTTTTCTGAGGTTATCAGCAACAATCCACAAATTTAAGGTATTTTTTTGAGATTCATCACGTCTAATTCGCCCAACAAAAACTTCGTCTTTATCATGTGCGTTTATTGGCATTGGATAAATGTTGTTTGCCAAGTCATCTTCTACAACTACTCCAGGTGTTTCGCTTAAAATTTGACGAACTTCAGTCAAATCAAAATCATTTTCAAATTGTACATTTACAGCCTCAGAATGTCCACCAGCTGTAGGAATGCGCACAGCAGTTGCTGTTACTGAAAAAGAATCGTCTCGTAAAATTTTCTTTGGTTCTTTAACCAATTTCATTTCTTCTTTGGTATAACCATTTTCTAAGAAAATATCGCAATGAGGCAATGCATTTCTACCTATTTTATGCGGATATGCCATTTCGCCATCTATGCCTGCCTCTTCGTTATCCAATTGTTGAACTGCTTTAACCCCAGTTCCAGAAACAGATTGATAGGTAGAAATAACTACACGTTTCATGGTGTACTTAGCATGTAAAGGCGCTAATGCCATTACCAGTTGAATGGTAGAACAGTTTGGGTTTGCAATGATTTTATCATCTGCAGTTAACACATCACCATTAATTTCTGGAACCACTAATTTTTTAGTAGGATCCATTCTCCAAGCAGAAGAATTGTCAATTACAGTGGTACCCACTTCTGCAAATTTAGGAGCCCATTCTAGAGAAGTATCACCTCCAGCAGAAAATAAAGCCACATCTGGTTTTAAGTTTACAGCATCTTGTAAGGTTACGATAGTATAATTATTTCCTTTGTATGATAATTTTTTTCCAGCAGATCTTTCCGAAGCTACAGGAATCAATTCCGTAATTGGTAAATTACGTTCTTCTAATACTTTTAACATTACTGTGCCAACCATTCCAGTGGCGCCAACTACAGCTATTTTCATCAGTTTATTATTTATAACATTTTAATTATGATGCAAAGATGATAACAAAATCAAAAGTAACCATCATTTTAAAAAATATTTACCAATATAATTCCTGATGTTTAATTTTTAACAAGTTGATATAATTTACAAACTCTTAAGCTTATTCTTTACTTAGAAAAAGGCATCTATACCGTAAATATTTTTAAACATACCAACAGATAAGACAGCAACAATGCAAATGACTAGAATGCTTAAAGGAATTATTAACCTATCTAATACACTTAAATTTTTTGGTCTTAATTTATCACCAATTAAACCATTATTATCTAAAAACATAGCAAAAGCCCATGCAATTACGGGGTTGGTTACCATAGCCATAAATATACAAATCCCTGCAGCTTGTGCAGAAGCACTTTCTTTTATCATTTGAATTCCGGCTTCAATCATTGGTAAAAATACACCTACTAAAAGTGCAATACACCTAACAGGTGGCCAAACTGCAACATCCATAGGGCTTCCTAAAACGGCTACAGCAATTACAATAATACCTAATAAAATAGCACCAGCAGGAATTGGTCTTTTTGCGATAGCAGCAGGAATTAAATACGTTCCCCAAGAAGAGGTAATATTTCCTCCACCAACAGCAGTACCTACCATTTGACGAATAGAACACATGGTCATAGTATCATCTACATCCATTAAAACTTTTTCGGTTTTTTTAGGATAATTCATTTCTTGAAAAATACGATGTCCTAAAAAATCTGGAGACCACATGGCAACAGCTAAAATGGCAAATGGTAAAGAAGCCACAAAATGCTGCGTGTTTGGTAAACCTAGCATCCAGCCTTCGTCTGTGCTGCCCCACCAATAAGCAGGATTTAAATTGGGTAATCCTATTTCTGTTGTAAACTGTAAATCGAAACCTGCACCACCAATTAAAGCAATTGCCAAAGCAGTAATAGCACAAGAAGGAATAGCTAGCCATCTTTTGTCTATTCTGGCTAAATAACTGTATAACAAAACCGTAACCGCTAAAATAACAAGCCCTAGATATCCTATTGAACCTAATTCTATAGAAGATGTGGTAAGCCCCATACTCCAATTTTGTATGGTTTTAATTTGGCTGAGAGCTCCAGAAAATCCTAAGAAAATTAGTAAACCACCAGCAACACCTTTACTCGTTAAATTTACTAAACGAGACCCACCTTTTAATAAGCTGAGTACTAACCCAAACACACCAATTAAAATAGCTAAGGCTAAAGGATGTGCACCAGCTAAAGCAATACTTGCAATTAATGGAATCATAGGGCCATGATTACCAGCTAAATTGGCTCTTGGATTAAAAAAACCAGAGGCTAGAATAACAAATAGAAATGCAGGGATAATCATTTCTACTCTAGAAACTTCTATAGCAAATTCTTTCCCTAAAGTAATATGATCCCAAGCATTAGTAAGGCCTTCAGCCCAAGCCATCATTACAGAAGAATACATGGCAATGATTCCTAAGGTTCCTGCTAATGCTGGTACTAAATCTTCCCATTCAAACTTAAAGTCTCTACCTGGAAGATTTAATTTAAACCTTCTGGGTTTCATGATTTTTAGTTCATTTTCTAAATATGCTGTTCTAGTTTTAAATTCTGAAGCAGGTTGATGTTCTTCTTTGTATGTTTTCATACGATATTTTTGGAAATAGGTTTAAAAAATCAATTGATTTTTACCTTTGTAAAGTAGTTACTTAAAATGTTTGAAGCTTCTTCTAATTCTTCTGCTGTATTTTCTCTAGCATCTTTTAATTCATATTCCCAGCCTAAAGCTTCCCATTTATGAATGCCTAATTTGTGGTAAGGTTGTAACTCTATTTGTTCAATAGAGGTATAGTCTTTAAAATAGTTACCTAATTGATGCAGTAATTCTGGGGTGTTTGTAATTTCTGGAATTAAAACATAACGCAGCCACATTTTTTTTCCAGATGCTTCTCTGTGTTTGGCAAAATTAAAGGTGGTTTCTTTATTTTGTTTTCCTGTGATTTTTCGAAAACCTTCTTCTGTCATGTGCTTAATGTCTAGCATCACCAAATCTGTATAGTTGTCTAGCAATTCCATCACTGGATGATTTAAAACACGACCATTAGTATCTAAATTGGTATGAATGCCTTCTTCTTTTAATCGTTTAAAAAAGGGAATTAAATTTTTAGCTTGTAAAACAGGTTCTCCACCAGAAACGGTTACTCCACCTTTGTCTCCAAAATAAGATTTCATGTTTACCGCTTTTTTAACCAGATCTTCTATATGCATTTCTTTGCCTCCATGCGTATCTATAGTGTCTGGATTATGGCAATATTGGCACTTTAATTTACAACCTTGTAAAAAAACAACCATTCGAATTCCTGGGCCATCATGTGTACCAAAAGACTCGATAGAATGTACGTTTAATATGTTTTCTTTTGTTTTGATAATAAAAATTTTTAATGAAAAGAAAGGGACTCAAAAAATACTTAAAATGTTTATACTTGTTGATAAACGAACTCTACAACGAGTAAATTTTATTTTTTGAATCCCTTTAAGAAAAATACATAAAAGACTACATAGACTCGTGGAACGAACGCGAAATAACTTCCATTTGTTGTTCTTTTGTTAATCTAATAAAATTAACAGCATATCCAGAAACCCTAATAGTTAATTGTGGGTGATTTTCTGGGTGTTCCATAGCATCTAATAAAGTTTCTTTGTCTAACACATTTACATTTAAGTGTTGTGCTCCATGATCAAAATAACCATTTAAGGCAGCTACTAAATTGTCTACTCTGTCTTCTTGGGTAGATCCTAAAGATTTAGGAACAATTGAGAACGTGTTAGAGATTCCGTCTTGAGAATCTTTATAATCAATTTTTGCAACAGAGTTTAAAGATGCAATTGCACCATTGGTATCTCTACCATGCATAGGGTTTGCTCCTGGTGCAAAAGGAATTCCTTTAGCTCTGCCATCTGGAGTTGCTCCTGTTTTCTTACCATATACTACATTAGAAGTGATGGTTAATACAGACATTGTTGGCTCTGCATCTTTATATACTTTTAACTTTTTCAATTCGTTGTTAAAATCTGCTACAGCATTGTGAGCAAAAACATCTACTCTATCATCATCATTACCATATTTAGGAAACTCACCATTAATTTCAAAATCTACAGTTAACCCCTCTTCATTTCTAATAGGTTTTACTGTTGCATATTTTATGGCTGATAAAGAATCTGCTACAATAGATAAACCTGCAATACCATAAGCAATATTAATATCTGGATTGGTATCAATTAACGCCATTTGTGCTTTTTCGTAGTAATATTTATCATGCATGTAGTGAATAATGTTCATGGCATCATTATATACTCTTGCCACTTCTGTCATGGCTACTTTAAAGTTTTTCATTACTTTATCAAAGTCTAACACTTCACAATCGCAAGGTTCAATACCTTTAACCATTTGTTTACCTGTTATTTCGCATCTACCTCCATTAATGGCTAATAACAAGGTTTTAGCTAAATTGGTTCTTGCTCCGAAAAACTGAATTTGTTTTCCAATTTCTTGGTAAGAAACACAACATGCAATTCCATAATCATCAGAACCTCTTAAGTTTCTCATTAAATCGTCATTTTCAAACTGAATTGAAGAGGTGTCAATAGATACTTTTGCACAGAAATTTTTAAAGTTTTGTGGTAATGTTGGCGACCATAATACTGTAATATTTGGTTCTGGTGATGGCCCTAAATTGTATAAGGTGTTTAAGAAACGGTATGCAGTTTTGGTTACTTTTGTTCTTCCATCGTTTAACATACCACCAATTGCTTCAGTAATCCAAGTTGGGTCTCCAGCAAAAATTTCATCATAGGCAGCCATACGTAAGTGACGTACCATTCTTAATTTCATCACAAATTGATCGATGTATTCTTGCGCTTCGTTTTCAGAGATAACGCCAGCTTCCAAATCTTTTTCAATAAAAATATCTAAAAAAGTTGATACATTACCTAAAGACATTGCTGCCCCATCTTGTTCTTTTACAGCTGCTAAATACGCCATGTAGGTCCATTGAACCGCTTCTTGAGCATTTTCTGCAGGACGATTTAACTCTAATCCATAATGATTACCCATCGTAATCATATCTTTTAACGCTCTTATTTGTTCAGAAACTTCTTCTCTTAAACGAATAACAGCATCTGTCATTGGCCCATCAATATTGTTAAGATCGCTTTGCTTGGTTTCAATCAATTTATCAATACCATATAACGCTACACGTCTGTAATCTCCAATAATTCTACCACGTGCATAATTATCTGGTAATCCTGTTAAAAATCCTAAAGAACGGAATTTACGAATCTCTGCATTATAGGCATCAAACACACCATCATTGTGCGTTTTTACGTATTTGGTAAATAATTCATTAATTTCTTCACTTGGTTTTAAGCCATGTTCTTGTAATGCTTTTTGGACTACTTTATAACCTCCAAAAGGTTTCATAGCTCTTTTTAGTAAGCCATCAGTTTGTAAACCAACAATAACTTCATTTTCTTTATCAATATAACCTGCACCAAAATTGGCAACACCAGAAATGGTTTCTGTATCTACAGAATGTAACCCGTTATTTTGTCGTTCTTGTTGTAATTCTTTTTTACAAACTTCCCAAAGTTTTTCCGTTTTTTGTGTTGGGCCAACTAAAAATTTATCATCTCCGTAATAAGGAGTAATATTTTTGAAAACAAAATCTCTAACATTGATTTTTGTGTTCCAAATTCCTTCTTTAAAATTGTTGTCTTGTGGTTTTTCTAAGGTGATTTCTTCTAATTGCATGACTTTATGTATTTAATGTTTTATGTATTTCTTAACTACACATCAAATTTAGGTGAGATAAGAATAATAAAACATGATAAAAGTTAGGTTTTATAATTTTTTAAGAAAACGTTTTAGTTGTGTTTATATTGATTTTTAGAAAGTTAAAATTGCATTATTGGTATTTTAAAGAATTACCTACATTTGCAAAAATTATTATTTAACCATTCTGAATTGCATTGCAATAAGCAATGTGTATAATTTCAGCTTAAAAAAATTAGTATAGCATGCAACTGTACAATAAATTAAGCGCGAAAGAACGTGCTGCTTTAATTGATGAGGCTGGTAAAGACCGACTCACAATTTCTTTTTATCAATATCATCATATCAAAAACCCTCAAATCCTTAGAGATAAATTATTTTTAGAGTGGAATGCTTTAGACGTTTTGGGTAGAATTTATGTGTCTTACGAAGGTATTAATGCACAATTATCTGTGCCTTCAGAAAATTTATACGCTTTAAAAGATCAATTAGATCGTATTGCTTTTTTAAAGGATATTCGCTTAAATATAGCTATAGAACAACACAATAAATCTTTCTTAAAGTTAAAAGTAAAAGTTAGAAATAAAATTGTGGCAGATGGTTTAAATGACGAAACTTTTGATGTTACTAATAAAGGTGTGCATTTAAATGCAAAAGAATTTAATGAAATGTTGGCAAATCCGGATACAGTTTGTGTAGATATGCGTAACCATTACGAAAGTGAAATTGGTCATTTTGATGGTGCTGTAACTCCTGATGTAGATACATTTAGAGATTCTTTAGATATTATTGAAGCCGATTTAAAAGATCATAAAGAAGATAAAAATTTATTGATGTATTGTACTGGCGGAATTCGTTGCGAAAAAGCATCAGCTTATTACAAACACAAAGGTTTTAAAAATGTGTTTCAGTTAGAAGGCGGAATTATAGAATACACACGTCAGGTAAAATCAGAAGGAATTGAAAATAAATTTATTGGTAAAAATTTTGTTTTTGATCATAGAAGAGCAGAGAAAATTTCTGATGATGTAATTGCCAATTGCCATCAATGTGGTAAGCCTTGCGATACACACACCAACTGTGCTAACGAAGGTTGCCATTTATTATTTATTCAGTGTGATGATTGCTCAGAAAAAATGGAAAACACCTGTTCTACAGATTGTCAAGAAATTATCCATTTGTCTTACGAAGAGCAAAAAGAACTACGAAAAGGCAAAGCCAATAGCAATAAGATTTTTAAGAAAGGGCGTTCTGAAGTTCTAAAATTCAAAAAATAAACACAAACGTACTTAAACAAGTTCTTTTTTATATATTTGAAGTATGGAAATAGTAAATTATACAGATTTTCGATCTAATTTAAAATATTGGTTCGATAAGGTTTTTAATGATGTTAGCGATGTTGTTATTAAACGTAAAGGAGGCAAAGACTTGGTTTTAATTTCACTAGATGAATATAACTCACTAAAAGAAACTACTTATTTACTTACGGGTAAAAACAGAGATGTTTTATTAAATTCTATTAAAGAATTAGAGGCTGATAAAGGGATAGAAAAAGAATTAAATGAATAGATGAAATTAATTTGGTCTATTTCTTCTTGGAATGATTACTTATACTGGCAAAAAGTTGATAAAAAACTTGTAAAACGAATTAATGAGCTTCTTAAAAGTTGTATGAGAACACCTTTTGAAGGTATTGGAAAGCCAGAAGCTTTAAAAGGAGATTTACAAGGTTATTGGTCTAGAAGAATAACATCTGAACATAGATTAGTATATAAATATGAAAATGAACAGTTATTTATTGCTGCTTGTCGATATCATTATGGGAAATAAAATCTTATTAAATAAAACTATAAAGCACAAAATAGCTTTGTTGTTCAAAAATTAAAAAATAAAATCATGCAAAAAATCGAATTAATGGCGCCTGCAGGAAACTTCGAAAGTTTACAAGCTGCCTTAGACAATGGTTGTGATTCTATTTATTTTGGAGTAGAACAACTAAATATGCGTGCAAGAGCTTCTATAAATTTTACTTTAGATGATTTAGAAGAGATTGCAAAAAGATGTTCAGAAAAAGACGTAAGAACGTATCTTACCTTAAATACTATTGTTTATGATCACGATTTATCAATTGTAAAAACATTGATAAAAAGAGCTAAAGAAGCAAACATTACAGCTGTAATTGCTATGGATCAGGCTGTAATTTCTATGGCAAGAGAGCAACAAATGGAAGTGCATATATCAACACAAATCAATATAACAAATATTGAAACAGTTAAGTTTTATGCACTTTTTGCAGATACTATTGTGTTGAGTAGAGAATTGAGTTTGCGTCAAGTAAAAAAGATTACAGAGACTATAGAAAGAGAGCAAATAAAAGGACCTTCAGGAAGATTGATAGAAATTGAAATTTTTGGTCACGGAGCTTTGTGTATGGCTGTTTCTGGTAAGTGTTATATGAGTTTGCACTCGTCAAATTCATCTGCAAATAGAGGAGCGTGTAAACAAAATTGCAGAAAAAAATATACAGTTATTGATCAAGAAACGGGTTTTGAAATGGAGTTGGATAATGAATATATTATGTCTCCAAAAGATTTGTGTACCATAGATTTTTTAGATCAAGTTGCAGATGCAGGTATCAAAGTTTTGAAGATTGAAGGAAGAGGAAGAGCACCAGAATATGTTGCCAAAGTAATTAAATGTTACAGAGCTGCCATTGATAGTTTAGCTGCAGGAACTTACGATAAGGAAAAAGTAATTTCTTGGATGCAAGAATTAGAAAAAGTATACAATCGTGGTTTTTGGAATGGTTATTATTTAGGTCAGAAATTGGGCGAATGGAGTAAAAATTCGAGCTCTAACGCAACACAAAAGAAAGTGTATTTAGGTAAAGGAGAACATTATTTTGATAAAGCCAAAATTGGTCAGTTTAAAATTGATGCTTACGATGTAACTATTGGCGATACCATTTTAATTACTGGCCCAACAACAGGTGCAAAAGAAATGGAATTAAAGCAAATGTTTGTAAATGATAAACCATCAGAAAAAGCAACCAAAGGCGATGAAGTTACTATGAAATTAGATTTTAGGATTAGAAGATCTGATAAGTTGTACAAAATTGTAAAAACAGAATTTGCTAAAAACTAATGGTTGTAATTACCTTACAAAGAAACAAATGTATTGGTTGCAATTACTGCGTAGAGGTTGCACCAGAACAGTTTCAAATGTCTAAAAAAGATGGAAAATCTGTGTTGTTACATGCTACAGAAAAGAAAGGCTTTTTTACTATAAAATCTTTTGATGAATCTATTTTTGATACTTCTTTAGAAGCCAAAAAAGCGTGTCCTGTTAAAATAATTGAAGTTAAACAAGTGTAGGCAAAAAGTGATTCTCATGAACGAAATGGAAAGAAAATGTACAAAAGCAAAATACCTAGCCGTAAACATAAAATAAAAGAGGCTGTCTGATGGTTAGCGTTATATGTAATTTCGAGGAGCATCGAAAAATATATACGTTTGATTTTCAATAAATAAGATTTCTTCATTACAGTCTAAATGACAAGTTTTAATACTTTTCAGACAACCTATTTTTTATTGAATTATAATTTTTTTACTGATTAACTCTCCTGTATCTAAAAACAAATTAACCATATAAACACCTTTAGATGCATAAAAACTAACTCGGTTTGCTTTGGATGATATTTGAGGTTGATATACTATTTCTTTACCCAGAATATCATAAATTTTTAAACTTGCTTTTACATCTTTTAGCCCTTTAATATACAGTTGATCAGTGAAGTATATTTGAATTTGATTTAGTTTAAACTCACTTACAGACACTGTATTACTACCTACATATTTATAAAGTTCTCTTCCTAAATCGCTACTTTGTTCTAAGTTTATTAATAATTCATTGGCTGTTGGATAAAATTCATAGAACATTGTATTTCCAGCTCCTTGAGTTAAATCTTGAATAATTTGTGTACCCGATTCTGTTCCATCTGTTTTCCAGAGTTCAGTACCAGTATTGCCAAATTGAGTAGCAACAAAATATAATTCATCTTTAAAAATTGAAAAATAAAAAGGAAAAGATCCATCTAGGGCACTATCATTATCTATATCTATAACTTTAGTAGTACCTGATTCTGTTCCGTCTGTTTTCCAGAGCTCAACGTCATCACCTTCATTTCCTCTAAAATAAAGATCGTCTTTGTAAGGAAACATCTCTAAACTCTCAAAATTAAGATTACTTTTTAATACTCTT
Organism: Polaribacter litoreus; assembly: GCF_054584775.1. Taxonomy (NCBI): domain Bacteria; kingdom Pseudomonadati; phylum Bacteroidota; class Flavobacteriia; order Flavobacteriales; family Flavobacteriaceae; genus Polaribacter; species Polaribacter litoreus. The sequence goes on along the minus strand of NZ_JBTLRD010000002.1, from coordinate 85,303 downwards.
GTTCCGTTTAAAGTACCATCAGTTACCAATAAGTTTTCATTTTGTCCTGTTAAAGCGCCTTCAAAAAAAAGAAGTCCATTATGTACTTTTAGTAACTTTTCACTTTTTATTGAGCTGTCAATAGCATTGGTTCCGGCTGTAGTTCCATCCGAAGAAAACAACACATCAGTTGTTCCATCTTTTTTAGTGATAAAAATAGTACTATTTAGCTCTTCTAGATAAAAATCGCCACCTGATGTTCCTTCGTAAAAATCTTTTAACATAAATGTTCCGTTCTCTGTGCCATCTGTTACATATAACTCTCTACCATACTCTGTAGTTTCTGCAGTAAAATACATTTTACCGTCAGTTGCACTAAAAAAATCTTTAGGATCAGATCCTGAAGCACCTGAATTGATGTCTTTTACCAATTTTGTACCAGAAACAGAGCCGTCTGTAACCCAAAGTTCTCTTCCTGATTCGGAATTTTTAGCTACAAAGAATAGTTTATTTCCAATAACCATGTTTTCGTAACCTGATCCTAAAAAACTATATACTTGTATGTCTAAGAACTTATTTGTATTGGCTTGTGTACCCTCTGTAGACCATAAAGTAAAATCGAAGGAATTAAATTGATTGTAAAAGAATATTTTATTATTGAGTACTTGTGGTTTATAAAAATAAGTTTCTGTTAAAAGTGTAAAATTATCACCATCAAAAGCATAAGCACCTTGAACATTATTAATTCTAGCATTAAGATAAAGCATACCATTAAATTCTAATGGTTTATTAGAGGATTTTACCTCATTGTTATTTTGGTCTTTTACCAGTTCTACAATGCCATTAGAATATTTAAACAAATAATTGCTAAAATTTTGCGAAGCTGTAAAATAAACCTGATTTTTATAAGTAATAAAGTTTGTTGAAAAACTATCTTTATTCCCTTCATTAATATCTTTAACCAACTCAATTTGAGCAAAAGCTATTGTGGTTACTACTAAATTAAATACTACTATTAATTTTCTTTTCATATCTCTTCATTTAAAATGTTATTGTAAATTTTAATTATGCTGTTTCAAAAAATTCAAATCTTATTCAATAGATTTTCCTTTTATCACTCTTTAAAATTCTTTTTCATTTTTTTTTAATGTCCTTAGAAACTGTAACCATGTAAATATTTTAGAACACAACTAAAAGTGACAACAATTAAAACAGCATCCATTTCTAAATTGTTAATTCATCCTAGAAAAGAATGCGAAATGAATACTGTTCTGTATTTTTTTAAGTAGGATGAATTAACACTCCAAAAATACTTCTGAAATAAAAGGGAGTAAATAGTGTATTTACCGTATTTAACTACGGTGTTTAAGGTATTTTAGATGTAACTTTTGGGTTTAAAAAGGTTTATTTGCTTGAAATTAAAATTGTTATCTTTTTAAAAATTACTGAAATAAAATATTTTTTGAAAATAGCTCGTGAAGCAAACAGTATCAAAATACTACCAAGATTTTTCCATTTGAGTTGAAAAGACATTCGTTATAAATAATAAAATGGTAATCTAATTCACAAACAGCAGTGCTTAAGACGAACTCAGATTTTAATAATAAAAAAGCACAAAATTTAGTAAATCAAAGGTTATCACACTTAATTAACTAAAATTATTATGCTTTTGATTTTCTGATTCTAAAACTATTGATTTTTTTTTAATCTAGCCGATTTTATAAAAAATATCGCATTTCTAATACTTCATTACCTAACAAACAAAATAGAAAACGAAAAGAGTGAAAGTAAAGTTAAATACCTAAACATATGGATAATTACTACTCTGATTTAGTTTTTACAGTCTTCTTATTGAGTTGCAGAAATCAGTTCTTAAACTAGAATGATGGCCATCAACAGAAAAAAATTTTAACGATAAAGTATTTGGTAAAATCTTTTTTAGAAATGGTATTTTAAAGAGAATCTAGTTGTGCAAAAAAAAACTATACAATTGATTATCAAAAATTAAGATTGCTCAATTACATTTAAAATGACAAGTTTTACTACTTTTTAGACAGCCTTATTTTTTTTATAAACGTCTATAGAAACTTTAACGGCTTTTTTTGTTTAACTTAAAACATCATAAGTTAAACAATTTGTATCTTTGTGTATATATAAAGCAACACAATGCAATTCTTTAGCAATCAAGACATATACAAACTCAACAAAATTTACAGAATCAACTTAATTAATAGTTGCTCTGGTTTTAAATCGGCAAATCTTTTAGGCTCAATTTCTGAGGATGGCAATACCAATGTAGCCGTGTTTAGCTCTGTAACTCATTTAGGCTCAAACCCACCAACATTAGGTTTTATTTTAAGACCAACTACAGTGCCTAGAAATACACATAAAAACTTAAAAGACACAGGGTATTTTACCATAAATCATATTTGGGAAGATGTTTTTGAAGATGCGCATCATACCTCAGCAAAATATCCTGATGCTATTTCAGAATTTGATATGACCAATTTAGAACCCGAATTCAAAGGAAATTTTAAAGCGCCTTTTGTAAAAAATGCACCAGTTCAAATGGCAATGAAGTTTATAGAAGAAATTTACGTACCTTCTAATGATGTAATGCTTGTTGTTGCTCAAATTCAAGAATTATATGTAAAAAACGAACTATTACAAGAAGATGGGTTAATTAACCTATCAAAAGGTAAAGTGGTTACCATAAATGGGTTAGATACTTATGCTATTCCTCAATTTAAAAAACAACTTTCTTACCAAAGACCAAAAGCCACAAAAAATATATGAAAATACTCGTAACAGGTGCAACAGGTTATATAGGTAAACGTTTAATACCACTTTTATTAAATGATGGCCATAAAATCGTATGCCCTGTAAGAGACAAAAAAAGAGCTGAAAATTACTATAAAGAGCAACAAAACATCACACTAATTGAAGCTGATTTTTTAGATGCAAACTCATTAAAAGTAATTCCTAAAGATATAGATGTTGCGTATTATTTAATTCATTCTATGTCTAATTCTGCAAAAGAGTTTCATGTTTTAGAAGAAAAATGCGCATTTAATTTTAAACGATTTGCTGAAACTACCACTATAAAACAAGTTATTTATTTAAGCGGAATTACCAACGACACAAAACTCTCTAAACACTTATTATCAAGAAAAAATGTAGAAAACACCTTAAGGTCTAATAATTATGCTTTAACTACTTTTAAAGCGGGAATTATAGTAGGTTCAGGGAGTTCCTCTTTCGAAATTATTAGAGATTTGGTAGAAAAACTGCCAGCAATGATTGCGCCTAAATGGTTAAATACCAAAACCCAACCCTTATCAATTAGAGATGTGTTGGCCTTTTTACACAAGGCACTTGGTCAAAAAGATTTGTACAATACTTCTTATGATATTTTTGGGCCAGAAGTACTGACTTATAAAACCATGTTATTGCAGTTTGCAGATGTAAGAAAACTAAAACGATCAATTATAACAGTTCCTGTAATGACCCCAAAATTATCTTCATACTGGCTGTATTTTGTTACATCAACCTCATACAAACTAGCAAGTTCTTTGGTTAATTCTATGGGTGTAGAGGTTATTGGTAAAAAAAGTAACATCAATCAAATTTTAGATGTTGAGCCAATGACATATAAACAGGCTGTAAAATTAGCTTTTAAAAAAATTGAACAAAATAGCATTGTTTCGAGTTGGAAAGATTCTTATGTAAGTAGTGGAAAATTAAAAAACTATGTTGGTGAGTTTATCAATGTTCCAAAATTTGGTTGTTTTAAAGATTTTAAGAAACGTAAAGTAAAAGACAGGGCTAAAACCTTAGACAAAATTTGGGCAATTGGTGGCGAAACTGGCTGGTATTATGGAACCTTTCTCTGGAAAATAAGAGGCTTTTTAGATCAGTTTTTTGGTGGTGCAGGCTTGCGTAGAGGCAGAAGACACCCAACAGAACTCAATGCTGGTGATGCTTTAGATTTTTGGCGAGTTATTTATGCGGATAAAGAAAAGGGTAAACTCCTACTCTATGCAGAAATGATTTTACCAGGAGAGGCTTGGCTAGAATTTAATATTGAAGATGGCAAACTACACCAAACCGCAACTTTTAGGCCCACAGGTTTGGCTGGCAGATTGTATTGGTATGCTGTTGTGCCTTTTCATTGGTTTATTTTTAATGGGATGATTAACAAAATTGTAAAAGTGTAATTTTTTGAAAAAACAACATTTACCCACAAAAATATGCATCGTTTGTGAAAGACCTTTTACTTGGCGAAAAAAGTGGGAAAAGAATTGGGAAAACGTTAAATATTGTAGTAAAAAATGCAGCAGCAACAAAAAAAAGTAGGATTAGTTTGGTTTCGTAATAACTTACGAACAAGAGATAATTGTTCTTTACAAAAAGCAGTAACTGAAAACGAAAAGACAATTGCGGTCTATTTTTTTGATCCTAAATATTTTTCTTTGGATGAATTCGGATTTCAAAAAACTGCAAAATTTAGAGCCAAATTTTTGCTTGAAACCATTACTGATTTGCAACAAAGTTTGGCTAAATTAAACATTACACTCCTCACCTATTTTGATCCTCCAGAAAATAAATTAAAACAATTGTGTGATGAATTTTCTGTGGATGCCATCTACACTCAAAAAGAATGGACTCAAGAAGAAATTAACACGAATGAAGCTGTAAAAAAATCGATTCCAAAGATTGATTTTATAGAAGATTATGATCAATTTTTATATCACCCAAATACGGTTTCTAAAAACTTTAGCAACATTCCTAATGTTTTTACGGGTTTTCGAAAAAAATTAGAAAAGTACGTTGCAATTTTAGATGAAGTTGAGATTTCCAAACTTCCTGAACATCATAAAATTGATAATCCAACTACAATTCCAACTCTTAGTGATTTAGGTTTTGAAGATTTTACAATACCGAATAAAACTGCTTTTCCATTTAAAGGCGGAGAAACTGAAGCTTTACAACGATTGAATTATTACTTATTTGAAAGTAAAAAAGTCAGTTTTTACAAAAAAACAAGAAATGGTTTGGTTGGGCTCGATTATGCTACAAAATTTTCTCCTTGGTTGGCAAACGGAAGCCTATCTGCCAAAACCATTTATCATCAAATAAAAAAATACGAAACCGAATTTGATAAAAATCAGTCTACCTATTGGGTGATTTTTGAGTTAATTTGGAGAGATTTTTTCAAATACATTTCTCTAAAATACAACAACAACATCTTTAAAATTGGCGGAATTTTAGAAAGAGAATATCATTGGAATACAGATCAATATATCATTCAAAGTTGGATACATGGAAAAACAAAAGATGATTTTGTAAATGCCAATATGACAGAACTCAAAGAAACTGGATGGATGAGCAACAGAGGCAGGCAAAATGTGGCTTCGTATTTTGCAAAAGAACTCTTGCAAGATTGGCGAATTGGAGCAGCTTATTTCGAATCGCTTTTATTAGATTATGACGTACATAGCAATTATGGCAATTGGATGTATGTGGCTGGAGTGGGCAATGACCCAAGAGATCGAAAATTTAACACACAACTGCAAGCAGAACGTTATGACAGCAATCATAAATTTAGAAATTTATGGTTAGAAAAAACCTTGTTTTAGTATGAATATTACTGAAGTACATATTATTTTTCCACATCAAATTTTTAAAACGAGTGATGTTTTAGAAACGGTTGATGACATTATATTAATTGAAGAATATTTGTTTTTCAATCAGTATAAATTCCATCAACAAAAAATTGCATTTCATAGAGCCAGCATGAAAGCTTATGAAAATTATCTCATCAAACAAGACAAAAAAGTACGTTATATTGATGCCATAGACGAGTTGAGTGATATTCGAAAACTACTGCCAAAATTAGCTGATGATGGCGTTTCTAAAATCCATATTATAGATCCTACAGACAATTGGCTAGAAAAACACATTCATCAATCTAAAGGCAGGCTTGAGATAATTTGGTACAATAATCCATTATTCATCAACAGTAAAGAAAAATTATCATCCTTTTTTAAACCTACCAAAAAGAAATTTTTTCAAACTTCATTTTACAAAAATGAACGAAAAGAAAGAGCTATTTTAATGGATGGTAAAAATCCTACTGGGGGTAAATGGACGTTTGATGACGAAAACAGAAAAAAATATCCGAAAGGAAAAACGCCACCAATAATTCACTTTCCTAAACATACAAATTATCATAAAGAAGCTGCAAAATATGTACACGAAAACTTTGCAGATAATTACGGAAAACTGAATGATTTTGCAGTCTATCCAATTGATTTTGAGTCTGCAGAAAAATGGTTAACACAATTTTTTGAAATTCGATTTCACGAATTCGGTGCTTATGAAGATGCTATAGTGAGAGAAGAACATTTTTTGAATCATAGTTTATTATCGCCTTTAATTAATGTGGGTTTGTTGCATCCTAAAAAAGTCATTGAATTGGCCATTGAATATGCTAATAAAAATGATATCCCTATCAATTCTACTGAAGGATTTGTACGTCAAATTTTGGGTTGGCGAGAATTTATAAGAGGAGTTTATGAAGCAAAAGGAACTGAAGAACGCACCAAAAATTTTTGGAAATTCTCTAGAAAAATTCCAAAATCGTTTTATGATGGAACAACTGGAATTCAGCCTGTAGACGATGTCATCAAAAAAGTAAATAAAACCGCTTATGCACATCATATAGAACGTTTAATGATTTTAGGCAACTTTATGGTATTGTGCGAATTTGACCCAGATGAAGTGTACCAGTGGTTTATGGAGCTTTTTATTGATGCATACGATTGGGTAATGGTGCCAAACGTTTACGGAATGAGTCTGTTTGCAGATGGTGGAATGATGAGCACAAAACCTTACATAAGCAGTAGTAATTACATTATGAAAATGAGTAATTACAAAAAAGGCGATTGGCAACAAACTTGGGATGGTTTGTTTTGGACGTTTATGGACAAACACAGAGACTTTTTTTTAAGTAACCCAAGATTAGGAATGCTAATTAGAACTTTTGACAAGATGAATCAAGAAAAAAAAGAAGTGCATTTTAAAAATGCGAAACAATTTTTTAAAGAATTAGACAATGGCTGATAGAGAAAAAATAAATGTAGTTTGGTTAAAACGAGATTTGCGTTTGCAAGATAATGAAGCGATAAAAAATGCTTTAAAATCAGACAAACGTGTATTATTTTTATATGTTTTTGAAAATTCTTTAATGAACGATCCTCATTACTCAGAGCGCCATTGGGATTTTATAAAACAATCTATTACAGATCTTAATGACGATTTACAAAAATACAATACAAAAGTACTTTCAGTTACTACTGAGGTAATTACTGCGTTTAATCAACTACAAAATTATTATAAGATTGATACCGTTTTTTCGCATCAAGAAACAGGTTTACTAATTACATATAATAGAGACAGAGATTTTGCTAGATACTGCAGAAACAACACAATTAATTGGGTAGAAAACAATAATAATGGCGTTTTAAGAGGTTTATTAAATAGAGAAGATTGGTTTGACAAATGGGATGATTATATGAGTTCGCCCCAATTTACATATCAAATAAAGCCCAAACAATGTATTACTCTAGATGAATTTAAGACGATAGAACAAAGTTTTTTTACCACAAATCTAACTACAGTAAAACATCCTTTTTTTCAAAAAGGAGGTACAAAAACAGCTTGGAAATATGCAGATAGTTTTTTTAAAGAAAGGCATAAAGAATATATGTATCATATTTCTAAACCAGCATTATCTAGAATAAGTTCAAGCAGATTATCACCTTATATTGCATGGGGAAACCTTTCTATTCGCCAAGTTTATCAAAAAGCACTGGCACATAAAACTGAAAAAAACAAACGCTCTTTGGGTGCATTTATATCTAGATTACGCTGGCAAGCTCATTTTATACAAAAATTTGAAATGGAGCATACTATGGAAGAAGCTAGCATAAATAAAGGCTACCATAAACTAAAAAAAAGTATTTCTTTAAGTTACCAAAAAGCTTGGAAAGAAGGCAAAACTGGTTTCCCTTTGGTAGATGCTTCTATGCGTTGCCTAGTAGAAACTGGATATTTAAATTTTAGAATGCGATCTTTACTTGTTTCATTTTTTACTCATATTTTATGGCAACCTTGGCAAGCTGCTACCCACCATTTATCGCAGCAATTTTTAGATTTTGAACCTGGTATACATTTTCCGCAATTACAAATGCAAGCAGCAGAAACAGGCATTAACAACGTGCGTATTTATAACCCCGTTAAAAATAGTTTAGAGCATGATGCAGATGCTGTTTTTATTAAAAAATGGGTTCCTGAGTTGGCAAAATTGCCCTTACCTTTTATTCATGAACCATATTTAATGACGCCTTTAGATCAGCAATTTAATAACTTTACTTTGGGAGAAGATTATCCTTTGCCTATTGTAAATGGATCGTCTGCTCGTAAAAAAGCTAGCGAAATTCTCTTTAATATGAAAAAAAGACTTGATGTACTTCTAGAAAATAAAAGAATCTTAAAAAAGCATACTTTATCTGATAGAAATCAGCTACTTACAGACTAAAAAAGTCAAGATCTTATAGATTCATAATGTTTTGTTAATTTGTGTTTAACCTTTTTTAAAATAAGTTAAACATTCTTATATTTGAAGTAATTATGATTTACAACACAACACATACAAACAAAGAAGCAGACGCCATATTTAACGACTTGTTAGGCAAGCCTTATTCTTTTTTTAAAGCAATTAAATTAGGTGGTGTTGGTTCTAAAAGAATGATGATTGACACTGTTAGCCCAGGTTTTCTAAAGTATATGAATACAGTCTCTGATATCAATTATGGTAATATAGAAATTAGAGAAAAAGGCATTATTGTTCATATAAATAAAGGATTGCAAAACTTTAGTTGGGCAATACCAACTTATCAATTACATATTTATAAAACAAGCGGATTTAGTATTCACGCGCATGGGAATTTTGTTCGTTTCAAAAACAATAAGCTAATGAAAGAAAACAAAAAATTTCTCGACAAAATTATTGATTTAAAAATAGAAAACGACAAATTATACGAATTCTACTAGATGAAGAAATTAAATGAAATTGAAATTGACAGAATTATTGAAATGGCTTGGGAAGACAGAACAACTTTCGAATCCATTCAATTTCAGTTTGGATTGAAAGAACAAGAAGTAATCAATTTGATGCGAAGAGAAATGAAGCCATCAAGCTTTAGAATGTGGAGGAAAAGAGTACAAGGTAGAAAAACAAAGCATCAACAATTAAGAACTTTCGAAAAAGGAAGGTTTAAATGCACAAGACAAAGAACAATATCTAACAACTCTATATCTAAAAGATAATACAAACAGTGCTTTGCCTTTAAGATTAGAGTACTTAAGGACAGCACATTAAAAAGATACAAGATGATTACAGAAGTAACATTAAAAGAAAAAAAAGCATCAGAAAAATTAAATAGTTTTTCGTTTGAAGACATTGGCAACGACCATTTATATACTGGTTTAGAAACACCAATGAAAAAAGATGCTTTTGTACTCTCTGACGAACAAAAGAAGGAAAAAATAACGCATCTATTTTCCGAAATTATGGATGTTATGGGTTTAGATCTTACTGATGATTCTTTAAAAGGAACGCCAAAACGAGTAGCCAAAATGTATATAGATGAAATATTTTCTGGCTTAAATCCAATCAATAAACCAAAAGTAGCTTTGTTTGATAACAAGTACCAATATAACCAAATGTTGGTAGAAAAGAATATCACATTTTATTCCAATTGCGAACACCATTTTGTTCCAATTATTGGTAAAGCACACGTGGCTTACATATCATCGGGTAAAGTAATTGGGTTATCTAAACTAAATAGAATTGTACAATATTATGCCAAAAGACCTCAGGTTCAAGAACGTTTAACCAACCAAATTGCAGAGGAGCTTAAAACTATTTTAGACACCGAAGATGTAGCTGTTATTATAGACGCTAAACATCTATGTGTATCATCTAGAGGAATTAAAGATGATACTTCATCCACAGTAACTTCTTACTTTGGTGGTACATTTAAAAACCAACAAAAAATCGTTGAATTACAAAACACTTTAAAATACTAAGTTATGGAACTTATCGAAAAAGCACTAGAATTCGAAAACAGAAAAATGAGATTTCCAACAACCAGTGATCGTATTTTAGCTTCTAGAGAGGCTAAATCTTTAATACTTGATTTAAATGAAATCTATAAAAAAAATAAAGACCAAAAAATAATGGATATCATGAAACGCTTAACTGCTATAAAACAGCGTATAGAAAAGCGTTTAAAAGGTAAACCGTTAACCGCTGCTTAAAATATAATAAATTCAGATTTTTCTTGCATTTCTAACTTTTATATCTATATTGCCGAATTAGATAAAAATAGAGAAAACAAAGAATGAATTTATTAGAAAGAGCTGTAGAGTTTGAAAACAGAAAGTTTTCATTTAAAACAACCAGCGATCGTATTTTAGCATCAAGAGAAGTAAAAGCTCTTATCTTAGAGCTTAATGAAGTATACAAAGTAGATAAAGATCCGGCTATAATGGATCAAATGAAGCGCTTAACAGCAGTTAAACAAAAAATTGAAAAGCGCTTGAAAGGAAGACCTTAAAGCAATATGAATAAAATTTTAGTTATTGGAGGAAGCAAAGGAATTGGTAATGCAATTGTAAATGCTTTAGTTAGTGAACATCAAATTATTAATATTAGTAGGACTGCTCCTTTGCAGCCTCACAATAACTTGACCCATTATGATGGTGATATTCTTAAAGATGACTTACCAGAAATAGACCAAATAGATACCTTAATCTATTGTCCAGGAAGTATCAACTTAAAACCAATTTCAAGGTTAAAAGCAGAAGATTTTAGAAACGATTTCGAAATAAATGTTATTGGCGCCGTAAAAGCAATACAACATTATTTACCAGCCTTAAAAAAAGGAAATAACCCATCAATTTTATTATTTAGTACAGTTGCTGCAAAACTAGGAATGCCTTTTCATGCTAGTGTGGCTGCTGCTAAATCTGGTGTTGAAGGTTTAACCAAATCTTTAGGTGCAGAATTAGCTCCAACCATTCGTGTAAACGCTATTGCACCCACTGTAACTGATACAGATTTAGCATCTAAATTACTTCGTAATGATCGTATGATAGAAAGTATTAAAGAGCGTCATCCTCTTAAAAAATTCTTAGCCCCAAAAGAAGTAGCAGATTTAGCTGGTTTTTTAATTTCAGATAAAGCTAACTCCATATCAGGTCAAATATTTGAATTGGACTGCGGAATCGTAAGCTTTAAAATATAACTTTTAATTATGACAGATATTTACGCAATTGAGATGAATAGTCTCACCAATAATCCTATACAATTTTCTGATTTTAAAGGGAAACACATTTTATTTGTAAATGTGGCATCTAAGTGTGGTTTTACACCTCAGTACAAAGAATTAGAACAATTGCATAAAGCATATAAAGATAAAATTGTTGTAATCGGAGTGCCTTGTAATCAATTTGGTAAACAAGAGCCTGGATCAGCAGATGAAATTCAAGAATTCTGTCAAGTAAATTATGGTGTATCTTTTCTAATTACTGAAAAAGTTGATGTAAAAGGTCAAAATCAACATCCGCTTTATACTTGGTTAACAAGCAAAAGTTTAAATGGAAAAAAAAGTTCTTCTGTAAAATGGAACTTCCAAAAGTATTTGGTTTCTCCTGAGGGTAAATTGATTGATTATTATTTTTCAATTACCAAACCTACAAGTAAAAAAATTACTAAATTCTTAAACTAAAAATATGTTTGGATTATTTAAAAAGAAATCTGAAGTAGAAAAACTGCAAGAAAAGTATAAAAAATTAATGGAAGAAGGTTATAAATTGCAATCGATCAATAGAAGCGATAGTGATCAAAAATACCTAGAGGCCGATAATTTACTGAAAAAAATTGAAGCGCTACAAGCCAAATCATAATGAAACAAATTAAGCTCACCCTTTTATTTTTAGTGATTAATTTTGGTGGGTTGGCCATTGGAAATTGGTTGATGGATAATGGACCAATGACAGATTGGTATGCAAACCTTAACAAAGCTCCTTGGACACCTCCAGGTTGGGTATTTGGTGTAGCATGGACAACAATTATGATTTGTTTTTCTATTTATTTAGGGAAACTTTTTTTGGTTGATAACTCTCAAAAAATGAAAGTTCTTTTCTTTGTTCAATTTATTTTGAATGTAAGTTGGAATTACCTTTTTTTTAACCAGCACTGGGTATTTTTGGGGCTCGTAAATATTACTTTCCTCACTGCACTATTATGCCTCTATTTCTTTAAATTTAGCACAAAAATAAACCATTATAAATACCTTATACTACCTTACATGATTTGGTTATGTATTGCAACATCATTAAATCTGTACGTGTTAATTTACAATTAAATAAAAAATATACATTTGCATGAATGGCATAGAACAAATTGAACATAACATACAAAACTTAAGGGTACAGCTCCAAAATCATGAATTGTATAGAAATTTAAGCACTGTAGAAGATATTAAAATTTTTATGGAGCATCATGTATTTGCAGTTTGGGATTTTATGTCTCTCTTAAAAAGTTTACAGAACCATTTAACTACAACAACTTTACCTTGGATTCCTCCAAAAAACCCAACCTTGTCTAGGTTTATCAATGAAATAGTACATGGGGAAGAAAGTGATGTTAACGAAATTGGCGAACCAAAAAGTCATTTTGAAATGTATCTTGATGCTATGCTACAAATTGATGCAAAAACTGAAAATATATCACATTTTTTAAATGCTATAAAAGTTGGTAATAGTATTGATTATGCTTTTAATGAAATACATCTAGATTATAGAATTGTTGATTTTGTTAAATATACATTCTCTATCATTCGTACCAATAAACCTCATCTTATAGCTGCTGCGTTTACGTTTGGTAGAGAAGATGTAATACCTGATATGTTTATAGAAATTTTAAAGAATTCTGGTGCAGAACATACATCTTATAACAAATTAAAATATTACTTAGAACGTCATATTGAATTGGATGGAGACGAGCATGGCCCACTTTCTTTACAAATGGTTGAAGAACTTTGTGGTAATGATAATAAAAAATGGGGTGAGGCAAACCATGTAGCCCAACAGTCGTTACAAAAAAGAATACAACTTTGGAATGGTATAAATGATCAAATCAAAAGAAAAAAAACTTCTGAACCTAGCCCTATTTTAAATTAAATAATTGTGAAAATATACACATTCCATAGAAAACAAAAATTTCCAATAAGTTTAGATAAAGCTTGGGATTTTTTATCAAACCCAAAAAATCTAAAAATTATTACTCCAGAATATATGGGTTTTAATATCGAATCTGGGGCAGATAGACCTTTATATGCAGGACAAATTATTCAATATATTGTTACGCCGCTTTTAGGCATCAAAACAAAATGGGTTTCTAAAATAACGCAAGTAAAACACAAAGCGTATTTTGTTGATGAACAGTTATATGGCCCATATGCCTTATGGGATCACAAACATTTTATTAAAGAAGTTAAAGGAGGAGTTGAGTTTGAAGATATTATACATTATAAAGTACCTCTCGGGTTTTTGGGGCAACTCGTACATCCGTTTTTAGTTAAGCCTAAACTAGAAGAAATTTTTAATTATAGACAAGAAAAATTGACTGAACTTTTTGGAGCGTTTAAAGAGGATTAAACTTTTTTTGAAATTCAATCTGTCATTCCGAATGAAGCGATAGCGAAATTGAGGAATCTACTTTAAAAATTAGAATTTAGATTTCTCCACAAGGTCGAAATGACACGCTTTCTTTAAAAATTACAAATATTAAAATGAAAGAACAAATAAACATATTTTGGTTTCGAAGAGACTTACGATTAAATGACAATTGTGGTTTATTCAACGCCTTAACATCTGGTAAAAAAGTACTTCCTATTTTTATTTTTGATGATACAATTCTTTCTAAACTTCCCTCTGATGATTCTAGAGTTACATTTATACATCAAGAGTTAGAAAACATCAATAATCAATTAAAAAAAATAGGCAGCTCTTTGGCTGTTTTTCATGGAAAACCAATTGATATTTATAAAGATTTATCAGAAAAAAATCACATAAACACCGTTTTTACAAATAGAGATTATGAGCCTTATGCTAAAGACAGAGACACTGAAATAAAAACGTTCTTATCCTCTAAAAATATCGACTTTAAGACTTATAAAGATCAAGTTATTTACGAGGAAAATGAAATTGTAAAACAAGATGGAGATCCGTATAAAGTATATACACCCTACTCTAAAAAATGGTTAGAAGCTTTTCAAAACCAAAAAATTCAGTTTTATCCATCAGAAAAAAAAATGGATAATTTTGTTAAAAACACAAATCACCCTTTTTTATCTCTAGATGCTATTGGTTTTACAGAATCATCTATAAAAGTAGCTTCTTATACAGTTTCTTCTAAATTAATTAATGAATATCAAGAAACACGCAATTTCCCGGCTAAAAATGCAACATCAAAATTAGGAACACATTTGCGTTTTGGCACAGTTAGTATTCGCAGAATGGTAGAAAAAGCAGCTGAAAGCGATAATAGCACTTTTTTAAAAGAGTTGATTTGGAGAGAATTTTTTATGCAAATTTTATGGCATTTTCCGCATACACCTAACAAAGCATTTAAAGCCAAATACGATAAAATAGAGTGGAGAAATAATGAAACTGAATTTGAAGCTTGGTGTAAAGGAAAAACGGGTTATCCTTTAGTAGATGCAGGTATGCGAGAACTCAACAAAACTGGTTTTATGCACAACAGAGTACGTATGTTAGTTGGTAGTTTTTTATGTAAACATTTATTAATTGATTGGAGATGGGGCGAAGCTTACTTTGCAGAAAAATTGCATGATTATGAGATGTCTAGCAATGTAGGTAATTGGCAATGGGTAGCTGGTTCTGGTGTTGATGCATCACCCTATTTTAGAATTTTTAATCCTACAACCCAAATCAAAAAATTTGATAAAGATTTAAAATATATTAAAAAATGGGTTCCAGAATTTCAAGAATTAAACTACGATAAAGAAATTGTTGACCATAAATTTGCCAGAGAACGCTGTTTAAAAGTTTATAAAGAGGCAGTTTCATAACAAAAGTTATTTTTAACGTGATTTTGATATAAGTTTTTAGCGTGATGTAGGCTTAATTTACTAAAAAACAGCAGGTTGTTAATTCGATAGAAACGATGTGTGGCTGAGAAATCTCAAATTTAAATTAAGATTTCGCCATTTTAGTAAAAATGATATTCACTTGATAGCATAAAACTATAATATACTAATAATCAGCGTTTTTAATCTCAAACTCATATTATTTAATCTGTACATAAAAACGTTTTAAAAAATTGGAGTTTTTTCAGCTCAATCACTTAAAATCGATTATCAATAAATAATCTTTCTGATTGTGTTTGCATTTGTTTATACATTGTTTATGAATAGATGGATTGAAAAACACCTTATTACTTTGTATCAAAATCAAACATATATCCTAAAGAAAGATTAAAAAAACCTGTGTTACTCAGATTGGTTTCGTTTGGTAAAGCTTTAGGAATGTTTAAGTTGTATCCGAACTCAAAATCCCAAGAACTCGTAGAAAAGGATATAGGTAACGAAATTTGAGTATTTAACAAATCAAATACATTTTGTGTTATTGTAATAATTTTAAAACCTCCAATAACTCTTGTAAGACTTTTAAAGGTAATACTTTGATCTGCAATTATAAAATTAACACTAGGTCTAAATCGTATTGCAAAATTAGGAGTTCTTTTTAAAGTGATGTTGGCAAAACTGCTAGACACAATTTGATACGATTCATCTGAACCAAATAAATAGGAGGCTGCAATGGTTGTTCCTAAAGTTCTCTTTTTATTTCTTATCCCTAAATTGATATCTAAAGAGTTGGTAAAATCATCAAATTCATCAGTATAAAAAAACTTGCTGTATCCTATGTTATAAACAAAAGAATTGTTTTTTCCTAAAGTATTAAAGTAGCTTAAAGAAACGCTTGTAAAATCCCAAGCTGGCGCAAATTCTTGATAATAAATACCAGAAATACTGGCATTAAATCCAGACGAATGACAATAAGAAACTTGTGGAATTATATTAAATTGATCTGTCCCAGAATCTCTACCAGAAAAAAAAGTGTTGCTATTATAAGATACTGAAGTGTATAAAAAGTTATAGGATAAACTGCTTTCTAGTATTTCGTCTAAAAATTGTTGATCGTCAAAAAAAAGTTCGTCAATTAACTCATCTATATCATCTAAATTATCAACTGAATTTTCTTGTGCATAAGAACAAAAAGAGGTTGCTACCGAAAATAGTAGCAACCCAAAAACTTTTAAAGTTGTTTTTAATTCTTGATATAAATATGTCATAAATGCCTTAAGGCTAATTACCTCTATTTCTTACTTTTTTATTTTTATCATTTGTAATTCTCGGTCCGTTTTTTAACTCTCCTCTATCTTTAGAATTTCTAATTTTGTCAATCCGTTCTTTTAACATTTTACGTTGCTCACCAGTTAGGGTTTTTCTAAAAGTTTCTCTGGTTTTACGTAAACGAACTTGTTGACTTTGTACCATACTTTTTTGATTTCTAGAAAAAGTAGCCACTAAACGTTTTCTAATTTCTGATTTTGAAATGGTTTTATCTCTTAAAATTGCCAATTGCTCTTGAGTTAGAGACGCTTTAAAAGCTTCGCGATTTGCTTTAATTACCTCTCGTTCTTTTTGCAGTAAATCTCTTTGCTTTTGGGTAAGCTCTTTTTTAATTAAACTATAATTGGAATCTTGAGCAAAACTTGTTGTATGAAATACCATCAAACCTAAAAAACTAATTATGTGTATGATACTTTTTAATTTCATTATTTTTATTTTACTCTTTTACCCTAGAGGACAAAATTACAAATTAATTTCTACAACTTACTCTTGCTGCTACGTAAGACGCTAAATCTTCAATAGTTTCAACAGTTCCGTCTCTAAACTCAATATCTACAGGAAAGTTAATTACTGGTTTTTGAGTAGCATCCGGATTTGCTTTTTTCCATTCTCTCAACAACTTATAATCTGCTCTTTCTGCAACTTCAATTACACTTGCATCTGCCATTGTAAAGCTAACTGGCAATACTATTTTAAAACATTTTCTTCTATCTTTTCCTCTTTTACAAGAATCTTTAATTGTGCTTAACTCATCACTATCAATTAAGGTTTGCACAGTACCATCTTCTAGTGTTACATCTACAGGAAATACCAATTCTGGTCTTTCTGTTGCCTCAGGATTTGCTGTATACCAGTCCTTTTTTAAACTCCAATCTTCTTTACTATTTAAAGTGATTGAAGAATCATCTGGCATAATTAAAACGATAGGGTATACAAACTCAAAACATTTACTTCTTCTAAATCTTTTTTCGTTGGTATCTGCTAATTGTTTACCTTGGATCGTGAAAAACACATCACTTGTTGCTTCTTGTAAAGATTGATCATCTGAAACCACAGCAACTTTAAATCCTAAACCTTCTGCTAATTGTATTTTTTCTACATAAGTATCTGCAAAATCATTATTCAATACAGACACTGTTGCAGTTGGTAGAGTTGATGCTTCTACAGTAATTTTTGTAGCGCTTTCTATTTTTTCTATCAAGGCTGTATCGTCAATTACCTCTACACCATCAGTATCTGAACAAGATGTAAATACCAAAGCTAGTAATACAAATGCACTGATTGTAAAAAATAAAATACTCGATTTTAAAATGTTTTCTTTTGAAATTGAAGTTCTCATAATATTGTTTATTTTGTTAATGATTAAAGTTTCTATTTACTTAGAACTAAAATTTTTAAAATAGTTTGAAAGTTTTTTATTTTTTTATAAAATGATTGTTTCTATGAGTTTTTTATCCATGTAATCATCTAATAATGAATCTTCTAAGATTAACGAATCTAAAATTAAATTATCTAATTTTTGTTCTTTTAATTCTGCTTTTACTACAACTTCGTTAAACAAAGTGGCATCTGCAAACGCATCTACATCTTCATCTGCAACTAATAATGATTCAATTAAAACATCATTTTGATAAGCAACAGATTCTATAATATTGGTAGTAACATCACTCTGATTATTTATATTTTGCAACCATATTGTTATACTCAAAACAAACACTAAAGAGGCTACAGCAATATATTTAAATTGAGGTTGCATGTAAAACACCAACTGTTTTTTGGCTTGCTGTTTCTCAGCAATTCCATCTTGTTTTGTTTCTTCTTTAATTTTATCTAAGATGGAACGTTTAGATGTTGAAAAATAACCTTCTGGTATAGTAGTACCTAAATATTCGGCATGATGTTTAGAAATACCATCTTGTATGCCTTCTTTTAGAAAGTTATTTTGGTTATTTTTTTCTGTAGACTTTTGCATAGTATATAAGTTTAGACCCAACTTTTCAACAATAGTTTGGTGTTAGGTTATTATTTTTTTTTCTATAATTTTTACACAAGTATAATAGGTAGATTTTAAAGTACTTTCAGATACGTCTAAAATCTCTGAAATTTGCCGAAAACTTAAATCGTCAAAGTATTTCATTTGAAAAATCTGTTTTTGTTTTTCTTTAAATCCTTCAATAATTGTGTTTAGTTTTTTCTGGATATCATCACCATCAAAATATTCATCTTCAAAGAAAACTTCTAAATTTGATTGAGAAATAGTTTCAATATTATCATAACGTTTTTTATTATTTTTTTCTATAAAACGTACGGATTCATTGAACGCAATTCTATACATCCAAGTATGTAAAGTACTCTTTTCTTGAAAATTAGCAATATTTTTATAAATTCTGATGAAGGTATTTTGCAATACATCATCTGCATTTTCATGAGTATAAACAATTTTTCTGATATGCCAATATAACCGCTCTTGATAAGCATCGATCAGCTCACTAAAAGCACTCTCTTTTAGTGCTGGGTTTTTCAACTTTTTTACAAGTTCAGCGTCTTTACTCAAGTTGTTTTTGGTTAATTGTAATCATTAGACCCAATATAAATGAAATAGTTTGATTTTAATTGGAAAAAAAAATCGAAATAGAAAATAGCATCAATTTTATGAATAGTTTTATCAATATAAATTGATGACATTGTTTTAGGTTTTTTAGAATCATTAGTATTTTTACAATAGTAAAATAGAAACAAATGAAAATCATTATATCTCCAGCAAAATCTTTAGATTTTGAAAGTAAAGTGCCTACAAGTTTGCATACACAACCTCGTTTTTTAGCCCAATCTGAAAAACTAAACAAAAAACTAAAAACACTGTCTAAAAATAAGTTATCAGATTTAATGTCTATTTCTGATGATTTGGCAAGATTAAATTATCAACGGAACCAAGAATGGCAAACACCATTTACACCACAAAATGCCAAACAAGCTATTTATGCGTTTACAGGTGCGGTTTTTCAAGGAATTGATGTAAATTCTTTGGAAGAAGAAAAATTGCCTTTATTACAAGATCGATTACGAATTTTATCGGGTTTGTATGGTTTATTAAAACCTTTAGATTTAATACAACCTTACAGATTAGAAATGGGCACAAAATTAAAGGTGGGCAGAAAAGAAAACTTATATAAATTTTGGGATGACACTTTAGCAAAATCTTTAAATGATGAATTAGAAGATGATGAATTACTCATTAATTTGGCAAGTACAGAATACTTTAAAGCTGTGCCAAAAAAAGTTTTAAAAGTACCAATGATAACCCCAGTTTTTAAAGATTTTAAAAACGGACAATATAAAACCATTATGACCTATGCTAAAATGGCACGTGGATATATGGTACGTTATATTATAGAAAACAACGTAAAAACTTTAGAAGATTTAAAAGGTTTTAATGTTGAAGGTTATGGTTTTTCTGAAGAAATGTCTAGTGATACAGAATTGGTTTTTACTAGATAGAACTTAATTTACAGTATTCAGTTTGCAGTCTTAATTAAACTGAATACTGCAAACTGTAGACTGTAGACTGAATTAACAATCAGCCAAACCAACATGAATGGCTAAACCACCTTCAGAAGTTTCTTTGTAATTTTTGTGCATGTCTTTTGCTGTTTCCCACATGGTGTCAATCACTTTGTCTAATGGTACTTTTACTTCTTTAGGATCTGTTTCTAACGCCATTTCTGCTGCGTTAATTGCTTTTATTGCTCCCATAGAATTACGTTCAATACAAGGCACTTGTACCAAACCACCTATAGGATCGCAAGTTAAACCCAGATGATGTTCCATGGCTATTTCTGCTGCGACTAAAGATTGAGCAGGTGAACCTCCTAACAATTCTGTTAATGCGCCTGCAGCCATTGCAGAAGACACACCAATTTCTGCTTGACAACCACCCATTGCTGCAGAAATTGTAGCATTTTTCTTAAAAATACTGCCAATTTCGCCAGCAGTTAATAAAAATTGTTTGATTTGTTTAAAATCTGCATCGTGATTTTCAATCACCAAATAATACATTAAAACTGCTGGTATAACTCCTGCACTTCCATTTGTTGGTGCTGTTACTACTCTACCTAAAGCTGCATTTACTTCATTTACAGAAAGTGCAAAGCAACTTACCCATTTTAAAATTTCTCTAAATTTAACTTCAGAACTTCTTATAGCAGTAATCCATTCTTTAGGATTGGTATATGCTGCGTCTTTTATCAATTTTAAATGAGTATCAAAAGCCCTACGTTTTACATTTAATCCACCAGGAAGTGTACCATTTGTATGGCAGCCAATGTACATGCACTCTAACATGGCATCCCAAATTCTATGCAATTCAGCATCAATTTTTTCTGCTGAATTAATTTCTAATTCATTTTTAAAAACGATGTCAGATATTAGCAAATTTTCTTTTTCACAATACTCTTCTAATTGTTTTGCACGATTTATAGGATAAGGAAAATTGGTTTTATTAATTTCTATTTCTTCTTCTAAATTATTGTTTTCTTGTACAATAAATCCACCTCCAATAGAATAATACGTTTCTGTAGATATTTCTTTGCCATCAGAAAAACCTCTAAAAGTGACACCATTAGAATGGAAAGGCAAAAAATCTCGATTAAAAACAATAGCATCTTTGTAAAATGGTATTTTTTTACCTCCTTTAAAATAAATTTCTTGTTGGGTATTAATTCGATCTACAATAATTGCAATATCTTCAATAGGAATGTATTCTGGGTCAGCTTCGCTTAAACCCAATAAAATGGCCAAGTCTGTAGCATGTCCTTTTCCTGTTAAAGACAAAGAACCGTATAAATCTACTTTTACTGCATCAATTTTATCAAACAGGTTAGTAGTTCTCAATTTACTAATCCATTCTTGGGCAGCTCTCCAAGGACCTAAAGTATGTGAGCTAGATGGACCAACACCAATTTTAAGTATATCAAAAACACTAATAAATTGCGACATTCGTAAAATAGATTAAAGATTTTACTGTAAAAATAAAAAATCCAACTCAATTGAGCTGGATTTTTACAATTTATTAAAATCTACTATTTAAAAACCGTAAACAGATTCTTTATCAAATTTTTTGACAAGCATATAATAAACTACTGCTCTGTACTTATTTCTTTCAGATTTACCAATTCTTTCGATTACTTCTCCAATTTTTTCATCCAATTCTGGTGTATCTTCTAAACCTAATTTTTTAATTAAAAAATTGTTTTTAACAGTAGCTAATTCTTTTGCATCAGAACCAGAAACTGTTTCTGCGTCTTTTTTATAGATAGATGGGCCTAAACCTTTAGTTACCGCAGTTAATAATTCTGTATTTGAACGGATATCTCTATCGTCCATAAATTTTTTGTACAAAGCAACTTTCTCGTCAAATTTACTCATGATTTTTTGTTTAATGTATTAAATATTGTTTTGTTTCATATAGAACATTTCAAATATATAAAAATTAAAGCGTAAAGGAAAACACATTTCGTTGAGTTGCACTATTAACAAGTTGTGTCATATTGTCATAACTATGAGTGTATTTATTTCAAAAACTGACATTTTTCAGGCAAAAACCTGTTGGCACAGCATTTGACTAATAGAAATTGTAAAATTGAAAACAAAATTTAATATAAAATAAATATTATGAGTAAAATTATAGGAATAGATTTAGGAACAACAAACTCGTGTGTTTCTGTAATGGAAGGTAATGAGCCAGTTGTAATTCCTAACGCTGAAGGAAAAAGAACTACACCATCTATTGTTGCCTTTGTTGAAGGAGGAGAACGTAAGATTGGTGACCCTGCAAAAAGACAAGCAGTAACAAACCCTACTAAAACTGTGTATTCTATTAAACGTTTTATGGGTAATAAATTTTCTGAATCTACACAAGAAGTAAAAAGAGTACCTTATAAAGTAGTGCAAGGAGACAATGATACACCAAGAGTAGACGTTGATGGTCGTTTATATACACCTCAAGAAATTTCTGCAATGGTATTGCAAAAAATGAAAAAAACTGCAGAAGATTATTTAGGTACTGATGTATCTGGTGCAGTAATAACTGTACCTGCTTATTTTAATGATGCACAAAGACAGGCTACTAAAGAAGCTGGTGAAATTGCTGGTTTAAAAGTAGAAAGAATTATCAACGAGCCTACTGCTGCTGCATTAGCTTATGGTTTAGACAAAGCAAATGATGATAAAAAAATTGTTGTTTTTGACTTTGGTGGTGGTACGCATGACGTTTCTATCTTAGAATTAGGTGATGGTGTTTTTGAAGTATTGGCTACTGATGGAGATACACACTTAGGTGGTGATGATGTTGATGAAAAAATTATTAATTGGTTAGCTGATGAATTTTTAGCTGATGAAAATATGGACTTACGTAAAGACCCAATGGCTTTACAACGTTTAAAAGAAGCTGCTGAAAAAGCAAAAATTGAATTATCTAGTTCTTCATCTACTGAAATTAACTTACCTTATGTAACTGCTACTGCAAGCGGACCAAAACACTTGGTAAGAACTTTATCTAGAGCTAAATTTGAGCAATTAATAGATGATTTAGTAAAAAGAACTATTGAGCCTTGTAAAACGGCGTTAAAAAATGCAGATTTATCAACTTCAGAAATTGACGAAATTATCTTAGTAGGTGGTTCTACAAGAATTCCTGCAATTCAAGAAGCTGTAGAAAAATTCTTTGGTAAAGCGCCAAGTAAAGGTGTAAACCCAGATGAAGTTGTTTCTTTAGGTGCTGCGATACAAGGTGGTGTTTTAACGGGTGATGTAAAAGATGTATTGTTATTAGATGTTACGCCTTTATCATTAGGTATTGAAACTATGGGTAATGTTTTCACAAAATTAATTGATGCCAATACAACAATCCCTACTAAAAAATCGCAAGTATTTTCTACTGCTGTAGATAATCAACCTTCTGTAGATATTCACGTATTACAAGGAGAAAGAGCAATGGCTGCTGATAACAAAACAATTGGACGTTTTCAATTGACAGATATTCCACCAGCACAAAGAGGTGTACCACAAATTGAGGTAACTTTTGATATTGATGCAAACGGAATTATTAAAGTTTCTGCAGTGGACAAAGCAACAGGAAAATCTCAAGATATTCGTATAGAAGCGTCTTCTGGTTTATCTGAAGAAGAAATCGAAAAAATGAAACGTGAAGCAGAAGCAAATGCTGATGCTGATAAAATTGCAAAAGAAACTGCTGAAAAAGTGAATGGTGCAGATTCTATGATTTTCCAAACAGAAAAGCAATTGAAAGAATTTGGTGATAAATTATCCGCAGATAAAAAAGAACCAATTGAAGCGGCTTTAACTGAATTAAAAGCTGCACACGAGTCTAAAGATTTAGCTCAGATTGATGCTGCAATGGAAAAAATCAATGAAGCTTGGAAAGCAGCTTCTGAAGAAATGTACAAAGCAGAACAAGCTGCTGGTGCTAACTCAGAAGCTGGTGCACAGCAAGGGCAACCTGAAGGCAATTCAAATCAAGGAGATAATGTTGAAGATGTTGATTTTGAAGAAGTAAAATAAGCAATAGAAGTTTTATTCTTTTTATCTGAATCAATAATTCTGATATTAACAAAAAACAACATTTCTATATATAAAAACCCATTGCAATTTTTTGCAATGGGTTTTATTATTTATATTAACTATTTTTAAAATGTTGATTGTAACCTTTATGAAAAGAATTGCTTTTTATCTTTTTTTCTATCTTTTGCTTATTGGCGCTAAAACTTTAGCCCAACATCCGGTTTACTATCATTTAACAGAAAAAGACAATTTACCCGATATTGAATTTTACGATATTATTGAAGATAACAAAGGTTTTATTTGGTTGGCAGCAAATAAAGGGCTTTTTAGGTACGATGGAAAAGTATTTACAAACTATACACATCAAAAGAAAAGAGGTCTTTCTGTGTTTGGTTTAAAAAAAGATCATAAAGGCAGAATTTGGTGCAACAATATTTCTGGACAATTCTTTTTTATAGAAAATAATGAACTAAATCTTTTTGCTGATTTAGGAGATGAAACCAATGGATCTTTAACCTTTTTTACTTTTTATAATAACAATATACTTATAGGTACAGGTTCTGGAATTGTTAGTTATAACATAAATAACTCTTCTAAAAAACGAAAATTTAACACAGAAAAACTAATAAAACAAAAGACCTCTAACGATAGTTTATATACTATTGTTAATAATAAAATAATATTATCTACAAAACAATCAGAACCAAAAACGATATACAATTTTGAGAATCGCAAAGAACTAAATCTTAATCAATGGGCAATTTATTCTTACCAAAACAAAGAGTTAATCTATACATATAGAGCAAATAATAATAAAATAAAACCAAAATTACTTTATGAAATTGATAATGAACTTAGAGAAATTAAGCTGCCTAAGTTTTTTGAGAGCAATGAAATTATAAACATATACGAGGTCAATAACCAACTTTGGTTCTGTACATATTCAGGCGTTTTTACCTACACTATTAAAAACAGACAATTGCAACAAATTACTACCTATTTTAAAGGAAAAGATGTTGGCGGTCTATTAAAAGATAGAGATTACAATTACTGGTTTATTTCTTTAAGGAATGGTATTTATATAATGCCCAATTTACACATCCAAAAATATGAAATTCCAGAAGATAGGAATAACATAAGTGCAATGACCAAAATAGACAAAAACTCATTATTTATTGGTTCTGTAGATGGTGGCTTAATAACCTTAAATATCGAAAGTAACAAATTAAATTATTTACGCAAGAAAGCTAAATACAAAGTATATGATATAGAGGCTAGTAAAGATAATATCTTTATTAGTTTAAGCAAATTTTCGTTAATTTATAACAAAAAGAGAAAAAAATATACAATACACAGGTTTTTAGATAATGCAAAAGATTTTGTTGTAACTGATAATCATAACGTACTTTATGCTGCCCATAATGGTGCTCGAATTACTAATATTGATACTAAAAAAAGAACAATTTTAAGAAATACAAGAGCATATACAATACATTATAGTAAAAACAACGAAATTTTTGTGGGGTATGTAGATGGTGTAAGAAAACATCCCAATAATAACCAAAACATAAAAATTGAATTTAATAAAAAACCCATAATTGCCATAGATATTGATGAAACTGATAACGGAATTATTTGGATTTCTACTTTAAAAGATGGAATTATTGGTATTAAAAACAACAAACCTCTATTTAATTATACTGTTAAAAACGGATTATTATCTAACCAAGCTGGTAAAATAAAAGGAGATGGTAATTTTTTATGGGTAGCAACAGATAAAAGTCTGCAATTATTAAATACCCAAACAGGGACATTTAAAAACATAACACTCAAAGACGGTATAAACTCTTTCAGCATTTCAGAAATTATTCCGTTTAAAAATTATATTTTTTTTAGCTCTAATAAAGGGTTATTTAAAGTACACAAAGAAAAAGTTTTTATAACAAGAAAAAATTTAGACTTTTATATTACTTCAATTTTAATCAATGACAAAAAAGTAGAAAAGAAAGCTGATTATGTATTAAAATCCGACCAAACAAAAATAAAAATTAATTTTCAAACCAATGGTTTTTTAGGAAATAGTGATATCATTTATTCTTATAAATTATTAGATGATACCAACTCCAACAACTGGAACACTATAGAAAAAGGAATAAATCAAATTACGTTTAACAACTTAGCTCCAGGTAATTATACCATCAAATTAAAAGCGATACAAGAAGGCTCAGACAAAAAAGCTATGGTTAAACAAATAAAACTAAAAATTAAAACGCCTTATTATAAACAACTTTGGTTTATATTTTTAATGATTAGTTTTTGCTTTGTTATTTTATGGTTCATAATTTTAAAAAATCTTAGAAAAAAACAAAGAAAACAAAAACAAGTTATTGAAAAAGAACGAATGCAAAGAGAATTAATAACCTCTAAACTAGAAACCTTACAGTCTCAAATGAATCCGCATTTTACGTTTAATGCACTCAACTCAATACAGAATTTAGTTCTAAAAGGTAAAAAACAAGATGCCTATAATTACCTTACAAAATTTTCATCATTATTAAGAGAAAATTTAATGTTAAGCAACAAGAGTTTTGTGTATTTTGATGAAGAGTTGTCCATCATAAAAAAATATTTAGAATTAGAAAAATTGAGGTTTCAAAATGGATTTACCTATAAAATTACAGGTGCAGAAACAATAGATAATGTAAAAATACCAACTATGATTATTCAGCCGTTTATAGAAAATGCCATAAACCATGGTTTGCTGCATAAAACTGATGGTATTGGTAAAATAGAAATTAAATTTTATTTAAAAGAAACATTAAAATGTGTTATTATTGATAATGGCATAGGCATAGAAGCTTCTACAATTATTAATACTAAAAATAATAGAACCAAAAAATCTTTTTCTACAAACTCAATAAGTAGCAAACTAAAAATTTTAAAAGACCACTATAAAACAAATATTGGTTATAAATATGAAAAAATAGAAAACGGAACCAAAGTAATTATAAACATACCCTACTCTTTTTCAGATGAATAAAATTAGCACTATAATTGTTGATGATGAAATTAATGCAAGAGAAAACCTACGGTTTTTATTAAAAGACTTTTGCACCAATGTAACTATTTTGGCAGAAGCCGCAAATGTAGATGATGCTGTACACTTAATAAAAACCCTAAAGCCAGATTTGGTGTTTTTAGACATACAAATGCCGCAAAAAAACGGCTTTCAATTGTTAAAACAATTCAATGAAATTAACTTTCAAGTAATTTTTGTAACTGCTTTCGATAACTATGCCATTAAAGCATTTCAAGTGGCAGCCGTAGATTATTTACTAAAACCTATAGATATAGATTTACTAAAAGAGGCTGTTGCTAAAGTAGCACAAAATATAAAAAACAGAAATGCTATTCTGCGTTATAAATTGTTAGAAGAAAACAATAGAAAAATTGCAATTCCACATAAAAACGATTATGTAATTGTAAAAATAAACGACATTTTATGCATAGAAGCAGATAGAATGTATTCTAAAATTCATTTATTAGACGATAAAACATACCTTGTTACTAAAAAACTTAGTTATTACGAAAACCTTTTTTTAGAAGACACCAGTTTTGTAAGAGCGCACAGATCTTGGATTATTAACATTAATAAAATAAAAACATATTCTAAAAAAGACAAAGAGGCCATTTTGATAAATAATTCTAAAATACCAATTAGCAGAGGTCATAAAGACGATTTTGAAAATGCTTTTGCAGATCAAATCCAATAAAAAAACAAACTGTTTAAATTTTTATTCGGAAACTATAACTTGTAGTTCGGAAACTAACACCATACAATTATTAATAAATTTTATAAATTAGCATAAAAATTGAATATATATTTTTTTTTGAATATACTATTGGGGGATAGTTTATTTAAAATAATAACCGGATTGTTTCTTAACAATTCGGTTTTTTTGTGTTTTAAATATATAAAATTAAAGTTTACCATATCAAAAATGAAAACATTAGCATTAATTTGATAGCCGTGCTTATTCCAATATCTTTGTAGCAAACAAAACCAAATAATGAAAAAACTACTTTTATTTTTAGTTTTATTAACTATCGGATTCGCTTGTAAAAGTTCCAAAAATGAATCGTTTAAAATTGGTGTTATTTCAGATTGCCAATATTGTAATTGCGATGTAAAATGGGATCGATATTACAAAAAATCGCCACAAAGATTAAAAGAAGCTGTAACAGAATTAAATAAAGATTCTTTAAGTTATACCATTCATTTGGGTGATTTTATAGATCAAAAAATGGCTAGTTTAGACAGTATTTTGCCAACTTGGAACAGTTTAAAATCGAACACTTATCACGTTTTAGGAAATCACGATTTTGATGTTGATGAGCTTAATAAAGAGAAGATTATTTCTAAACTAAACCTACAAAATAGATATTATAGTTTTATACAAAATGATTGGCGATTTATTGTTTTAGATGGTAATGATTTAAGTTTTCATGGTGCAATTTCTTCGGATAAAAAACAGCAAACAGACTCACTTTTTAATCTATTAAAAAACAAAAATTTACCTTATGTAAAAAAATGGAACGGAGCTTTAAGCAATAAACAATTAGCTTGGATAAAATCTGAATTAGAATTAGCAACCAAACAAAATCAAAAAGTTGGTTTTTATTGTCACTTTCCTATTTATCCTATAGACCAACATAATATCTGGAATAGAGAACAATTTTTATCGCTGATAAAACCTTATAAAAACGTAAAATTATTTTTTAATGGCCATAATCATGCAGGTGCATACGAGTTTGTAGATAATGTACATTACCTTACTTTTAAAGGTATGGTTGATACCGAAAACACCTCTGCTTTTGCAAAAGTAAAATTTAGCAAAGATACCGTTTTTGTTGAGGGTTTTGAAAGAGAACCTTCTAGAAAATTAGTGATTCAGTAAATGAATACATCAAAAAAATACAATTCAAAAAACTTTTTTAAACATACTTTTTGTGAGTTTCAACAAGTAGATAATTTTCATTTTCCAGAAAACACCAATTATAAAAGTAAATCTGAAAGCCTGTATTTTTATACTGATGAAGGAGTTTACAGAAAATCCAATCATTGGGGAAGAGTTGCCAATTGCAGATGGAAAATCAGTACTAATGATACTTACAAAAATCAAAAAACGATTATTGGTTTTGCAAAATGGTCAGATTTTCATCCTATAAATTCAACCGAAAAAAACTTTTGGATTGCTGTTAATTTCGATGATAAAACTGTAAAAATTCATCCAAAGAAAAAAGAAAATCAACAAC
Organism: Polaribacter litoreus; assembly: GCF_054584775.1. Lineage (NCBI taxonomy): Bacteria > Pseudomonadati > Bacteroidota > Flavobacteriia > Flavobacteriales > Flavobacteriaceae > Polaribacter > Polaribacter litoreus. Next base: position 55,859 of record NZ_JBTLRD010000002.1, on the reverse strand, counting down.
ATTTATTTAATTACTCAGAAGCTCAAAAAAGGGCTAAACAAATCAATCTTTTATTTAAAGATGATAAATGGACAAATTATTTCGACTTGCAAAAAGATCAATTGATCAAAGAAGTAATTTCAGTATTCATCAACTCCGACAAAAGTTTATCCACAATTAAAACATCTTTTAAATCATAAAAATCTCTCACTATGTTTATAATAATGAGCGTTTTTTATGATTCTAAAAATTACTGAATAATTCTTTTAAATATTTTAAATGCATTTAATTTTTTATCTACAGCCTTAACTAAATAGATTCCAGGTTTTAAATTTCTATTTTCTAATCTTTTACCCAAAATGCTATAAACTTCTAATGACACTTGATTATTTCTTGTAATAAACCTATTATTATTTTGATAAACAGCTTGTTTTTTTTCTAATAAATCATTCTCATCTAAAGACAATGTGTTACCTAAATTATCTATCGAAAACTTAGTTATAAAACTTCCGAATTTATTGGTTTCTAATGTTAAAGATTTGTCTAAAAAATCTACTGTTCCGTTTGTTAATAGCGGACCAGATATATAAAGATTGTTATTAAAGAATTCTAAATCGGTTCCAAAATTTTGACCAGGTATATTTCCAAAAGTATCATAGTATTTAAAAAATATTGCTTTAGAAAAAGCCCCAGTTGTATTCGAAAATTCGCTTACAAAGAAACCATTTTCTCCTTTTATTGTAGTTGCGTCTGTGTTTTCGCCACTTAAATCATAATTAGCAAATGATCTCAACCTTACATTTCCAAAAAGAATTGGATTACCGTCTACAATCTTTAAATCGTTGAGCATTTGAGTATAAATTGCAGATAAATTCGGTATTTGCTTCACCCATAAAAATTTATTGTTCTCGTCTAATTTTAAGATAAATATATCAGAGTATGAACCAGAAGCTTCTAAAGAATTGTTGATGGTTAAATCAGGATTCACATCAACAGAACCTTTAAATCTGCCAGCTATAAAAACATTTTTATCTGTATCTAAGGCAATTTTTGTAGGAAAAAAAGAAGAATAGGCAGTATTTACAGCTAATGTTTGTATGTCTGTTAAAGTTCCTGTATCAGAAAGGTTTATAATTTTTAAAGTTCTACTACTTCCACTTCTTGCTAAAAGAGCGGTATGAGTATCAGATATTGAAAAATCGACTAAAATTAAGTCTACGTTATCAAAACTTTTAAAACCTACGTTTACACCTTCAATTCTATCAATACGATTTTCTGTACCATTTAAATCGTACTGAATTAAAACAACGTCATTAAGAGTGCCGTTATTTGAAGACTGACTGATAATAGAAGTATTGTTTGATTCAAAACCAAAATCGACATTTCCTTTAAAAGTTAAACCAACATACAATTTATTATTATCTACTTTAATTTGATGAATATACTCATCAGCAAATCCATTTTGTTGCGTATCATAATCAAGAAATTCTTTATGCCATAAAACAGCGCCATTTGTATCATATTTAATAATAAAAGAATTGTAATTTTCTACAGAGTTACTGTTTAAAACTATCGAATCGTCTAAGTGAATAATTCCTTTATACCTTCCTGCCACATAAATGTTATCATTACCATCTATAGCTACATGAGTAATTGTAGATATTTCCAGTGGATTGTTGTTTACTTCTTCTGTTTTTAAAACCTTAGCCCAAAGTACATTACCTGCATTCGATATTTTTGTAATATAAGCATTTACATCTCCTGGGTGTTGGGTACTATGCGTAAAACCATTAGTATTTGGATAAAAATCAACATTACCAGATACTGCACCAACTGTAATAATATTTCCATTGGTGTCTATAGCTGTATCGTTTTGATTTACACTTCCAGTAAAATGAAGAGTCTGAGAATGAACACTAAAAAAATTAAGTGCTACAAAAACTGTAATAAATAGTATTTTTTTCATAAGTTATTTTTTTATGCTGTAAAATTAAAACTGATTTAAAGCACTACAATATCAAAATGTATAGGTTGTCGCTTTTTTTGTATGAATGACTTTTTAAATAAAAACCTATATGTTCTCTATAAGTTTTAAAGAAATAAAAATTTAAAAGTATTCTTTTCTGTAAATTTGTTTTTTTTTAAAATTCTACTATGAATATTCCACAATCAAGTTTTCCTAGAGTCGTAATTATTGGTGGTGGTTTTGCAGGTTTGGCAGCAGCAAAAGGTTTAGAAAAACAAGAACTGCAAGTAGTTTTAATAGACAAACACAATTATCATACTTTTCAGCCTCTTCTTTATCAAGTTGCAACAGGTGGTTTAGAACCAGATTCTATAGCATTTCCGTTAAGAAAACGTTTTAATGATGTAGAGAATTTTTACTTTAGATTAGCAAATGTTATCAAAATTAATCCTGATAAAAACGAAATTGAAACGTCTATAGGTAATCTAGATTATGATGAATTAATTATTGCAACAGGTTCTACAACCAACTTTTTTGGAAACAAAAACATCCAAAAAAACACCATGGAAATGAAATCTGTGCCACAATCTTTAAACATTAGAAGTCTAATTTTAGAAAATTTTGAAGAAGCACTTTTAACATCAAACTTAGAAGAAAGAAAAGCCTTAATGAATTTTGTAATTGTAGGTGGTGGTCCAACTGGAGTTGAGTTAGCTGGTGCTTTAGCAGAAATGAAAAAAGGAATTTTACCTAAAGATTATCCTGATTTAGATATTAGGCAAATGAACATTAATCTGATACAAAGTTCTGGAGAAATCTTAAAAGGGATGAGCGCAAAAGCTTCTGAAAAAGCCGAAGATTTCTTGATAAAATTAGGCGTTAATGTTTGGAAAAATTTAAGTGTTTTAGATTATGATGGTAAAATTGTAACCACTAATGGCGAAGATCATTTTAGAGCAGAAACTGTTATTTGGGCAGCTGGTGTAAAAGGAGAAATGGTTGATGGTTTACAAGCGGAATGTGTAATTGAAAGAGCAGCTAGAGTAAAAGTAAACGAATTTAATCAGGTTGTAAATCACCCAAATATTTATGCCATTGGCGATGTTGCTTGTATGGTTTCTAAAGAAAATCCTCATGGACATCCAATGATGGCACAACCTGCTATTCAGCAAGGAAAATTAGTGGCAAAAAATATCTTAGCTAAACTTTTTAATAAAAAACAAAAAGCATTTGTTTATAACGATAAAGGTTCAATGGCAACCATAGGACGTAATAAAGCTGTTGTAGATTTGCCAAAATGGAAATTTCAGGGAGTTTTTGCATGGTTTGTTTGGATGTTTGTGCATCTTTTTTCTTTAATTGGTTTTAGAAATAGAGCCATTGTATTTTTAAATTGGGTGTATAATTACATTCGTTTTGATAGAGAAACTCGATTAATTATTCGTCCTTTTAAAAAGAAAAATAAATTAATTTAAGAAAATTATGAGAAGTATAAAATGTCCAAATTGTGGAGTTTTTAACACCAATAAAGACTATTGTGAAAATTGTGGTCATTTAATCTCATATCAGAAAAAAAGGGAAATTAAAGTAGAAGAAGTTAAGCAAAAACAAATTAATGAAGCTAGGCACGAAATAGAAAATCCTAATTTAGCTGAGCGTTTAAAAAAACATCCTAATTTCTTTTTTAAAGCTGCTGGTTGGGTATTGTATTCTGTAATTACTGTGGTAAGCGTTATTGGTGCTGGTTTAGCTTGGTTTATTGCAATGGTTGCAGCTGGTTAACATGAATAAAAAATTATCTATCTATTGTATTTCATCAATCTTTTTTGGTATTACAATTTATCTTCTGCAATATTTTAATATTTCTTTACCCAAAGTCATCAATAATTATTTGAATGATTTTTTAATTATACCTATTGTACTTTATCTAAGTTTGTACTTTTTAAGATGGTCTAGAAATAATCCAAATTTCACTTTAAAAATGTCTATAATTCTATACATCTGTTGTATGTATGGTGTTTTATTCGAATTTGTTTTCCCCAATTATTTAGCAAGATATACCAAAGATTACATCGATATTATTTTATATTTTGCAGGTGGATTTATTTTCTACAAACTACAAAACAAACTCGATTGAAAAAACATCACCAAATCTCAAATACAACTGTTATCAGAATTTGTGATGTCATTGTGTATATTGAAGAAAATTTAGACACAAAACTATCCTTAGAAAAAGTTGCTCAAAAAGCCTTTTTTTCTCCTTATCATTTTCATAGATTATTTAAAGTTGTTACTAATGAAACTTTACAAAATTTCATCAATAGAAAACGAATAGAAAAAGCCGCTTCTTATTTATTACATCAAAAAGAAAAAACGGTAACAGAAGTTTCAGGGCTTGTAGGTTTTCTTAATTTGTCATCATTTTCTAAGTCTTTTAAAAAATTCTACGGAATTTCGCCATCCAAATTCAAAGAAGCAAGTGCTTATAAATTTAGCAAGATTAGCAAAACAGAAAGCAAGAAAGGACAAATTGAAATTAGTTTTGAGCAATATATTTGTAATATTAATAACGCATTAAATTGGTTAAAAATGAACACGAAACCAGAAATAAAAAAAACACCACGATTAGATTTAGCATACATTTCTCATAAAGGAAAAATAGAAGCAATTAGTAGTGTTTATAACAAATTAGTAAAATGGGCCACACCAAAAGGATTAATAAATGAGCAAACCAGAATGGTAACTATTTATCATGATAGCCCTAAAATTACAGACCCCAATAATATAAGAATGAGTGCTTGTATAATACTTAATGAACCTATAGATGATATAAATGGAGCTATAAATTTAAAAGTATTGCCCCCAACAAAATGTATCATTTCCCGATTCGAAATTGCACCTTTTCAATTTCAACAAGCTTGGGAATCTTCATTTGCTTGGATGTCAGAAAATGGTTACAAAAAAGCTATTGCAAATCCGTTTGAAATTTATTACAATGACGCAACAGAACATCCTGAAAATAAATTTATTGTAGATTTTTGTATTCCAATTGATTAATGTAATTGCGGTTATAATAACCCTTTAAAATTATAGAAATACACCTATATTTTAACGATACAATTCATCAATCAAAAACTACAACTCAGTATTTCTTTTTATTTTTTAACGTTTTATCAGAACATCTTTGTAGCATAAAAAATGAAATATGATGAAACGAATTTTATGCTTATTATTAACCATAACTCAATTTTCTTTATTTGCCCAAACCACAATTTCTGGTAAAGTTACAGACACCAAAAAACAACCAATTTTAGGCGCAAGTGTATATTTAGAAGGTACTTACGATGGAACATCAACCAACGAAAAAGGTGAATTTTCTTTTAAAACAGAAGAAATTGGTACACAAACCTTAGTCATTTCTTTTGTTTCTTTTGAAACTTTTGTAAAAATAGATGATGTTGCTACATTCAAAAACTTACAAATAAAATTAAGAGACGATGTAAATGCTTTAGATGCAGTAACTATAAACGCAGGTACTTTTAAAGCTGGTGAAAAAGCAAAAGTAACCGTTTTAAAACCTTTGGATATTGTTACAACAGCAAGTGCTGTTGGCGATGTTTTAGGAGCTTTACAAACCTTACCAGGAACTTCTGCAGCAGCAGAAGATGGTCGTCTTTTTGTTAGAGGTGGTAATGCAGAAGAAACGCAAATTTTTATAGATGGTGTTCGTGTTTTTACACCTTACAGTCCAACACCAAACAACACTCCAACTCGTGGTCGTTATTCTCCTTTTTTGTTCAAAGGAATTACCTTTTCTACAGGTGGTTATTCTGCTGAATATGGGCAAGCTTTATCTGGTGTTTTAGATTTAACAACCATAGACAAACCAGACCAAGAAAAAACAGATATTTCTTTAATGACATTGGGTGTTGGTTTGGGCAACACACAAATTTGGGATAACAATTCTTTAAGTATAAATACTTCTTACATAAACCTTGGTCCTTATACAGCTGCATTTCCAGATAGAAATCATTGGCTAAAACCTTACCAAACTGCAAGTGGAGAAGCTGTTTACAGACACAGTTTTAAAGACGATTCTATGCTAAAAGTATATGGCGCTTTTAGCTATACAGATTTAGATGTTATTCAAGAGGATATTAATTTCGAAGACGGATTTCGGTTTGGTCTACAAAACAGAAACCTCTACATAAATAGTACCTACAAGAATAAATTTGGCAACAATTGGAAAATAGAAAGTGGTATAAGTTTTACCAATGATCATTCTACCGTTAAAATTATTGATGATGTTGCAAACAACACAGAAAACTCGGCACATTTTAAAGTAAAAATAAGAAAACAATTTTCTAGCAGATTTAGAATTGCCTTTGGTTCTGAATATTTTATTACCGATTTTAACGAAGATTATACCCCAATAAACAATCAAAAATTTGAGTATGGTTTTAATAATAATCTATTTGCTTCTTTTGCAGAAACAGATTTCTTTTTCTCTAAAAATTTAGCCGCAAAAATTGGTATTAGAGCAGAAAATTCTGATTTACTAAACCAATTTACAATAGCACCAAGAGCATCTTTATCATACAAAACTGGTAAAAATTCGCAATTATCATTGGCTTATGGTCAGTTTTATCAAAATCCTAGCAATAATTATTTAAAGTTTCATCAAGATTTTAAAGCAGAAAATACTTCGCATTTAATTGCCAATTATCAACATACAAAAAAGAATCAAATCTTTAGAATTGAAGCCTATTATAAAGACTATAAAGATTTGGTAAAGTACGATTCAGAAATAGCTAGTTTCGATTCTAATTTTTCAAATAACGGATCTGCCTATGCCAAAGGAATTGATATTTTTTGGAGACAAAATCAAAAAATTAAAAACACAGATTATTGGGTTTCTTACTCATTCTTAGACACAGAAAGAGATTACAGAAACTACACAACCTCAGCAACACCTAATTTTGCATCTGCTCATAATTTATCGATTGTGGCTAAACATTGGGTAGAAAAATGGCAAAGTCAATTAGGTATTACTTACAATTTTGCGTCTGGTAGAACCTACACAAACCCAAATGAGCCCGGTTTTTTAAACCAAAAAACTAAAAATTACAATTCCGTGAGTTTAAACTGGGCGTATTTAATAGACCAACAAAAGATTTTGTATTTCTCTGTAAACAACGCTTTAGGCACTAAAAATGTTTTTGGCTACAATTATAAAAACACACCAAATACCAATGGAAATTTCGATAGGCAAGCCATTGTACCCAATGCAGACAGCTTCTTTTTTGTAGGCTTTTTCTGGACCATTAGCGATGATAAAAAATCGAATCAGTTAGATAATTTATAATATTTTTAGAAGCTATTTCCTGCTTTTCGCACTCGCTTCCCGATTAAAAATCGGGAGAGCTCAAACAAATGCTTCAATCAGGGCTAAACCAATCTATCAACAAATGGCAGAATTATAAATATAGTACTATTAAAGAACCTTAATAACAGTTCAGAAACAAAAAATTACAATTCGGTATGTTTCTTGTTTATTTAAAGCAAAAACATCAGATATTTGAATCATCAATCAAAAACAATAAAAAATAACATTATGAAAAAACTAATCCTAATCATCGTTTTTATCTTTAGCGGAATTTCATCAACAATTGCACAAGAAGAAACCTTTGATTTAACAGTTAACATATCTGGATTAAATTCTGACAAAGGAACTTTAATGGTTGCTGTTTACAACAAAAAAGAAGATTTCTTAAAAAAACAATTTAAAGGAAATCTGGCAAAAATTAAAAACAAAAAATCTGTGGTAGTTTTTAAAAATCTACCAAAAGGAGAATATGCAGTTTCTTTTGTACACGACGAAAATGACAATAAAAAAATGGACACCAATTTTCTAGGAATACCAAAAGAAGATTATGGATGCTCTAACAACGCAACAGGTTTTATGGGTCCTCCAAAATACGATGATGCAAACTTTCAATTATCTGAAAATAAATCTATAGACATAAAAATTTAAAAATATATTCACAAAAATCAATCTTTTATACAATGAAAAAATCAATCTTAATTATCGCTATTTTATGTACTGGCATCCTTGCTGCACAATCTAAATATCAAAAAGGAATGCAAAAAGCATTTGCACATTGGGAAAAAAACGAGATGGTAAAAGCTTCTCAACTATTTGAAAGAATCTCGAAAGCCGAAACAGAAAACTGGCTACCTGCCTATTATACTGCTTATGTAGAAGTTTTAAGCGCATTTGGAATAAAAGAGGAAAGTAAACTTAACGCAAAACTAAACAGGGCTCAAGAATTTTTAGATTTGGCAAAATCAAATTCAGAAAATAATCCAGAAATTATTGCTGCTCAAGCCTTACTAAATACAGCCTATATTGCTTTTGATGGTCAAAAATATGGCATGTCTTTATCTGGTAAAAATGCCCAATTATATGCAAAAGCACTAGCTATAGCCCCTAAAAACCCTAGAGTTATTTTGGCTAATGCAGAATGGAATATGGGAGCAGCTAAGTTTTTTGGAAAATCTACCAAACCCTACTGCGACCAAATTAAAAAGGCTATTGAATTGAGTAAAGAAGAAAAAATAGATATCGAATTCTATCCTAAATTTCAACTAAAAAGAGCTGAAGAAGTTTTACAAAAATGTGAAGGATAGAAATTAGTTTTCAGTTAGCAGTTGGCAGTTGGCAGTTAAAACAGACTGGCAACTGCTTACTGATTTTTAACTAAGAATTTTATCAATTAAATTTTGTTTTGCAACTTCATCATCACCAAAAAGCCATTGCAACACATTATCTTCCCAAATTTGACCTTTTTCTACTTCAGAAATAATATTTTTTTCGATAGCTAGATCTAAAATTTTACCAGGATAAGAAGATTGTTTATCACTTTCCATTTCTCCTAAAGGATAAGGGTCGTCTAAGCCCATTAACACTTGTTTGGTTCCTTGTCTTTGTAACATCAATTTTAATGAATCTGTATCGTGTACTAAAGTATCAAAAAAGATATTTTTATGCCCCACAGCTTTTCTAGGATGGTATTTACCTTCAAACAAATCGGGTCTGCCATCAAAACCTTGAATTCTTCTTCCTAAGTTCATTTGTGCCAATTGACCTCCGTGCGCAAAACAAGTTCTAATATTTTTAAAACGTTCTTGCATTCCGTTTAACGTATAAAAATGATAAGCATCTCCACATTGTGCCAGCATCCAAATTAAATGAAAACGCCAATTGGTATTTTCTAATTTTATCATTTTATCTCCATCATAAGGATGAATTTCAATGGCCAATTTATATTGATCTGCCAATTCAAAAATTCGGTCATTTTCTTTATCAAAAACACATCTCCATTGTCCAATAGAATCCATAAAATGTGTGGGCAAACAAAGTACTTTTAAATCTAATTCTTCTACACAACGTTTAATTTCGTCTAGAGCACCATAAATAAAACCAGGATGAACCACAAAACCGCAAGTAAACTTACTTGGATGATTTTTTTGAATCTTAGCATTAAAATCGTTTTGAAAACGCAAAGCTTTTTTCATCTCTTCTAAACGCAAACCATTACCATATAACTGAGAAAGATTCAGCACAACAGCATGATCTAGTTTATTTCTTTCCATCCATTTTAGCTTTTCATCTAAAAAGAAACTAGAATCTGTTACAGGTCTTTTCCAGCCTTTTTGCAACATGTGTTTTCGCTCATCATCTACCCAAAAAATTTCTTTTTCTTTCATAAACTGAGGAATTTCTTCTGGATAAGGCAACAAATGCGAATGTCCGTTAATGCGTAATTTACGAAGCCCCCTATCCCCCAAAGGGAGAACATTTTTGTTTTCTAATGGATTTGACATTCTATTTTCATTTTTAATTTTATTGTTTAGCTTTTCGTGCTGAATTCCTTCCCTTTGGGAAGGTTAGGATGGGCTATTTTTTTGGAGCTTCCATTACAGTTCCACAATTATCACAAGTGCATTTTTCTTTATCAGAATAAAATTTATCGAAAATAATAGGCATGTCTGTTTCTATATTATCGAGTTTAAATTCTTCTCTATACAATTGATTTCCGCAATTTTCACAATACCATTCTAAAGCATCTAACATACCTTCTGAACGTGGATATTCGATAACCAAACCTACTGTATTTTCTTTTCTTTGTGGTGAATGTGGTACTTTACCTGGCAGTAAATAAATATCGCCTTCATTAATTTCTACATCAATCTGTTTGCCTTTATCGTCTATGATTTTTAAAATCATATTGCCTTCTAATTGATAGAAAAATTCTGGTGTTTCGTTATAATGATAATCTTTTCTATTATTTGGCCCACCAACAACCATAACAATATATTCGCCATTATCCCAAACTTGTTTGTTACCTACAGGTGGTTTTAATAAATGACGATGTTCATCTATCCATTTTTTAAAATTTATTGGTTGTACTAGATTCATAATAAGCCCATCCTAACCTTCCCAAAAGGAAGGAACTCCAATCTGGGTGGGAATTGGAATTCTTGATTAATATTTTTTTAAATTTCAATTACTAATGTAATTATTTTTCAGAACTTAATTCCCTTCCCTTTGGAAGGGTTAGGGATAGGCTTACAAACTTTTTGTTCTTCCACCATCTACAGGAACGTTAATTCCGTTAATATAACTTGCTTTTTCACTAGCCAAAAACACAATAGCATTTGCAATTTCTTCTGGTTTTGCAAAACGTTTTGCTGGTGAAGCATTCATCATAATTTCTGCTACTTTTTCTACTGCTAAGCCAGTTTTTTCTGCTTTATTTTTAATGATTTCATTTAAACGTTCTGTATTCGTGGCTCCTGGTAAAACATTATTTACGGTTATCCCAAATTCGCCCAACTCATTTGCCATGGTTTTAGACCAACTTGCAACTGCTCCACGAATTGTATTACTAACTCCTAAACCCTCTAAAGGTTGTTTTACTGAGGTAGAAATTACATTAATTACTCTACCAAAACATTGCGTTTTCATAAATGGAGCCACAGTTTGTACTAAAATATGATTGCATTTTAAATGTTGGGTAAATGCTCTTTCGAACTCACCAATTTCTGCATTAAAAATTGGACCTCCTGCAGGACCTCCTGTATTATTAACCAAAATATGAAACTGTAAACTTGATGTTTCTAACACTTTTTTTAACTCATCTGGCTGCGAAAAATCTGCAACTAAATAATTATGTTTTTGGTCTGAATTTGGCAATTCTGCTAAAACTGATTGCAATTTATCTTCGTTTCTGGCTAACAATGTGATATTTGCACCCTCTGCTGCTAATAAAATTGCAGTTGCTTTACCTATGCCTTGTGTGCTACCACAAACTAATGCGTTTTTGTTTTTAAGTTCTAAATTCATAAAAAGCCCATCCTAACCTTCCCAAAGGGAAGGAACTTTAAACTGGGTGGTTAAAGTTTTGTTGTTATTTTCATAATATTGCTCACTCCCTCCCTTTGGGAGAGCTGGGGTGAGCCTTAATCATTTGCTTAATCTTAACCGCTTTTTCAAAATGATCTAATTGATGCGTTTCTATCCACCAAGTGGCAACTTGCATTAATAATTTTGGATTATCGTTTTTATTTTTGAAAAAAGCATAAAAAGACAAACCAACATTTTCTCCTTTTTTGGCAATTTTATCATTACAAACTTGAATGATTTTTTCTTTGATTTCTTTATTCATAGTAGCCCCACCTAACCTCCCCAAAAGGGAGGAACTCAAACTGGAATCTGAGTTTTTATTATTTATAAACTTGCTCACTCAATCCCTTTGGGGGAGTTGGAGTGGGCATTATATTCAATACATATATTCTTTGGTTCTGTAAAAAATCTGAGTGCTTCAAAACCACCTTCACGTCCAACTCCACTATTTTTAACTCCACCAAAAGGGGTTCTTAAATCTCTTAACAACCAAGTATTTACCCAAATAATGCCTGTTTGTAATTGTTTTGAAAATTGCATGGTTCTGTTTAAATTGTTTGTCCAAAGCATTGCTGCTAAACCATATTTGGTATCGTTGGCTAAAGTTAAGGCTTCTTTATCGGTTTTGAATGAAATTAATGTTACTACTGGACCAAAAATTTCTTCTTGATTTAGTTTGCATTTATTGTCTTTAACTTCAATAATTGTAGGTTGTAAATAGTAACCGCTTTCAGCACCTTTTACCACTACTTTTTTACCACCAAAAATTATTTTAGCGTCCTCTTTTTCTGCACTATCTATGTAACTTTTTACTTTTTCTAAATGTTCTTTGGATACTAAAGCGCCTAAATCTGTATTTTCTTCTGATGGATGACCAATTTTTAACTTAGATACTTTTTTGATAAAATCTGTTTTAAACTTTTCATAGATTTTCTCTTCAACTAAAATTCGACTGCCACACAAACAAATTTGCCCTTGATTGGCAAATGAAGCACGAACAGTGGTTGCTAACATTTTATCATAATCGCAATCTGCAAAAATAATATTCGGATTTTTACCTCCTAATTCTAAAGATACTTTCTTGAACATTGGTGCTGTAATTTTAGCAATATGCGCTCCTGTTTTTGTACCTCCTGTAAACGAAATTGCTTTGATGTTTGAGTGTTCTACAATTGCTTGACCTGTAGTTGCCCCTAAACCATGAACAATATTTAAAACTCCTTTTGGTAGGCCAGCTTCGTTACAAATTTCGCCTAATAAAAAAGCTGTCATTGGTGTAACTTCACTTGGTTTTGCAACTACGCAATTGCCTGCTGCAATAGCTGGAGCAATTTTCCAAGTGAATAAATAGAGAGGTAAATTCCAAGGAGAAATACACCCCACAACTCCTATTGGTTGACGTAATGTAAAATTAATGGCATTTAACCCCACACTTTCATGAGCTTCTGTAGAAAACTGTGTAATGGCATTTGCATAAAATTGAAAATTACTTGCTGCTCTTGGTATATCTACTTGTTTTGCTAGACTTATTGGCTTTCCATTATCTTTAGATTCTGCTGCTGCTAAAAATTCTATTTTTTCTAAAATTAAATTGGCTATTTTAGATAATATTTTACTTCTTTCTTCTAAGGTAGAATTACTCCATTTTGGAAAGGCTTTTGCTGCAGCTTGGTAAGCTTTTTCTACATCATCTTTAGATGAATTTGGTGTTTGAGAATATATTTCTCCATTTGAAGGATTATAGTTATCAATCCAATTATCTTGAATTGGATTTACAAATTCACCATTGATGTAGTTTTGAATTTTCATTTCATTAAAAGATTAAAGAAAAAAGAAGAGAGAAAAAGACCACTGCAATCTTTATTATAGACGCTCTATTCTTTATTATTAATATTCAATTATTCTTTTTTATAAGCTGTTACCTTAATCTCAACAACCAAATCTGGATGTGGTAATTGATGCACAGCCACTGTTGTTCTTGTAGGACCTGATTCTTTTTCAAAAAACTCTGCATACGCTTTATTGTAATCTGCAAAATCGTTCATATTTACAAGAAACGAGGAAACATCTACGACATCTTGTAAACTTGCGCCCACAGTTTTTAAATTTTTATCGATGTTTTCTAAAACTGCTTTTGTTTGCAAGTATGCATCTAATTTTTTTGTTCCCATTTCATCAATAATAACAACACCTGCAATGCTGTTGTCTGCTCTTCTTGAACTTGTTCCTGAAACAAAAATAAAATCGCCCACAACTTTTACGTGTGGATATGCGCCTCTTGGTGTTACTTTACTCATTTGTTATACTGTTTTTTTAATTTTAAAACGAACAATCTATTGGTACTAAATTTAATACTTTTTCAATAAACTAAAACCAACAGGCTTTTAACTAATGATATTCGAAAAGAAAATAGCAAATTTTTACCTATAAAACACTTTTAAACAGACAATTACCTTATGAAAGATATAAAGAATTTAAAGTTATTTTTAATGTCGATTCTTATTGTTCTTGTAACTAAAAATAAACGCTGCTATAGATAAAAACATTATTGTTAAGGTTCGTTGCAGTTTTGCATGCAAAGAACTTCCAAAGATAATTCAAAAAAGAAAAAAGCAACTACTTGTGATTCAGAACTAATTCGTTTTTTTAAATGTTTACGTCTTTAGTTCTCTAAAATTGTTGAAACTTTCCAAATAAAGGTCCTGAAAAGGGAGCAGCACTTTTGTTTTTGGTTACAAGAATTATACTGTTAAAAAACCAGTTTTAACACCCAATTTAAAGAGGCTGTATAAAGAATTTATTACGCTATCATTTTAGGTCAAAGTCACAAAATAATAGCTTTATTTTACAATAAATATTTTTTTATAATCGAAATGATAAGTTCTAAAAGTTTAAGACAGTTTTTGTCTTTCTTACCTATGGATTCAGTTTCTTTTTAATTAAAAAGAACGATTTAAAAACGAAACATACGTATATCTTGTATTACACTTATCGCAAGCGTATGAATGTGTGCCAGGAATTACACGAATAATTCCGTTTCGCCTCATTCTATATCTCGATGTCGATTTACATTTAGGACAAGCTTTCATAATTAGAGGTATTTAATGCTTTTACAATGCAATTTAACTTATAATCAATCAATTACACTATACATAATTGACTTAAATCTTTTCATTTTTATTCTTTTAAAAGGGAGATTTTGAATATAACTAGTCATCTAAACACATATAATTAAATAATGTTTATACTCTTAACGTTCTATTGATGATGGAGAACCAGGTATACTGGGCATTGCATTTATCGCAACCGTAACTTTTTGCACCGGGTATTAGTTTTACAACTCCTTTTCTTTTTAATCTGTGTCTGGACACAGATTTGCATCTTGGACAGGCTTTCATAGTTTAGCAATATTATTCGGTTTGGTAACACCGAATTTAATACAAAAGAGTTGCTTATGCTAATTATTAATAATTATTATCAATTATTTAATATTGCCTGCTTATTTTTCCATTCTATCCAATTTTGTCCTTTAATTTTTCTCATTAAATTATCTAAAGATCGCATTATAAGCACATTATAAATTGCTTTACCTAAATTTTTAGGATTTCTAGCTAGTGCTCTTAGGCTCATAGAAAAACCAGGTGTAACATATTTCATATAGTGCCAATATCCTTCTGGCATATACAACATATTTCCGTGTTTTAAAGTCGTTTTAAAACCCTCTGCTTTTTTTAAGTTAGGCCATTTATTAAAATCAGGGTTAGAAAAATCAATATCTTCTCTTGTAATTAACGAAAAAGGGATTTTATATAAGTGTTTATTTTGTTGTTGATCGAATAAAATCACCTCTTTTTCTCCTTCGAAATGGAAATGGAAAATATTTGCTAAATCGATATCATAATGCATAAAGGTATGTGAATCTCTACCACCAAAAAACAACATTGGTAAGCCTTTTAGCAACCGAACACCCAAATCAGGATACAGAAAATCTTTTTGTAGTATTGGTACTTCTTTTAAAATATTCCACAGAAAAATTCTAAATTTTGTAGGCTCACGTTTTAATAAATCAACATATTCAGCCATCCTCATTGTTGCATGAGGCTCGTTAAAACCGTCTTTGTAATCTACTGGCCTATCATCATACAAAGGAACTATTTTATCACCAGCAACCCTTTTCATATAATCTAAGCTCCATTTAGAATATGCTGGCCAGTCTTCTGTAAAATTCTCAATAACTACTGGCTTTTGAGGTTTAAAATATTTTAGAATAAAATCTTCTTTAGTTATCGTTTTTACACGATCTACTTTTGATAAGTTTAAAGACATTACTTGAAAATTTAGAAAACAAAATTAATAAAATGTTATAAAATTGTTATGTAAAAGAAAACCATCCTCTAAAAATAGACGATGGTTATGAAGTAAAGGTTGTATATTATCTAAATTTTTACTGCTTTTCCTTTTTGTTTTGCAGCTTCATTTCTTTCAATTTTATGATCTGGTCTCGTCCATTTCGGTTTTTCACCTAACGCTTCAAATTGAGAGTCTTTTGCCTCTACAGTTTGTGGTTGTACTTTTTTTGTAAACGGTTTTTGTGGTTGTAATCCTAACAACTCAAACATTTTCATATCCTCATTTACATCAGGATTTGGAGTCGTCAATAATTTATCACCTGCAAAAATAGAATTCGCCCCAGCAAAGAAACACATGGCTTGTCCTTCTCTACTCATTTGCGTTCTTCCAGCAGATAAACGCACTTGGGTTTCTGGCAACACAATTCTTGTAGTAGCAACCATTCTTATCATATCCCAAATTTCAACTGGTTTTTCATCCTCTAAAGGCGTACCTTCAACAGCTACTAATGCATTAATTGGAGTGGATTCTGGTTGTGGATTTAAAGTTGATAACGCTACTAACATTCCTGCTCTATCCTCTGCAGATTCTCCCATTCCAATAATTCCACCAGAACAAACAGTTACGTTTGTTTTACGCACATTATCTATGGTGTCTAATCTGTCTTGATATCCTCTTGTAGAAATTACTTCTTTATAATATTCTTCTGATGAATCTAAATTGTGGTTATAGGCATACAACCCAGCTTCTGCCAAACGTTGTGCTTGGTTTTCAGTAACCATACCTAAGGTACAGCAAACTTCCATATCCAACTTGTTGATACTTCTTACCATTTCTAACACTTGGTCAAACTCTTCACCATCCTTTACATTTCTCCAAGCAGCTCCCATACAAACTCTAGAACTACCAGCCTCTTTAGCTCTTAAGGCTTGTGCTTTTACCTGATTTATCGTCATTAAATCATTACCTTCTATATTAGTATGATATCTTGCTGCTTGAGGACAATAACCACAGTCTTCAGAACATCCACCAGTTTTTATCGATAATAAAGTAGATACTTGTACAACATTTGGATTATGTTGTTTTCTATGGATGGTTGCAGCTTCGTATAACAAATCCATTAAAGGTCTGTTATAGATTTCTAATATTTCTTCTTTCGTCCAGTTATGTCTTACTTCGCTCATAAATATTGCTTCATTGATGCCTCAAAAATACGTTATTTGATTTATTTCTCTAATCCTTTTTTCAAAACTTCTTGTATTCCTCCAAGATGTTCGCTGAATTGCATCATTTGTGCTAGCACCTGTGCCATTTCATTTGCGTTACCAAAACCTTTTAATTTGTTGTTTTTTACAAAAGTAGTTTTAATCGTTTCCCAACGTTGTTTTTCATCCGAAGTTAATAAACCACCCAATTCTTTATATTTTAATAAATTGGATTCTGCTGCACTTGTTAACGTTTGCGATTCATTTTCATAATGAGAGCTCAACAAGGTTTCTAGCTCTTTATTGTTCATAATCGGAACAATTTTAGCTACCAATTTATTCATGTCCCTATATGAACCTTGCAATTTGAATACAGGTTCTGTTCTGTTTTGTTCATCCATTGCAGCCGATTTTATGTAGGCAGCATTTACTTCCATCACTCGATCTCTAACAATCATTACTTTTTCTAAAACAGACAGATAATCGTTCAATTCTTGTTTGGTATAATTTCCTTTAAGTTCTATTCCTTCTCTGTTTCCTGTTTCTACAATTTTTATCAATTGATAAATATCATCAAAATGAGTATTGGAAACCTGACTTAGAATAGGATTTGAGGTCAACGAATTTTCAATCAAACTCATTTTAAATAACGATTCAGTATCACCAATAATATCACCCAGATTGTAAATATCTGCTCTGTTGGCTAACATATCTGGAATTTGAAACTTATCTCCACTTTCTGTATATGGATTCCCAGCCATAATTACACAGAATTTTTTATCTCTAAAATCGTAGGTTTTTGGTTGTCCATTATACACTCCTTCAATTTTACGAGTTCCATCTGCCAAAGAAATAAATTTTTGCAAAAACTCAGGATTACAATGCTGAATATCATCTAAATACAACATTACGTTGTTTCCCATTTCAAAAGCTAAATTCAACTTTTTCAATTCTTCACGAGCTGCAATATTGTTGGCAGACATTGGATCTACAGACGTAACTTCGTGCCCAATTGCTGGCCCATTTATCTTCATAAAAATGAATCCTAATCTATTTGCTAAATATTCCATCAAAGTAGTTTTTCCATAACCTGGAGGAGAAATCAACAACAACATACCCATTCTGTCTGTACGTTTATTGCTACCCACACTACCTAATTGTTTGGATAAATTATCTCCAAAAAGTGGCAAATACACTTGGTCTATCAACTGATTTCTTACAAAAGAAGTCAATACTCTTGGTAGGAATTCTTCTAACTTTAAAGCCTCTTTTAAATCTTCAGTAACCTGGTGTTTTTCTTTTTTATATTGATGAAATCCAGAAACTTCAACATTAGAAAAATGATTTAATTGGGTTACAAATTTGTGATAATCGAAATGCAGTTCTTGGTCTTTTATAGATGGATGATTGCCTGACAAATCTGTAATGATTGCCTCTGCCTCTATATTTATAATATTTGTTGCAGATTTATCTTCATACAAAAACAAACATACCACTTCATAAATATAAGCTTCATCATTTATATGTTTCGATTTAATGAAAGATGATATCCATTCTGTTGCCAAATCAATTTTATAAGCTTCGTTTTTTATTAATTGAATTTCAGTTCTTAAATTCTGGACATTCTTTTTATCTTGAATTGCTTTTGAGAATTCCTCAAATAAATAAATTGCTTTCTGACTTACAGAAAATGACGTTTCGTTACTCAATTCCTCAAACAAATATGTTGCAATTTCTACTTGAAGCGATTCATTAAATTCATCAATATTTACTAATGTTTCAGTAAACGTAGTGTGAATTGATTTGCCTAAATCTTCTAACAACTGAAAATGACTTTCACTTTTAGGAAAAAAGCTCAACACTTCTGCTGATGCTTTTATTTTATCAGTATAATAAGTTCTTTTTTCTTCGGATAAACAATGCCAAAACAATTGTGCAAACGCTCGTATTTTTGGTTGAAACTTTAACAGACCTAAAGAGTTTTCTTTGACCAAAAAGGTTTTTAAAATTTTAAATGCGTCTAAATCGTGAACTCCTTTTGTATAGCCTTCTGTATAACTTTTTGAAGCTACACTTTTTACTAGATTCAGGATTTCTTCATCATTTAAATTGTATAATTCTTCTACATTATTTTCTTGAGTAATTCTATATGCCAAATAGGATGAACGATACACATTTTCGTTTTCTGAAACAAAAGATTGATCCCAGTATTTCTCTGATTTCAACAGCACTTCATTTTCAATTTCTTGGTAAAAATCTGTACCTGTTAAATGGTAAAAAAGTGTTTTATCTTTATAAACAATCGTTAAATCTAATACTTGTTTGTTAACCCCAAATTTATGTTTCCCAAACTTGATGACGTTTTCGCCATCTTCATATAAATCTTGTTTGTCTTTTAATTTTCGGGTAGCATCTTCTTTGGCAGTTTTTAAACCAGTTTCAATCATTTCTGCTTTTCCACCATCATCTAAATCATACAATTGAGTGATGATGTCTCGCAATTTTCCAATCATTAAATCGGATGCGAAATACCCATTAATTTCATTCTGAAGTTTAAAACTTTCTGCTTTTTTAACAACGCCGTTTAAAATACGTTTGGCAGCAGTTTCTAAAGCAACCGCTTTTTTATTTCTGGCTTCAATAATGCTACTTTTTCTTGCCTGAAACGCATTATAAACCTCTTCTCTTTTTTCTAGAATATCAGCAATAAATTCGTCATAATCTGCAAATCTACCTTCTAAATCTTCCAATTGAATCGCTACTTTATTTAGCAATTCATCTGTTTTTTCAGGAGTTGTAGCAATGTCTAAATAGTTGACAATACTTTGATCTATCAACTTAATCTTGGCTGCAAAATCTGCGCTAGCTTCAGCTGAACTTAAACTCTTTATTTTATTCTTAATTCCAGCTTTTAATTGATTGATTGTTGAAAATATCAACGAAATCGCATCAATAATTTTTGTGGAATGTGAGGTGTCTTCAATTTCTAAATTAGAAACAATTTCTATCAGTAATTCTAAATCAGTCACAATCTGGTTTACCTCTTTTTCTAAGGCTTTTGCAACGATTACTTTGCTTATTTTTTCTAATTCTGTCTCTTTTTCAGCAACCCTTTTATGATAAGGCAATAATGCTTTTTCATCTAACAAAAAAGCCACACATCTTTGAGAAATGGTATCAGCCTGTTGCGTTAATTCTTCCTCTAATTTTTCTAAATAGGCAACATCAACGTAACGTACTTCCTTAAAGCCGATAATTTCGCCTCGTAAAGTTCTTACTTGGGATAATGCTGCTACAAAATCATCAATAATTTTGAACGATGTACTTTTTATTTTGCTAAAAAAACGATTTGTTTTTCCAGAAATTTCTTCTGTTATTTTTTTCGCGTTTTTACGCAATTGCATCACTTTATCAAACTCATCAATCGCTGAATTTGCGGCTGCATTTATGGCTTTTAGTGGAACTGATAATTCATAAGTTTTGGGTTCGTTAATCCAATAATAACTATCAATAATATCTAATGAATTTTTGGCAATATCTTCATATAAGCCATCGTAATTGTCCTCTTTATTTAAGAGCGTAATTAGCACTTGGCATTCTGCCATTGCTTTTACAACGTCTTTATTTCCAATTTTATAGAGTAAAGAATCTTTATGTTCTGATGGTATTTCTGCACCTTGAATAAATGGTGTTTGCCAAATCTGAATTACATGATGGCGCGTTTGCTCGTCATCTTTAAAATAACAGAGTTCTCCATTTTTTAAGAAGGTAAATCCGTTGCAAATAATTGGTGTATTTACTTCTTGTTCGATAACATTGTACGACATCAAGACATATAAACCTGTTTTTTCTTGATAAAAAACATAGAAGAAATCTTCTCCATTTTGAGACGTAATTTTATCCTGAAATTTTAAATCAGAGATTTGATTATCGAAGATTTTAAACGCTCCAGATTGCAAATAATATCCGTTCGAAAAAATAATTCCTTGATCATTAGGTAACAAAACTGCAGCGTCTTTTATGGCGTCGATTTTCTTAACTTCTTGAATTTTATGATTATAGACAAAATAACGAGTTGCTTCTTGAAATGGTTTTATTTCTAAAACAATCAAGTTTCCTAAATCTGCAAATCGGTATTGCCCATCGTCTAAAGTCTGATCTGGATGGGTAACTGGCTCATCATAAATACCTTTTCCGTCTTCGGTATTATTCTCAATTTTTATGGTTAAATCTCCTCCAACTGTTTCTACAAAAACCTTATCTAAAATGCCAATATGAGGATGTTTCCCATAGAAATGCATATCTCTGGTTACCTCTTGCCATTGATATTCGTGCTGATTTGGGAATTTAAATTCGTGATCACTTCTATTATCAATATAGGTTAATGTGCTATCACTAATTAACCATTTAAAGGTTTTGATATCACTAGTACTTTCACTCAATTGAAAAACCATATGTAAATAATTGCCAATAATGGCGAATTTGCTAAAAATGGTATTTCTGTAATATTTATAAAGATTTGTAAAATCTCTGACGAAAGTTTCGTTTTCTAAAAGACTTAAATTCTTGTTGACGAATTGGGTTCCATCATAGGTGTAAATACTGAATACATCATTTAATTTGATGGTGGTTCGTAAACCAAAATGCACATTGTAGCCAAAAATACTTAGATCGCCAATCGTAATCATATCTCTAGCAATACAGCTATTTTCTGTATTGATTCTGTTGTTTGCAATCAGTTTTGTTTCTACACTACCAAAAACTTTTGATCGTTCTTGGTTTAATTGCCCAAGTCTGCTTTGCAGTGCATCTTTCTGTTTTTGAAGACGACTTTGAATAATTTCGTAGGTGCCTTCTTCGAGAATAGTGTTTTTATTTTTTTCTTCTTTTTGCATTTGGATTTTTGAAAGATTATTCTTTTTTCCATCCTGCAAGGTTTCAAAAACCTTGTAGGTTTAAACCGAATTTTATGAAGAGTTTGAAATACCTACAAGGTCAAAAAAAAGACCTTGTAGGATATATGGTATGATTAAATCTAACCCAATTTCTTATCATCCAGACCTAAACTTTTGGCTAAATTTAGGAGGTTAGAAAACAAATTACTTTCTTGCTTATCTGAAGTTTTTGATTTTAAATCCATTAAAATACTCGCTACAGAAAGATTTTTTAAATCTTCAGAAGACACATTGTATTTCGTAGCAAAATCTCTTACTTTTTCTAGAAGATTTCCTTTAACATCATTACTTCCTAAAATAGCATCTTTAACATCTTGAATATTATCTGAATGTTGCACTAATCTATCAAAACCTTTTGCTTTGGTAATTTGCCCAACAATTTGATCGAAGAACATCGTTTCTCCACCAACAATATCAATATTAGCCGCTTTTAACGCTTCTGCAATTACACTTGCTTGTGCATCTGCAATATCCTTTTGAATATTAATTTCAGCTAAATCAACTTTTAATTCTTTATCTAAACGCAACTTGAATTCTTCGTGCTCTTTACCAACACCATCCAGTTTTTTCATTGCATTTGCTTTCTCTTCAATTCCTGCAGCATCCGCTAAAGCTTTTTCTTTGATTACAGCTGCTTCTGCCATTCCTTCTTTTTCAACGGCAACTGCTTTTGCTTCAATTCCTGTTGCTTCTGCTTTAGCTTT
The DNA here is from genome assembly GCF_054584775.1 of Polaribacter litoreus. Taxonomy (NCBI): domain Bacteria; kingdom Pseudomonadati; phylum Bacteroidota; class Flavobacteriia; order Flavobacteriales; family Flavobacteriaceae; genus Polaribacter; species Polaribacter litoreus. The sequence continues at coordinate 33,231 of NZ_JBTLRD010000002.1, read as the reverse complement.
TTTCTCAATAATTATTGCTTCAACCAAACCTTCACGTTCGTGTGCATCTGCCTTTGCGTGCATTACTTGTGCTTCAGACATACCAATTACAGCTTCTTCTTTAGCAGTTGCTTCTGCCAAAATCTTACGTGCTTCAGCCTCTTTTTCGCTAGCTTGCTTTTTCGCTAAAGCTTCAATATTAATTTCTTCAGCTTGTTGAATTGCTGCTTGTTTCTGTGCTTCTGCAGCTTTTGTAGTTTTAATTAATGCTTCTTCTGCATCAGCTTCTGCTAAGGTAATTTTTACTTGTTTATCTCTATCCGCAGTTTTAAAAGCTTGAATATCTTTCATATTTTCTTGCTCTTGTACTACGCCTTTTTCTAATACAACACGATCACGAATTACATCTTGAATGTTCTTTTTCTCAACCTCAACTACTTTCTCTTTTTCTATCTGTGCTAAAGTTACAATTCGTTCTCTTTCAGTAGCTTCTAACATTCTATCTTTTTCTACTCTTTCGGTTTCAACTGCATCTGTTCTTTGTTTATTTTTAGCAGCTACAATTACTTGACGTTGCATATTTTCTTCGGCAACTTGTAATTTTTCTTCTGTAGAAATTCTGGCAGATTCAGACTTTAAACGCTCTTCTTCAGATACTTTTAAAATATTAGCTTCTTCTCTAGATTTAATATTGGCAACTTCTCTTTTTTGTTGTTCTTCTTTTTCTGCCAATTGCTTGTCTAATTCTAAAATCGCTTCACGTGCTTCAACATCTTGTTTTCTAATGGTTTTTTGCTCATCACGCATAATTAAATTCGACTTTACATTTTGAGCCGCAGTTAATTCCGTGATTTTTTTAATTCCTTCAGAATCTAAAATATTATCTGCTTTTAAGAATGAAACTGGAGTTTGCTCTAAATAATCAATAGCACAATCCTCTAAAGTATAGCCATTTAAATCAGTGCCAATAATATCTACGATTTCATCTCTAAACTCTCTTCTAGCTTCATATAGTTCTATAAATTCAAACTTTTTACCAACCGTTTTTAAAGCTTCTGAAAACTTTGCTTCAAATAAATCTTCTAATGTTTTTATGTCTGATGCTCTGCCACATCCAATAGTTTGTGCAACTTTTTTAATGAATTCAATTTCATTATTTACACGTACAAAAAAGGCAACTTTAATATCTGCGCGCATATTATCTTTACAGATTAAACCTTCATTACCCAATCTTTCAATTTGAATTTTCTTTACAGAAATATCCATAATTTCTACTCTGTGAAAAACGGGTACTACATATAAACCTTTATCTGTAGCTACTTTGGTTCCTCCAAAACCTGTTCTTACAAGCGCATCTCCTTGCGGAATTTTTTTGTAGAACATTGCAATAATTGCAAAATAAACAATAACGAGGAATAGTATAAGTCCTAAACTGATTCCTATAATTCCTAATAATCCTTCTGGCATAATTTTTTTTTGTTTTTAGTTAGTTTTATATGATTGTACGTAATAATAATTCTTGTTTTTACTTTGTTTTACGATTAAAATTGGCTCTTTATAATCAATTTGTACACCACTCAAAGATTTTACATAAATCGCTAATGGTGTATGATCTACCACTACCTCAGCAGACCCCATTTTATCATCTTTTATTGTTGATAAACAGACTCCTCTTCTACCAATAATTTCAATGGGTAAATCTCCGTCTTTATTTAAATTTTTAAAAAACCCTTTAAAAGGTGTTGTAAAAAGCTTGGTTAACATCAACGCTGGAAAAAGCCCTAACAACATAATGGTATGCCCTAGAGAATTGTTATAGCTATCTGTGATTGTTGTAGTTATTGTTGTAACCATCCACCAAATAAAAATCCAACAAGTAAACGTAAACATAAAAGGTAAGCCAATAAAATTGAAAAAAATTAACAGCTTTTGCCACCATTTTAATGACTTTTTTCTGTTTTTTACTTTTACCTCTTTACTGACTTCTGTACTAGAAAAATCTTGAAAATCAACATTTCCACCATCAATACTAGTATCTACATCAGCATCAATATCGGCGTCAATATCAATATCTACATCCACATCAACGTCCAAATCAAAATCGACTCCAGAAACCATGGTAAGAATCCAATATAGAACTAGAATCAACATTAAAACAGTTAAAGTAATGTTTACAGGAGAGAATAAGATTTCTATTAAGTTGTTCAATTTATAGGTTTTAATGTATTTGTCAATATAAACTATCGTACGATATTACTGACTCGTTAAAAAAAAGGACAACTTGTGTTGATAATTATTTTCATAACAATTCTTTTTTAAGCCAATAAATATAATAAAATTTAGACGTAATAAAAGCACTTATTTCGTCAATAAAATAGAAACTGCATTCCCACCAAAACCAACAGCATTCACTAATATCTTTTTCAATTTTTTGGGTTCAAGTTGTTGGTTAGCAAAAGGAACAGCAATTACTTTTTGATGTTGCAACATGAAGAGTGCTAATTCTAGACTTAACAACCCTGAAGCTCCAAAAGTATGACCGAGTTTCCACTTATTAGTAGTTAGAAAAGGAATTTTGTTACAAAATATTTTAGAAATTGCATTTATTTCAGATTGATCTCCTTTTATAGTACCTGGAGCGTGCATTACAATGGCATCAATTTCATCTGGAGAAGTAGTACCTAAAGCCATTTTCATCGATTTTTGAAAACAATCTGCATTTGCAGAAATAGAAGTGTTGTGTTTTAAAACTTCTGTGGCAAAACCAATACCTGAAATAGTTGCTAAAGCATTTTTTAAGATTCCTTTTTCTAAACAAATGGCTGATGCCCCTTCACCCAAAACCATTGTGTTTTGTTTTTTATTTAGGTCGAAAGATTGGCAGGGATAAGATTCTTCGACACATGAATCAAGTTCAGTACTAGCAAGCTCAGAATGACATTGAGATTTTGAATATACCTTGAGCGCTTGCATTTGTGCAATTGTAAAATCGGTTAAAGGAGCTTCACTTCCACCTACTAAGAATTTATCTGACATTCCTGAATTCATCCAAGCTATACCATTTAACAAAGAATGTAAAGCTGTAGAACAGGTAATAGAATGTGATATTTCTGGACCCGAAGTTTGTAAATCGTGCGCCACCCAAGAAGAAATATTACCTAAAGTTGTGGTTGGCGAACTTAAGGTAGATGATTTTTGCGTTTCTAAAAATTCTTGATGGTATTTTTCAAACAAAGCTGTTGCACCTCTTGAAGATCCAAAATTGACTCCGAAGTTGTCGTTTGAATTCCAATTTGCATTTTTTATAGCTTCTCTAGACACATAAATGGCAAACAAAACAGTATCATCTAACTTTTTATATTTTGAATCTGAGTTTCTCAACTCATATATTTTTTGTTGATTTTCTTGAGATAGCTGACCAACAAAAACAAATTTTTTATTGTGCTTAAGTGTCTCATTTCGACCTTTTGGCGAAATCTCTTTTTCAGTTAAAAAGTGTTTATCTGACAAATAATTTTGCCAAATTTCTTTTGGATTACTTCCTAATGCAGAAATGGAAGCAAAAGCTGTAATGGATATGGGTTGATTCATGTTGAGGCTGTAAAAATAAGTATTCTTTTGAGACCTTTCAGGTTTTTGAAACCTGAAAGGTCTTCTCTAATTTTTTTCGCGTTAAGGATTGAGGCATTGTTGGAGCTCTCCCGATTTTTCATCGGGAAGCGACTGCCGAAAGCCTGCAGTGGTTTGTTGCATATATGCAAACCACTGAACGCCCTAAATAATTGCTAAACTTTCCTCTATAGTTTTATACACTTTTTGCAATTCTTTTTTTGTAATTACATAAGGAACTTGAATATAAATGGTATTGCCTAAAGGACGTAAAAAAACACCTCGCTGCATAAAAAATTGTAATAATTTATCTCGTAAACTTCCATAGCGTTGCATTTTAGTATCTAAATCTAAAGCAAAAATAACCCCTTGAAAACGTGCCCTTTTTACTTTTGGATGTTTGCAAATGTATTCTTGAAAAGCTTTATGTGAGGCTGAAATCGTTTTAATGTTTTGTTGAATTTCATCGGTTTGTAACAACTCAATTGCAGCATTTGCAGCTGCGCAGGCTATTGGATTTGCACTGTAGGTATGACAATGAAAAAAACCTTTTGCCATTTCGTTACTTAAAAAAGCCGTGTAAATTTTTTCTGTACAACTGGTAATTGCTAGCGGAACTAAACCGCCAGTAAGTGCTTTACTTAGACAAATAATATCTGGTTTTGTTTCGATAAAATCGGATGCAAAATTACGCCCTGTTTTGCCAAAACCGGTCATTACTTCATCTGCAATCGTTAAAATATCATTGGTTTTAAAAAAGTTTAAAATTGCATTTAAACCATTTGCATCGTGAATTTTCATACCTGCTGCACCTTGAATAATCGGCTCGTAAATAAATCCTGCTACTTTATTTTGGACTGTAATTTGTTGAATTTGATTTAGAATTTCTTGATGATTTTTTCCATCAGGAACAGGAATTCGTTGTACATCCATCAAAAAATCTTCAAAAGGCCCATTGTAAACTGATAAACCAGAAACTGACATTGCCCCAAAAGTATCTCCATGAAAACCGTTTTCGAAAGCGATGAATGTGTTTCGTTTTTCACCTAAATTAAAATAGTATTGCAATGCCATTTTAATACCAGCTTCTACCGCTGTTGAACCATTATCATTAAAAAAAATACGATTCTGATTTTTTGGTAAAATTTTAATTAAATTTTCTGATAATTGTATGGCAGGTTCGTGCGTAAAATCGCTAAACATTACTTGATCTAAAACTTGCATTTGTTGATGAACACGACTTGTAATATACTCATTACAATGCCCAAACATACAGGTGTACCAAGAAGAAATGGCATCTATATATTCGTTACCATTTTCATCGGTTAAGATGCATCCTTTTGCTTTTACAATGGCCAAACTTTCTGGATGTGTTTGATGCTGTTTTAGTGGATGCCAAAGGTGTTTTTTGTCTCTTTTTTGTAGAGCGCCTTTTTCTTGCATTTTTTTAGTTTGGTATGTATTTGCTACTTTTTGCATTCTTTTTAAACTTTTTTAACTCTGAACTTATTTCAGGTGCTCACTACATCTATTTATCTTACCACCAAAACTTCATTAATATTTGTGGTGTATTTAGGCGATAATCGTTCTTGACGCATTTTCCAGGTGCGTTTTAAATCTTGATTTGCCAATTTAATTTTATCTGATTTGTATTTTTTATTCAAACTATCAATAGCAGACATTAAGGGTTTGTGTTTCGGGTTTTCGTGTGCAAACAGGTTAAGTTGAAAATTATCATTAGGCACTAAACCAGAAATAATAACTCCTGCTTTTTTATACTTTACCCCTTTTTTAAAAATAGTTTCTACAGCAGCTACAGCAGCTTTAGCAATAGTTAATGTACTGTCTGTTGGATAAGACAGCATAACAGTTCTGTTTTCTTTTTGATATTGCTGACTTTTATCAAACCGATTGCTTCTTAAAAAAACATAAATTACATGACAATTTGATTTCTGCTCACGTAATTTTTTGGCACAACTTGCTGCAAAGGTAGAAATGCGTTCTTTAATATTATCGATATCTGAATAGGTGTTTTCAAAACTACGTGTTGTAGCAATCATTTTTTTAGAAGTAACTGCTTCTTCTAGAGGAATTTTAGATATACCTTGTAAATCTTTTTGCAAGCGCCAACCTACAATAGATAATTCTTTGAGCACCCAATCACTTGAAATTTGCGTAAAATCAAAAGCGGTTACACAACCTTTGGCTTCTAACCTTTTTTGCAAACCTTTACCTATGCCCCACACTTTACTAATGGGCATCCACTTTAAGGCTTTAATTCTTTTTTCTTCAGAATCAATAATACAAATACCTTTAGATTGCTTTAAATTAGAACGTGCAATTTTATTGGCAACTTTACTCAATGCTTTTGTAGGTGCAACACCTACGCAAGTAGGTATTCCTGTCCATTTTAAAATTCGGCTTCGCATTTTTACAGCATATTCTGCAAAATCGTAATGCTCAAAACCTTTAAATTCTAAGAAAGATTCATCAATAGAATAGACTTCGATATCTGGAGAAAAATCAGCAAGAATATTCATTACTCTTGCACTCATATCTCCATACAAAGGATAGTTAGAAGATAGTACAGTAATATTTTTCTCTCTACAAAACTGTTCCCATTTAAAAATTGGAGCGCCAAAAGGCAGGCCAATTTTCTTAGCTTCATCACTCATAGAAATCACACAACCATCGTTATTACTTAAAATAGCAACCGGTTTGTTTTGTAAATTCGGATTAAAAACCCGTTCACAAGACGCATAAAAATTATTACAATCTACCAATGCAAACATAAAAGTAAAGGTATATAATTTTGTTATTTTTGTAGTGATGAATGCTCCAAAGAAATTAACAAATCGATTACAATCTCGTAAAGAGAATAATGCGTTACGTAACTTAACGTTACCCACTACATTAGTCGATTTTTCTTCAAATGACTATTTAGGTTTTGCACAATCTGAAACTATTTTCAAGGAAACTCATCAATACTTAATTAATCATAACTTCAATCAAAATGGAGCAACAGGCAGTAGATTATTGTCTGGAAATCATTGTTTATATAATGACCTTGAAAAATTTTTAAGTGAATTTCATCAAACTGCATCTGCCACAATTTTTAATTCTGGTTATGATGCTAATATTGGTTTTTTTTCATCAGTTCCACAACGTGGAGATATTATTTTGTATGATGAATTGAGTCACGCTTCCATACGCGATGGAATTAAATTAAGTAATGCAAAAGCTTTTAAGTTTTTGCATAATGATTTGGAGGATTTGGAGAAGATGTTAAAACGACTAAGACCTTTAGACTGCGCTCAAGGAGACAAAGAGATACTGAATCAAATTCAGCAGGAGGTCTATGTAGTTACAGAATCTGTTTTTTCTATGGATGGAGATTCACCAGATTTGGTTGCCATTTCTAAAATCTGCAAAAAATACAATGCCTTTTTAATTGTTGATGAAGCCCATGCCATTGGCGTTTTTGGTGCTGGTTTGGTTCAAAAACTAAATTTACAAAACGATGTATTTGCCAGAATTATTACATTCGGAAAAGCGATGGGTTGCCATGGAGCAGCAATTTTAGGAAGCAAAAGTTTACAGAACTATTTGGTAAATTTTGCACGTAGTTTTATTTATACAACTGGTTTGCCTCCTCATTCTTTGGCAACTATAAAAATGGCTTATCAGCAACTTCGTGTCAGTTCGAGTGAATTTGAGAAGAATGAACAAATTTGTATCGAGAACCCACAGGATCAATTGCAGAAAAATATTCATCACTTTATAAAAGAAGTAAAAAGATTCGAGTTTCCAATGTTTCCCTTTGGGGAAATGTCTGAAAGACAATGGGGATTTATACCCAGTTGCTCAGCCATACAGTGTTGTATAATTCCAGAAAATTCAACTGTAAAATTAATTTCAGAAAAGCTGCATCAAAAAGGTTTTGATGTTAAAGCTATTTTATCGCCAACAGTACCAAAAGGTAAAGAACGTTTACGTTTTTGTTTACACAGTTATAATTCTACAGAAGAAATTAGTAAAGTCTTAGAAGTGATGCGTATTTTTGTTTAATAATGTTTTATCTTTTATGAATGATAATTACAAAATACTAGCTCTTTTTGAGTATTCTTCTGAGGCTTATGTTACAAAATCTAAGTTAGATTCTGAACAATTAAAAACAATGCTAATGGATGAAGCTACTATAGATTCTGACCCCTTAATTAGTGGAGCAATTGGAGGTGTAAAATTATTAGTACATAAAGATGACTTTGATAAAGCTGTAGAAATATACACTGAAATTAGAACATACCAAAAAGATGCCGATGGAAAGGATATTTGCTGCCCAAAATGCAAATCAAACAAAATTTTAGTTGCTCCATTACACCGAAAAAATATTTTTTATATGCTATTTCCTTTTTTTGAAGGAAGAAAATTAATTTGCAACAACTGTAAGACACTTTTTAAATGAAAACATATTTTATCACAGGAATATCAACAGAAGTAGGCAAAACAGTTGCTGCTGCGATTGTAACAGAAGCTTTACAAGCAGATTATTGGAAACCTGTTCAAGCTGGAGATTTAGACAATTCTGACACACACAAAGTACAGCAATTTATATCGAATTCTAGATCTGTTTTTCATCAAAATGCATATGCGTTACATACGCCTATGAGTCCACATGCTGCTGCTGAAATTGACGGAATTCACATCAACTTAAAAGATATTGTAAAACCAAAAACAGAGAATCATTTGGTTATTGAAGGCGCAGGTGGTTTGTTGGTTCCTTTAAATGATTGCGATACTATTTTAGACATCATTGAACCTGATTATAAAGTAATTGTGGTTTCTCGTCATTATTTGGGGAGTATTAATCATACCTTATTAACCATCAATTTATTACAAGAAAAAGGATTTGATGTATCTCTTATTTTTTCTGGTGATGAGCACCCCACTACAGAAAGTATCATCAAAAAAATGACGAATGTAAATGTAATTGGGCGTATTGAAGAAGAACCTTATTTTGATCAAAATATCATTAAAGAATATGCGCAGAAATTTGTAGAAAAATTGTAATTTGCACAGTATGAGAAGCTCAAATACACTTACTTTTTTTACACCAAAAACTTCATTAGGAACTGGAGCTGTTTTAATAGATACCGGAATTTCTGCTGGATTTCCATCACCTGCTGATGATTTTAGAGAAACTCGAATTTCTTTAGATGATGAGTTAATACAGAATAAAGATGCCACATTTTTTGCCAAAGTAAAAGGGCAATCTATGATTAATGCTGGTTTAGATGATAATGATTTATTGGTAATTGATAGAAGCCTAGAACCTGCAAATAACAAAATAGCCGTTTGTTTCTTAGATGGCGAATTTACGGTAAAACGTTTACGAGTTGAAAAAAATGAAGTTTGGCTGCAACCAGAAAATCCTAATTACCCAATTATTAAAATTACAGAAGATAATGATTTTGTGATTTGGGGCATTGTAACGAATGTGATTAAAAAAGTTTGAATCTAGCGCTTAACTATTACTTAGAATTTTTAAGAAAGCAACTATTATTTTTACTTTTAATTGCTTTACTACCATCAAGTTTTGCTCAAAACCATGCAGCATTTCAAGATACTATTCCGTTTAGAACTGATTTAGGCTTAATAATTATTCCGATAACTTTTAATGGCATTAAAAAGCAATTTGCTTTTGATACTGGCGCTACCAATTCTGTTTCGTATGATTGGGCAAAAAACGAGCTAAAACCAACAAGAAAAACAATAAATATTACTTCCTCTAGTGGTTTAAAAAGTAAAATGCGCTTTTATAAAAGTGGATTAATAGAACTAGGAAGCAGAAAAATTAGAAAACACAGCATATTAAATACTGCTAAAAATGATGTGTTTTCTTGCTATAATATCGACGGAATTCTGGGTGTAGATATTATAAAAGAGCTGAATTGGACTATTGATTTTGAGCGAAAAATTTTAGTGATGTATCCATCAAATTATTTTCCAGACAAGCTAAAAACGATGCATCGTTTAAACTTTAATTATCAAGATAAAAGACCTTATGTTTTTCTAAAACGAAAAAATAAAGAAATTCGCTTTCTTTTAGATACTGGTGCTGGAGGTTTTTCTAATATTTCTAAACGCGAATACAAATTTTCTACAATTGATCATTATCCAAATTTGTCAACGCAAAGTGCTAGTATGGATGTAAATGGTCTTCTTACCTCATCATCGGCTAAAATTGTAAAGTATGCAGAAGGCATTTCTCATGACGTTAGTATCTCACCAATTGTAGTGTATAACAACCAAAAATCTTCTAAAATAGGAAATCGATTATGGCAAAATAATCAACTTTTTTTGTCTTTAAAAAAAGATGTGTTGTATAGTTCTAAAGCCAATATCAACAATACATTTAAAGGATATCCATGTTCTGTTTTATTTTATAAAAACAAAATGCGAATTATTAAAGTAGCAGAAGAAAGCGTTTTATGGCAAAATGGTGTAAGACAAGGAGATGAAGTGTTATCTGTAAATGGAAAACAGTTTGACAATTTTTGCGATTTAGACAACTATTTTAGAAAAACAGTTCGTCTTTCAAAACCTTTTACAATAACTTTAGCTGATGGTAAACAATTTACTATAACCAAGAATTCTATACTACAAGATTAAAATTACTCTTTTTTAATATTTTATTATTGTTTTTCAATAATTTTTATATATTTGCATTGTCAAATAATAAAAACTATTCTCTTATGAAAACAATTGCTACACTCAATAAATTAATTCATATTTACTATTATCTACTTCTTATAATCTTTGTAATTACGGTTGCAGTACTTCCAATTTTATTTGGTTTAGGGAAAATTAAATCTTTAGATCTTAACGGAGAATATGATGTTGCTAACTTAAGTTTACCCCAATTTGCAATGATTATTTTCTTTAATGCTACAATATTTATTCTTTTTTTAAAAGCCATATTTCTATTAAAAAACACACTTACAGACTTAACTAATGGCAATTTTTTCACCGAATTGGTTATTCAAAATTTTAAAAAAATTGGAAAACTAATTCTTATTACAGGCATAAGCTATTCTGTATTGAATTTCATTCTTAGAATAATTATTCTTAATGATATAAAACTAGGTATTAATAATTCTCTTATCGTTTCTATTCTGATAGGATTATTTTTTATGTTTTTAAGTGAAGTGTTTGCTAAAGCCAGAAAAACAAAACAAGAAAACGATTTAACAATATAAATATGGCAATCATTGTAAACTTAGATGTAATGCTTGCCAAACGTAAAATGCGGAGTAAAGAATTAGCTGAGATTATTGGTATTACCACTGCCAACTTATCGATCTTAAAATCGGGTAAGGCAAAAGCGGTTCGTTTTTCTACATTAGAAGCTATTTGCAAGGCTTTAGACTGCCAACCTGCAGATATTTTAGAGTATAAAAAAGAGTCTTCTATCTAAGATAAGTAGTTTATATATCCGTTTTCTAGCTAATGATCGGTTTTATAAAATCATCAATAGATGCAACTCCGTTTTTTCCTAAATTTTTAATAAAAGCAGACCCAATTATGGCTCCATTTGCATAATTACAAGCTGTATTAAAAGTCTGTTTATCAGAAATACCAAAACCAACAATTAATTTACTTTTTAAATTCATTGCTTTAATTCTCTCAAAATAAGCCAATTGATGGTTAGAAATTTCTCCTTTAGCACCAGTGATTGATGCAGAAGCCACAACATAAATAAATGCTTTTGTATAAGAATCAATTTTTTGAATTCTTTCTTCGGATGTGTGAGGTGTGATTAAAAACACATTGGTAAGTCCGTATTTATCAAATAATTCTTGATAATGATTTTCGAATTCAACCATTGGTAAATCTGGAAGAATTAAAGTATCAATTCCACATTCTACAACTTTTTGACAGAATTTATCTTCGCCATATTTTAACATCTGATTTAGATATCCCATTAAAACCAAAGGAGTTTTATTAGATGCTTTAATGCTCATTAACTGCTCAAAAACCAAGTCTAAGTTAATTCCGTTTTGTAAAGCTTTTTGGCTACTATCTTGTATGGTTGGGCCATCTGCTAAAGGATCTGAATAAGGCAAACCAACCTCAATAAAATCTACACCACTTTTTTCTAAAGATGAAATTACTGTGGTGGTATCATTTAAATTTGGATAACCACAAGTAAAATATATAGATAATAAATTTTTATCTTTTTCTTGAAATAATTTTTCGATTGAATTCATAATTTTTTCTATTTCGATATTGCGAATAAAGTGAAGCAATCTTAAATTAAAAGATTACTTCGTCATTCTTCCTCATAATGACAATAGTTAATCTATTCTTCTAAATGTTTGATATAGGTTTCTAAATCTTTATCTCCTCTACCAGATAAATTTACAACCACAACTTGGTCTTTTTTAAACTCAATTTTAGGTAAAACCGCTAATGCATGTGCTGTTTCTAAAGCAGGAATAATTCCTTCTACCTTAGTTAATTCATAAGCAGCAGCTAATGCTTCTTTATCAGTTGCATTCATAAATTTAGCTCTTTTACTTTCGTATAAATAAGCGTGTAAAGGGCCAACTCCAGGATAATCTAATCCTGCAGAAATAGAATACGGTTCAACAATTTGCCCATATTCATCTTGCATTAAAATGGTTTTAGATCCGTGAATAATTCCAACTTCACCTAATTGAGAAGTAGCTGCACTTTCACCAGAATTTACACCCAAACCTGCAGCTTCTACTGCAATTAATTCTACATTTTCATCATCCATATAATGATAAAAAGCACCAGCAGCATTAGAGCCACCACCAACACAAGCAATAATCGTATCAGGATTTTCTTTACCCGTTTTTTCTTTTAATTGCCATTTTATTTCTTCAGAAATCACTGCTTGTAAACGAGCCACCATATCTGGATGTGGATGAGGACCAACTACAGAACCAATTAAATAAAACGTTTCTGGATTCTGAATCCAATAACGAATGGCTTCGTTTGTAGCATCTTTTAACGTTTTAGATCCAGAAGTTGCTGGTACAACTTTAGCACCTAACATTTTCATTCTAGCAACATTTGGTGCTTGACGAACAATATCTTTTTCGCCCATAAAAACAGTACAATCTAAACCCATTAAAGCACAAACTGTAGCTGTTGCCACTCCATGTTGGCCTGCTCCTGTTTCTGCTATAATTTTAGTTTTTCCTAATTTTTTAGCTATTAAAACCTGGCCTATGGTATTGTTTACTTTATGTGCACCTGTATGACATAAATCTTCGCGTTTTAAATAGATATACGCTCCATTTTGTTCTGATAAACGCTTGGCATAATACAAAGGTGTTGGACGCCCAACATAATCTTTTAATAAAGATTTGTATTCTTTTTGGAATTCTTCAGATTCGATAATTTGTATGTAATTATCTTCTAATTCTTTTACATTTGGATACAATAATTCAGGAATAAAAGCTCCTCCAAATTGTCCAAAATATCCATTTTCATCTGGCTGAAATTGTGATTTCATAATTTATATAATTCGTTTGATTGTCATTTCCACTTTATGGAGAAATCTCAAAATATTTTAACTTTAGATTTCTCAACTTCATTACATTTCGTTCGAAATGACAGTTGCTTTAAATTTTTCTAATTCCTTAATTTTTTTTAATCCTGGCTCAATTTCAAATTTACTATTTACATCTAACGCATAAATGGGTAAATTTGTTTTTCTTACTATTTGGATTTGTTCTATATCTTCTGGACCAATTCCACCACTCAAAAAGAAAGGCTTATCATAAGGATATTTTTCTAAAACAGACCAATCAAATTTTGTTCCATTTCCTCCTCTTTCTTTTCCTTTTGTATCGAATAAAAAATAATCGACAACTTCTAAATAAGGCTGTAAAACATCAAAATTAAATTCATCTTTAATTCCGAAAACTTTAATGATTTCAATTTCATTTTTAGAGATATAATGTTGATTTTTCTTCTTTTTAATTTGCTTATTTTCTTCGATAAACAAAGCTCTGTTTTCTGCTAATTGTTTCTTTAATTCGATAATATATTCTACAGATTCATCACCATGTAATTGAATAGCATCTAATCTATATTCTTCTACCAAAGAAATAACAATCTCTCTATATTCATTAACAAAAACACCTGTTTTTTTTATTGAATTTGAAAATTCTGGAATAATACCTTCAAAATTTCTTTTGGATTTTTCATAGAAAATAAACCCTAAATAATCAGGATTTAATTCAGCAACTTGCTGAATATTTTCTATGTATTTCATTCCGCAAACCTTTAATTTCAGAGCCCCTGTTTCCCCAAAGGGGAACACGTGTGAATTACTTTGCGGTTTATTCTGATTCATATTTTCAAATCTCTTAATTATATTATTTTCTTTTTCTCAACAGTGAGAGTTCCTTCCCTTTGGGAAGGTTAGGATGGGCTTTTTCTACCTAATTTGACTGATGAATTCTTGACAAGCTTCTCCAGGATTTTCTGCAGCCATAAAACTCTCGCCAATTAAAAACCCTTGAAAACCAAATTCTTTTAACCCAGTTATAATTTTTGGATCAGAAATTCCGCTTTCTGAAACCTTAATACAAGTATCAGGAATTTGATTTGCTAATTTTATAGAGTGCTCTAAATCAACCTCAAACGTTTTTAAATTTCTGTTATTGATTCCGATAATTTTGTTATCTAAATCATTAATTTTATCTAAATCTTCTTGCGTATGCACTTCATATAAAACACTTAAACCCAAATCTGTAGCAAGATTTCCATAGTTTTTTAACTCTGCTGATGTTAAACAAGATGCAATTAATAAAATTACATCTGCACCAATGGCTTTAGCTTCTACAATTTGAAAACCATCCACTACAAAGTCTTTTCTTAAAATTGGTTTTTGTTGATTAATTGTTCTAGCTTCCATTAAATCTGCCATAGTTCCTCCAAAAAAAGAAGTATCTGTTAAAATGGATTGAGCAGCAACATTTGCATCTAAATAACCATTGGTTACTTCTGTGATTGTTGCTTTATCATTAATAGTTCCTTTGGATGGAGATTGGCGTTTAAACTCGGCAATAATACCTGTTGAACCCACTTCTAACAAAGCTTTTTTTAATGAAAAAGGTGTTCTATCAAAACTAGGACTTTCTACTAATTTTTTAACAGGAACTTCTGCTTTTATTTTAGCAATTTCTTTCTTTTTAAATGCGATTATTTTATCTAAAATTGTCATTTTAATAATTACAAATTTTTAATTATGAATTACGAATTGTCTTTTGAATACTTCCGATAATTTTTAAAATTTCTTCAATATCTGTCAATAATGATGCTGATTCTTTTTCAGACAAGAAGTCAGTATCTTTTAATAAACGAATCCAATAATGAGATTCACGTGCTTCTTTATATGCTATTGTTAATTTAGCAAAAAAGTCTTTTCTACTTTGCCCTCCAATAGCTTCTTCTACATTAGCTCCTATTGAAGTGCCTGAACGTAATAATTGTTTACTTAATACAAACTCTTTCTTTTCTTGTGATAAATGTTTATACAACTTAACAACTCTAACAGCGAAATCATAGCTTTTTATCTGTATAATGTTGTGTTTTTTCATCACTCGTAATTAAGAATTCGTAATTATTAGCTATTCAATTTCTTATTTCTATTCCTTAAAAAAAAGTAAACAATTACACCTACTATTAAACCAATACTCATTTGTTTAAAAAGATCTTTGGTTTGTATTCCTATCGCTGTTCCTATCAACAAAAATGCAGGAATAATTAGAATAATATTGTTTTTCTTTTTTGTCATTATTACTTTTTATTAAAACAGCTCGATACTAATTTGTTCATTCTTCTCAAATTAACTCAATACGACAGTACGTATGTCAGTTCGAGTGATTTTCGATTTTTTTTGAGAAAATTGTATCGAGAACTTTTTCATTTTATAAACTTACTAATTTTTCTAATGTCTGTCTGGCTTTTAAGCCAAATAGCGAATCTTTAGCTTCTGTAAATGCAGTTTCAAAAGACTTGTTTTCATCAACAATTGTTAATGCAAACGCTGCATTTGTTAAAACAACATTATTTTGAGCATCAGTTCCATTTCCGTCTAAAATAGACTTAAAAATCTTTGCTGCATCATCCACAGAATTTCCACCAAATATTTCTGATTGTTGTATTCTTTTCTGACCTAAATCTTCAGGATTTATCAATTGCTCTCCGTTTTTAGTAAACAATTTAAATCCGCTAGTCAACGAAATTTCATCATAACCATCTAAGGCGTGAATAATTCCGTAATTGATAGTTGAATCTTCTTGCAAAATGTAATTATACAAACGTGCAACCTCTAAATTAAAAGTACCCAACATATGGTTTTTTGGCGAACTCGGATTTACCAAAGGCCCTAACATATTAAAGAATGTTTTTAATTTTAATGCCTTTCTAGTTGGCCCAACCGCTTTCATTGCTGGATGAAATTTTGGCGCATGTAAAAAACAAATATTCGCTTTTTCTAAATGCGTTTTTAAAATGTTTTCATCATTGGTAAAATTGTAACCAAAACTCTCTAACATATCTGAAGATCCAGATTGTGAAGACACAGAATAATTACCGTGTTTTGCTACTTTTTGTCCTGTACCTGCAACAATAAAAGAGGTTAAAGTTGATATATTAAAGGTGTCTTTTCCATCTCCACCTGTACCAACAATATCAATGGTATTGTAATCAGAAAAATCGACTTTTATAGCCAATTCTTTTAAGGCGTTTCTAAATCCAGAAAGTTCATCAACTGTAATTGGGCGCATCATAAAAACCGTCATAAATGAAGCCAAATGCGCATCATTATATTTCTCTGCTGCAATATCTGTTAAGATTTGTTTTGCTTCAGCTTTGGATAATCTTTCGTGATTGTATAATTTGTTTAAAATTGATTTCATTTTATGCTGAATTTATTTCAGTATCTTTTTATTTAGATGCTGAATCAAGTTCAGCATTCAACTCTACAGAGTTGATAAAATTAGTAACCAACTGCTCACCAACATCAGTTAAAATAGATTCTGGATGAAATTGAACCGCTGAAATTGGAAAAATTTTATGCTCAATTGCTTGTATTAATCCATCTTCATCTATAGCAGTTACTTTTAATTCTTCTGGAAAACCTTCATCTGTTGCTGCCCAAGAATGATAACGTGCTGCTAAAAATGTTTCTGAAACATCTTTAAAAATAGTCGCATTTTTATCTGTTACTTTCATTTCAGTGGCAACTCCGTGAAAAACATCATCTAAATTGATAATTGTACCTCCAAAAACTTCAGTGATTGCTTGCAAGCCCAAACAAACTCCGAAAATTGGCTTTATTCCTGCATAGGTTTTAATTACTTCTTTTAAGATTCCTGCTTCATCTGGAATTCCTGGTCCTGGAGATAACATTATGATATCGTAGTTGCCTACATCTGCAATACTGATTTCGTCGTTTCTAAAAACTGCAGGGAAATTTCCTGTAATTTTTTCTACCATGTGTACCAAATTATAGGTAAACGAATCGTAATTATCTAAAATTAATATTTTCATATTCTTTTGTTGTCTAATCGTTTAATTGTGGATTTGTTTAATTGTTTACAAATCTTTATTAAAATGCTCAATCTGCGTTAGGGATTGAATGGTCTGTTTGAGCTCTTTTTTGTTTTTCTCAAAAAAAGCGAGTAATGAAAGCCCGTTAAAACGCCCTAAATATTTTCTGCTAAAATCAACGCTTTTTTTAACGCTGCTAACTTATTATTTACTTCTTGCAATTCCTTTTCTTCATCCGAATGAATTACAATTCCTGCTCCTGCTTGGTAATATAAAGTCTTGTTTTTACTTACAAAACTACGAATTGCAATGGCTAAATTTACAGAACCATCTAAACCAATAATACCAACTGCACCTCCATAAAATCCACGAGATTGATTTTCATATGTATCAATCAATTCCATAGCTTTGTATTTTGGTGCACCACTTAAAGTACCTGCAGGAAAAGTATCGCCCACAATTTCTATAGGATTTCCTTTTAATTGACCAGAAACCGTAGAAACTAAATGAATTACGTGACTAAAATATTGAACTTCTTTAAACACCTCAACCTCTACATTATCTGCATGTTTACTTAAATCGTTTCGTGCTAAATCTACCAACATAACGTGTTCTGCAGTTTCTTTTTTATCTGCAGATAATTTTTTACCCAACTGAATGTCTTTAGCCATATCTCCTGTTCTTCTGAAGGTTCCTGCAATTGGGTTGATGGTTGCTTTACCAGCAGAAATTTTAATTTGTGCTTCTGGAGATGATCCCATCAATTTAAAAGAACCATAATCGAAATAAAATAAATATGGTGATGGATTTATAGAACGTAATGCTCTGTATACATTAAATTCATCACCTTTAAATTTTTGTTGAAATTGGCGAGATAAAACCAACTGAAAAACGTCTCCTCTTTTACAATGTGATTTTGCTTTTTTAACATACTCAATAAACTCTTCTCCTTTTACATTTGATGTTTCATCACCAACAATATCAAATTTTTGAGTGTTAAAAGTTTGTGCATCTATAATTGTCTGAATTTCTTTAATGCGAGATTCAGTACCTTCTTCTATATTTTCTATCAAAGTCATTTCATCATTAAAATGATTGATAGCAATAATAAACCTGTAAAAACTATATTGTAATAAAGGAATTGCAGAAGGAGCATCAGCAACAGATAATTCTATATTTTCGAAATACTGAACAGAATCGTAAGCTGTATAACCATACAAACCATTAAATGATTTTAATGCTGCTGGGCAATCTAAAGCTATTGATTTACTATAGTTTTCGAAAATAGTATTAAAGTTTCTACCAATTTCTTGATTTTCTAATTCAACTCCATTATGCGAAAAACTTAAATGATGATTTTCTGCTTTTATAGAAACCACAGGCTCAATAGCTATAAACGTAAAACTTTCGTCTTTGCTATGATAATCTGAACTTTCTAGCAAAAGCGTATTTGCATATTTATCTCTAAAGCGCAAATACAACCCAACAGGAGTTATGGTATCTGCAACTTTTGTTTTGTGGATGGTTTTAAATTGTATTTTTTTCATTCTTCAATTATCTTATCTGTCTTTGCTAAGCTAATTTTAATTTGCTTTAGCAACCTGTTTTTATTCATAATAGAGATTACTTTATTGTAAACTCTTGCAACAACGCTTACTAAAAAAGCAAAAAGGCTTATCGTGAGATAAGCCTTTTTTTATATTTTATACATATAGGATTCTTCTCACTTATTAGATAAGAGAGTTCCACCACCAAGTATTGTTTTTACTATTTTTCATTTACCATACAAATGTAGAAAGGGTTTTTTAGTTGAACAAATTTATTGTGAAATTTTTTTTAGCGAATTTATTTCTTTAAACAGATACAGAGTTCAAATCACCAATAAATTACAATTTAAAACCAAATTACCCCAAAAAGCATTAATTATTAACAGATTCAATAGTATTGATTTACATAAACAATTAAATCTTGTTTATTTGTACCTCCAAACAAAGTGTTTGATTTGAATTTACTGAATTAATGTCTGCACCAATGATTTATCTATTAAATTATTGGTGTTTTCGTTTAAAAACTAAATAATTAACGTGGCAGAGAAAACAATTCTGTATATATTTGCCCGCAATTAGTGATAATTATGAATAATAACAACAATAATAATAATTTCAATAATTCTAATTTCTAGGATTAGAAGGTTGTTGTTTAGAAATATATAAATGAAGCCTTCCGAAATCGGAAGGCTTTACTTTTTAATTAAAAGCATATTAAGATGAGTAAAATTATGACAGTAGACATATTGTCTAGCATTAAAGGAGCTCAGCCCTCAGAAGCTGTAAATCAATTATTTGAAGTAATTAAAAATGCCAATGCTACAAATAATAATTCTTTTCAAAATAATCATAATAATGCTGTTTCTCTAGATGATTTAAGAGATGATGTTGTAATAGATAGCCCAAGCGCAGAAAAACAAATCATCTTAGAAAATTTTCCGAAAGAAAAAAACGGCTATTTAGTTGTTTCTAAAGTGATCGAAGAATAAATATGAAATCGCAAATACACAAAATCCATCAACAATTGATGGCCAAAGAATTTACGTGTACTAAGTTAGTACAAGACAAATTAGATTTACTTAAATCTAACGCGTACAATTCTGTAAATTCTTTGTTAGATAAAATGGCGTTAGATTTAGCAGCAAAAGTTGATGCAAAAATTGAAAGCGGACAAGAAATCGGACTTTTAGAAGGAATTCCATTTGGAATTAAAGACGTTTATATGGTACAAGGAACGTACACTACTGCAAGTTCTGATTTGCTTAAAAATTACAAATCTGCTTACACAGCAACAGCCATTCAAAAATTATTAGATGCAGGTGCAATTCCGTTAGTAAAAGAAAATTGTGATTCTTTTGGACATGGATCATCCTCTGAAAACACCATTTTTGGTGCTGTTAAAAATGCCATAAATCCTGATTTAGTTTCAGGAGGTTCTAGTGGTGGTTCTGCAGTAAATGTAGCAAAAGATTATACTGTTTTTTCAATTGGTGGAGATACAGGAGGTTCTATTCGTCAGCCAGCAGGCTACAATAATGTTTACGGTTTAAAACCAACTTATGGTAGAATTTCGCGTTTTGGAATTATGGCTTACGCATCTTCTACAGATTGTGTTGGGCCAATTGCAAAATCGATCGAAGATATTAGAATTGTTTTAAATGCGATGAGTGGTAAAGATATAAAAGATCAAACTACGTATCAATCAGAAAAAATATCCGAAGAAACTATTTTAAATACTGATAAAATAAAAACCATTGGTTATTTTAAAAACTTTATCGATAGTGATGCTATTGATGCTCAAGTAAAAACTGATTTTTTAGCATCCATAGAAAAAATAAAATCCAAAGGAATAAAAGTAAAAGAACTAGATTTCTTTGAATCTGACACCTTAGTTTCTACGTATTATACATTAGCAATGGCAGAAACTGCTTCTAATTTATCTAGATTAGATGGCACAAATTATGGCAGCAGAATTGAAGGTGATAATTTAAAAGACACCTATTCTATTACTCGTTCAGAAAATTTTTCTGAAGAAACAAAACGTAGAATTGTAGGTGGAAATCAAGTTTTATCGCAAGGTTTTTCTGATGAAATTTATCTAAAAGGATTGAATTTAAGAGATCAAATTGCTGATAATTTTGAAAAAGATTTTAATGAAGTTGATGTGATATTATCGCCAGTAACACCATCTACTCCACCAAAAATTGGAGATAGTTTAAACGATCCTTTGGCTATGTATTTATCAGATGCTTACACAGTTGGTTTTAGTTTAGGCCAACTACCAACCTTAACCATACCAAAAGGAACTGCAACTGGTTTGCAAATTTCAGCGGCTAAAAATAATGATGCATACGTTTTACAATTCGCTAATTTCTTAAATGATTTGATATAATGGAGCTAGAGAAATTAAATGATTTATTAAAAAAATACGAGTTAGAACTTGTAATTGGTTTAGAAACTCACGTTCGTTTAAACACAAAATCGAAACTGTTTTGTTCTTGTGCAAATAAAGAAACAGAGCAACCGAATACAAATATTTGTTCTGTATGTACTGGACAAATGGGTGTTTTACCATCTGTAAACAAAGAAGCGATTACCAAAGCAATTTACTTTGGAAAAGCTGTAAAATCTACTTTCGAAAATGAGTTGATTTCTTGGGATCGTAAACATTATGAATACCCAGATAATCCTAAAAATATACAAATTACTCAGTTTCATAATCCTGTAATTCCTGATGGACAAGTTTCTTGTTTTAGAAATGATGGATCGCAATTTACGGTAAACTTAACGCAAGTTCATATTGAAGAAGATGCTGCAAAATTAATGCACGAAAAGAAAATTTCTTTGGTGGATTTTAACAAAGCTGGTGTTCCGTTAATTGAGATTGTTACAGAACCTTGTATTCGTCATATAGAAGATGCATCAACCTATGCACAATACATTCAGAGAATTGTTCAAAATTTAAAAATCTCTGAAGCAAATTTGGAGAAAGGGGAATTTAAATCGGATGTTTCTGTATCACTCAGAAAAAAACACAGCTATAATTTAAATCCTCGTACAGAAATCAAAAACTTGAATTCTTTTAAGTTTATGATTGAAGCTTTAAAAGAAGAAGTAGAAAAGCAATTAAACTACTATATAGAACACAAAGAATTTAGACCAGACCAAACCACTGTTTTGTTTGATGCAGATTTAAAGCAAACCAAAACAATGCGTAAAAAGGAGTTCGAAGCAGATTATCGTTTTATTTCTGAACCAGATTTGCCTTTTGTTAACATCAAAAATGTTGTAGAAACCATTGATGTTGATATTAGTTCTTTGCCTTTTGCAGTTGAATCTATTCTGATAAAAGGAGGAGTTTTACCTCAAGATGCTAAGTTTTTTACGGCAGATTCTTTGCGTTCTGAAACTTTTATTGCCATTAATAATGTGATAAAAGATCCTTCTTTTGTGGCAAAAACTTTGGTAAATAATATTGCTGCTGATGAATATGCCAATATTCATAATGTAAATCAGTTGATTGAAATTTTTCAATTATTTAAAGCGGATAAAATTACTTCTGTTTTAGTACAGAATGGAATTACAAGATATTTAAAAGATCGTACTTTCGATTACAATAAATATTTTGAAGATAATACCATTTCTGAAGATAAAATTAAAGATGCTGTATCTAAAGTAATCTCTGAAAACGAAGCTATTGCTAACGATATTAAAGCTGGAAACCAAGGTAAAGCTGGAATTTTAGTTGGTAAAGTCATCAAAATTATTGGAAAAGGTGCTTCTGGAAAAGTGATTCGTGAAGAGATTCTTAACGCTGTTAGCGATTCGCCTTTAACTGTTAGTCAACAACCAAAAGCTAAAGACCAAAAGCTAAAAGCAAATAACGAAAAGCAACAAAAAAGTACTGATAACCAAGAGTTGCAACAAACTCCCATAATAATTAAGGATAACTACAGAACCCATAAAATATCAGATTTATCTGATGATTCTATCAACATAGAAGTAACATTATCTGGTTGGGTTTCTAGTGTTAGAGATCATGGAGAATTAATTTTTATCGATTTAAGAGATTCTAGCAATCAAGTTTTTCAAGTTCGTTTAAGTAGAGAAACTTTCCCGAACTTAGATGAATTGGTAAAACTAAAACCAGAAACTGTTATTATGGTTACTGGAGTTGTAGTTCAGAGAAGAGAAGACGATTACAATTCAGGTTTAAGAACTGGTAAAATTGAGCTTGAAACAGCTACATTAGAAATTTTAAATTTATCTAAAACTTTGCCTTTTGAAATTAAAAGAGCCATGAAAACCAATGAAAATGTGCGTTTTCAATACAAGTTTTTAGATCATAGAAATGATGATGTTCGCAAAGCAATTGTAAACAGACATAGGGTAATTAAGTTACTACGTGATATTTTAGATGAAGAAGAGTTTTTAGAAATAGAAACGCCAATTTTAACTGCAGGAACTGATGAAGGTGCAAGAGAATTTATTGTACCAACCAGAAAACAAGTAGGTTCTTTTTACACACTACCACAAGCACCTCAGCAATTTAAACAGATGTTAATGGTAGGTGGTTTTGAAAAATACTTTCAAATTGCACGTTGTTTTAGAGATGAAGATTCTAGAGGAGATCGTCAGCCAGAATTTACACAATTAGATATTGAAATGGCATATGCAAGTATGCAACAAATTATCGATTTAAACACCAAAATGTTTAACGAAATTGTAAAGAAAATTTATGGTAAAAAATGGATTTTACGTCCTTTTGAAGTAATTACCTACAAAGAAGCCATGGATAAATATGGTTGTGATAGACCAGATTTACGTTATGGTTTAGAAATGCAAGATATTACTGCCATTGTAAAAGATACCACTTTTCAAGTGTTTAGTAAACCTATTGATGATGGTGGAATTGTAAAATGTATTAAAGTTTCTGCTGCAGAACAAGGCAACAAACGTATGTCTAAAGGGCAAATAGAAAACTTAACTGCCATTGCTCAACAACATGGTTTAGGAGGCTTAGCTTATATCATTGTAAATGAAAATGATTTGCAGTCGCCAATTATTAAATTTTTAGGCGAAGAAATTGCAGCAAATATCATAAAAGCAACTGATGCTCAAATTGGAGATATCGTATTTTTCTCTGCAGCAGATTATGCTACAGCAAACAAAGCCTTAGATGCTGTTCGTCAAGAAATGGGAAGAATCTTAAAGTTGATAAATC
The DNA here is from genome assembly GCF_054584775.1 of Polaribacter litoreus. NCBI lineage: Bacteria > Pseudomonadati > Bacteroidota > Flavobacteriia > Flavobacteriales > Flavobacteriaceae > Polaribacter > Polaribacter litoreus. The sequence goes on along the minus strand of NZ_JBTLRD010000002.1, from coordinate 9,273 downwards.
CTAAGGAATTAAGACCAGCTTGGGTTGTAGATTTCCCAATGTTTGAAAAAACAGATGAAGGCAGATGGACGTTTACACACAATCCTTTTTCTATGCCAGCTGTTTACGATTTAGAAAAACACATGAATGGTAAAGATGATGAAATTGGAACCATAATCGCACAACAATACGATTTAATCTTAAATGGTTACGAAATTGGTGGAGGTTCAGTTCGTGCACATAAAGCAGAAATTTTGGAAGCAACCTATAAAAATATGGGTTATAACAAAGAAGAAATGATGAAAAGTGTAGGAACCATGTACAAAGCGTTTCAATATGGAGCACCACCTCATGGAGGAATTGCTTGGGGAGTAGATCGTTTAATGATGATTTTAGAAAAGAAAGCTTCTATTAGAGAAGTAATGGCTTTCCCAAAAACGGGAACATCAGAAGATTTATTATTTAATGCACCATCAATTCTTTCTGATAAAAAAGTAGAAGAAATGAATGTAAAGATTATGAGATAGATTATTGATTTTATCGAATTTATAAACAAAAAAAATCCTGCTTTACGCAGGATTTTTTTTTAAAATTATTTTAAAGATACCTGATATTGTAAAACAGCCATTCCTTTATATCCTTTTTGTTGAATTGTAGTAGCATCAAAAATGGGTCTGTGTTGATAACCTAAACTAACCTTATTAGAATGACTTCCATTCATCAAAAAATTAACGGTAAAATCATATACGGTCATTTGATCATTTAAAGCATCCCAATTTGAGGTTTGAATTGCCACATTTGGCTGAATAACATAATCATCTCCTAATATTTTTGTTTCTTTAAAGGCATACCCAAACTGCATGTACCAGGTTGTTCCTGTTCCTATCATCGGAAAAGCTACTCCTGCACCATTAAAATCTACACCTCCCCCACTTGTAGGGTTATTGGCTCCAACATTTCTAATATAATTATTCCCAAAATCATAATCATAATACCCTAAATACGCGGTAATTGCATCATCATTAGACAAAGGTAAGTTTAAGAACGAATCTACTGCCCAATGTTCCATATCATAAAAATTAGTACTTGCCAACATCGCATCACCATCACTCATTGCTTTGCTTTGAAATTGATATCCAATACCTATATTAAACACTTTTTTATGTTGAACGTAAGTACCAACTTGATAAGCAGATTTATTTGATTCGTGTTCAAAAAATTGATATTTCACATAAGTAGATGTTTTTACTCTAGGCATATTATTCGCAAAATTAACCTCTCCATTAGGAACAACAGACACTAAAAAAGGCCTATTAAATGCTAATCTATAATCAAACTTACCAGCTTGTCCTTTAATCCAAGCACCAAATAAACGACCAATATCGTCGTTTTTCTCGACTGAATTTAACGGAAATAAAGGAGAGTCAAGCCCCATTAAAGTTTTATTAGAACGAATGTTCCAACGACTCAACCCTTGCCAGCCCGATTTTCCAAAACCAACTTCAAAAAATTTAGCAAACGAATATTCTGCATAAAGGTCTAATATTTCAAGAGAAATATCTTTCTTTTTAAAATTAAAATTATTGCCACCCAAAATTGCATAAAGAAATATTTTGGGTGTTATTTGAGAATAAATTGGAATACGTAATCTACGAATTGATATATCATAAAATTCAGAAGTAGGTTCATTTTGAATAAGAGAACCCTCATTTAAATCAGAATAACGCATCCATAATTGTGCTCTAATATTCCATTTAATTTCTGGTTTAAACTTCGTTTTTTCTTGACTATTTAAAACGATTGAAGCGAATAAAACTACCAGTAATAACCATTTTTTAATATGTTTCATTTTATTATTTTTATGAATAACAAGGCAAAATTAGGAGTTACAATGTCGTTAAAACGTGATAAACATCATAAAAATTCTACTTTTTTTACCTAAAATTAATGCTAAATCGATGTAGTTGCTACAATTTTGAAATTTAAAACTATAGTTATAACGCATTTTGCGATTTTAATTAAAAAAAAACAGCATAATTTTTATCAACATCAATTTTAAGATGCTTTTTAATCGTTTTAAGACACTTTTATACTTATTAACATTTTCTATTTTTATCAACAAAACAAGTCAAAAAGTACTATTTTTCTCTTATATTTGATGGTTGCACTTGATGCAATTTTCAATCAAAATTATAATTTAATCATATAAAATGAGTGACGAAAAAAAACATAATTATGATGCCTCCAGTATTCAGGCACTAGAAGGAATGGAACACGTAAGAATGCGTCCATCAATGTATATTGGAGATGTTGGTATTCGCGGTTTACATCATTTAGTTTACGAGGTTGTAGACAACTCTATTGATGAAGCAATGGGTGGCCATTGTGATGCTATAGAAGTTACTATTAATGAAGATAATTCTATTACCACTAAAGACAATGGTCGTGGAATTCCTGTTGGCATTCATAAAAAAGAAGGTGTTTCTGCATTACAAGTTGTAATGACAAAAATTGGTGCTGGTGGTAAATTTGATAAAGATTCTTATAAAGTTTCTGGAGGTTTACATGGTGTTGGTGTAAGTTGTGTAAACGCTTTATCAGACCATTTAACAGCAACAGTTCATAAAGAAGGTAAAATTTGGCAACAAGAGTACCAAAAAGGTAAAACACTGTATCCTGTTAAAACTATTGGAGAAACAGATTTTACAGGTACCATAGTTACTTTTTTACCAGATAAATCTATTTTTCAGCAAACCACTGAGTACAATTACGAAACACTTGCCAATAGAATGCGCGAGTTATCTTACTTAAATAAAGGTGTAAAAATTACGCTTACAGATAAAAGAAGAACAGATGACGAAGGCAATTATATCTCTGAAACCTTTTTCTCTAACGAAGGTTTATCTGAGTTTGTAAAATATTTAGATTCAACAAGAGAGCAATTAACTGCAGGTGTTATTGCAATGGAAGGCGAAAAAAATGGTATTCCTGTAGAAGTTGCTATGGTCTACAACACTTCGTACTCAGAGAATTTACATTCTTATGTAAATAATATCAATACGCACGAAGGTGGAACACATTTATCTGGTTTTAGACGTGGTTTAACTTATACTTTAAAAAAATATGCAGATGAATCTGGTTTACTAAAAAATGTAAAATTTGATATTGCTGGTGATGATTTTCGTGAAGGTTTAACCGCAATTGTTTCTGTAAAAGTACAAGAACCTCAATTTGAAGGACAAACCAAAACAAAATTAGGAAATAGAGAAGTAAGTTCTGCTGTTTCTCAGGCAGTTTCAGAAATGCTGACTGATTATTTAGAAGAAAACCCAAATGACGCAAAAACCATTGTTCAGAAAGTAATTTTAGCGGCTCAAGCTAGGCATGCAGCACGTAAGGCGCGTGAAATGGTGCAACGTAAAACTGTAATGAGTATTGGTGGTTTGCCTGGTAAATTATCTGACTGTTCTGAAACAGATCCTGCACAATGTGAAATTTTCTTAGTTGAGGGAGATTCTGCAGGCGGAACCGCTAAACAAGGTAGAGACAGAAACTTTCAAGCAATTCTTCCGCTTCGTGGAAAAATCTTAAATGTTGAAAAAGCGATGCAACACAAGGTTTTCGAGAATGAAGAGATTAAGAATATGTTTACAGCTTTAGGAGTTTCTATTGGTACAGAAGAAGATCCAAGAGCCTTAAACTTAACTAAAGTACGTTACCATAAGGTAGTAATTATGTGTGATGCCGATGTTGATGGTTCTCACATTGCCACCTTAATTTTAACGTTTTTCTTTAGATATATGAGAGAGATGATTGAGCAAGGCTATATTTATATTGCTACACCTCCACTATATTTAGTGAAAAAAGGACAAAAAAGAGAATATGCTTGGGATGACAATCAACGCGATGTAATAGCGCAAAGATTGGGTGGAAATGTAAATATACAAAGGTATAAAGGTTTAGGAGAGATGAATGCCGAACAACTATGGGATACTACTATGAACCCAGAATTTAGAACTTTACGTCAAGTAACCATTGATAGTATGACAGAAGCTGATCGTATTTTTTCTATGTTAATGGGCGATGAAGTTCCACCACGTAGAGATTTTATAGAACGTAATGCAAAATATGCAAATATTGATGTATAATACACTCTATTAAGAACTAATCATACACATTTCCTAAAAGAAATGTGTATTTTTTTTTATATTAGTAGAAATAAAAACTAAATTTAATTAATTATTAACCAAACAACTACGATATGAAGAAAGCTATTATATTTCTTATAACTGTATTCGCTTTATCAATCAATCTAAGAGCGCAAGACGGTTTCGAAAACATTCTTCTTGCAGATACAGAAGATTCACAAAAACTGTTACAAGCTTATTTTGCACCAGGAATGGAAGGTTTTATAAACGCTATGAATACAGGCTGGTATCACACAGCTAAAGTTCATAAAAAATTAGGATTTGACATTACAATTGGAGTAAGTGGAGCTTCAATACCTTCTGAAAAAGATCTAATTAACATCTCTGCTTTAGGACTCTCCTCTAGCTTAAGTGCAAATTCAAATACAACACCATCTTTCTCTGGTTCTGATTCTGGAAAAGCAACTTTTACTGTAAATAGAACTATTCAAGGCCAAGATGTAAATGCACAGTTTACAGCACCTGGAGGAGTTAATCTTCCTGCAAATAGAGTACCTGCACCAGCATTGCAGGTTAGCTTGGGTTTACCTTACAAGTTTGAAGTTATGGGTAGATTCCTACCCAATTTAAATTTTGGTGATGATGGTGATGATAGTTCTTTACAAATGTTTGGTGTTGGATTGAAAAAAGAAATTACAGATTGGTTTGGCCCTTTAGATAAAACCCCTTTACATGTATCATTATTAGCCGGGTATACAAATATGACCGTAAGTTATAGCATTGCAGACGTTACAACAGGTCCTATAAGAACACAGGCAGCTTTAGCTGAGTTCGATTTATCAGCGTATACCATCCAAGCCATTGCTTCACTAAATTTTCCATTTATTAACGTATTTGGAGGTTTAGGTTTCAACTCTGGCTCCTCATCATACTCAATGTCAGGAACTTTTACTGGTGTGTATGATACAGGTTTTCCAGCTCCAAATGATACCATTTCTGAAACTTTACTGATTCCAGGTAATTTAGACTTTGAATCTAGTGGTTTTATGACAACTGTTGGTGCAAGATTTAGTTTAGGATTCTTCAAAATTTTTGGAAGTTATACATTACAAGAATACAATACTATAAATGCAGGTATTGCTTTTAGTTTAAGATAAATAAGCTTAAAAAATTAACAAAAAAAGGTATCTAGTTGTAGATGCCTTTTTTTATGATTTATATCATATATAAATATTTTATAAATTGTATTTTTACATCACAAATAGATTACAAATTAAAAATAGAAAAGATATGAAAGTTACAGTTGTTGGTGCAGGTGCAGTGGGTGCAAGTTGTGCAGAGTACATAGCTATTAAAGACTTTGCTGCGGAAGTTGTTTTGTTAGACATTAAAGAAGGTTATGCAGAAGGTAAGGCCATGGATTTAATGCAAACTGCGTCTTTAAACGGATTTGACACCAAAATTACAGGTAGCACAAACGATTATGCTAAAACAGCAGGTTCTGATATCTGTGTAATTACTTCTGGAATTCCTCGTAAACCAGGAATGACGCGTGAAGAATTGATAGGAATTAATGCAGGAATTGTAAAAACAGTTTCTTCTAATTTAATAGAGCATTCTCCAAACACTATTATTATTGTGGTTTCTAACCCTATGGATACCATGACTTATTTAGTGCATAAAACAACTGGCTTGCCTAAAAATAGAATTATTGGTATGGGTGGTGCTTTAGATTCTGCACGTTTTAAATATCGATTAGCTGAAGCTTTAGGTGCGCCAATTTCTGATGTTGATGGAATGGTAATTGGTGGTCACTCAGATAAAGGTATGGTTCCTTTAACAAGATTGGCTACTAGAAACTCTGTTCCAGTATCAGAATTTATTTCTGAAGAAAGATTAGAACAAGTGAAACAAGATACTAAAGTTGGTGGAGCTACTTTAACGGGTTTATTAGGCACTTCTGCTTGGTATGCTCCTGGAGCTGCTGTTTCTGGTTTGGTTCAAGCTATAGCTTGCGATCAAAAGAAAATATACCCATGCTCTACTTTATTAAATGGTGAATATGGCTTATCAGATTTATGTATAGGAGTTCCTGTAATATTAGGAAAAGACGGTATTGAAAGCATTGTAGAAATTAACTTAAATGAAGCTGAAAAAACACATCTTCAAGAATCTGCTGCTGGAGTTTCTAAAACTAACGGATTGTTAGAATTATAGTTTTTTGTAAAGTTTACAGAAAAGTTAGACAATATTGATTAATCATAAAGTCAAAACCCAAAAAACGTTTAGAAAATTCTAAACGTTTTTTGAGTTCATTTTGTTTCGGTTCTTTACTATACGTAATTCAACATGTACTCTATTTGCCTTTAAGTACAACGTATCTTTTTCTCCATTACTTTATTTAGTATAACTCATATTATATATTATATACAATATAGCAAATAAAAATCTATCTCAAACAAGTGGTCATCATAACAAATAAGTTTAACAAAAAAATCCATTAAAGATATTCTCTAATGGATTTCATTTAAATAACATTGAACTTTTATTTAATCGTTATTAAGTGCTATTTTAGATTCTGACTTCCAGATATTTACCGAAGCTACAGCATTATCTTGGTAGTTAACTTCTTTTAAAGACTCTTTGGCCCAAAAAAACCATTTTCCTACTTTCTTACCATTGTCATAATTACCAATTTGAATTTTGTTGCCAGATTTATCAAAACGAACCCATTCTCCAGTTAATTTTTTATCTTTAAAAAAACCCTGAGTTTTGATAGATCCATCTTCGTAGTAATAAGTAGCTTTTACTAAATCTTTTTCAGCCTTAAAAGTTGGTTCATTTTCCTGCGCATATCCAGCTATAGTTAAGCTTAAGATAACAAGTGAAATTATTTTTCTCATAATCGTTTAATTTTAAGGTTTACATTTACTTTACAAATATACATATTTATTTACATTTTACCAATGTTTTGGTAACATTAATTTAACATTGAAACTAAATTTAAGATGATTTATTTATTGACAATGAAGTATATTTACTCTGATCAAAAAATATAACAACCTGATATAATACAAGTTATACGCTAACTAACCTATATTTTATCTTTCACTTTTCTTTTATGAAATATCTAGCCATCTCTTTTACATTACTCGTTATTATCATTCATATGTATATCGTTTACTTAGAAATGGTGCTTTGGACCACTAAAACAGGTATTAAAACATTTGGATTAAAGAATAAAGAATTTGCTGAGCAAACTAAAGTGATGGCAGCAAATCAAGGTTTATACAACGGTTTTTTAGCTGTTGGATTAATTTGGTCATTAATTACAAGTAATGCAGAGGTTACAATATTCTTTTTATCATGTGTTTTTACTGCTGGAATCTATGGCGGTTATTCAACAAAAAAAATAAGAATATTTTACATTCAATCTTTACCTGCAATATTTGGTATCATTTCAACACTATTAATCTAGCAAATCATTTTACACTTCTATTTAAAACTATTATTTTTGTGGCTAATTTTAGCAAATTATATGATGGATAAATACATGGAATCAGCAATAGATCTTTTGGTTTTATACACCCCAAAAGTGATAACAGCTTTACTAATACTCATTATTGGTTTATACTTGGTTAAAGTCATTACTAAATCATCTAAAAAAATAATGACAAAAAAAGGTGTAGATGTTACGCTTCAAAGATTTTTAGGAAACCTTATCAATTGGGTTTTAAAAGTTCTGCTTTTTATTACAGTAATATCGTTATTAGGCATAGAAACTACGTCGTTTGCTGCTATTATTGCCTCTGCTGGTTTAGCTGTTGGTTTAGCGCTACAAGGATCTTTAGGTAATTTTGCAGGTGGAGTTTTAATTATGATTTTTAAACCTTTTAAAATTGGAGACTATATACAAGCTCAAGGAGAAAGCGGTACTGTAAAAGAAATTCAAATTTTTACAACAAAACTAAATACACCCGATAATAAAGAAATTATTATACCAAATGGATCACTTTCTAATGGCAATATTGTTAATTTTAGCACAGAAGATACTAGACGTTTAGACATAACTTTTGGTGTTGGTTACGATTCTAACATTAAAGAAACTAAAGAAGTAATATTTAGTGTAATAAATGCACATCCATCTATTTTAAAAGAACCTGCTCCAGCAGTAAATCTATCTGAATTGGCAGATAGCTCAATTAACTTTTTTACAAGAGTTTGGGTAAAAAAGGAAGATTATTGGAATGTAAAGTTTGATTTAATTGAGCAAACCAAAGAAGCTCTAGATGCTGCTGGTATAGATATACCTTATCCTCATAGAGTTAACATTAATAAATCTGAGTAGATTAAAAAGTAGGTTTTTTCTTCTTTTCAGGAATCACTACAAAATCTTTTAAATAAAATGGTTCAAAATAAGCGACATTCTCGGTGTCGCTTTTTTTGTATTTATCAAAAGATAAAATTGCCATTTGTTTTGCTGATGGAAATTTATCATCAACAAAAACAGCATTTTTATGATTTACAATTGGTTTACACTTCGTAGAACCATCACCTAAAAAATAAACTTTATCCTTTTCTAGATAATCAGCAAAAGAGCTTTCATCGATAATTTCTGCTTTAATTTCTCTTATTTGTTGATGATTTTGATTGTAAACTGCTGCATAAACTTCCATTCTTCTAGCATCAATCATTGGAATGATAATACCTTTATCTATAGCAATAGCATGAGATAATGCTGTTAACGTATCTATAGCAATTAAAGGTTTATCAAAAGCAAAACACAAACCCTTAGCTGCAGAAACTCCTATTCTTAATCCTGTATAAGAACCCGGTCCTTTACTTACAGCTACTGCATCTATAGCTTCAGTTTTTAAATTTGCTTCTTTTAAAACATCAACAATAAATGGATGTAAAACTTCTGCATGTGAGTACTTGCCATTATTTAATTCTTTAATTGCTAAAATTTCTCCGTTTTTAGCAATACTTACAGAACAATTTTTTGTGGAAGTTTCTATGTTAAGGATGATGCTCAAAATGTATTTTTTATGCAAATATAGTTCAAAAAGAAAGAGGCTGTCTGAAAAGTAGGTTTGGATGTCATTTTGAGCGAAGTCGAAAAATCTATGTATTTAATTATCAATAA
>NZ_JBTLRD010000019.1:0-80795 GCF_054584775.1 Polaribacter litoreus | reverse complement strand
TTATTGATAATTAAATACATAGATTTTTCGACTTCGCTCAAAATGACATCCAAACCTACTTTTCAGACAGCCTCTTTTTGCTTTAATTTTAGTAATACTTCCTAAAACTTTTCAGGCACAAAAGTTTGGTAATCCATTGGTGGCCTTACATAAGCCTTATTGTCTGGTAAAGGTGGTAAAGCTATAGGCTCTATATTCATTTTTTCGTAAGGTATTTTACTTAAAACATGACTGATGCAGTTTAAACGTGCTTTCTTTTTATTATCAGAATTTACCACAAACCAAGGCACTTGCTTGGTATCTGTATGTGCAAACATTTTGTCTTTAGCCTTAGAATATTCTAACCATCTTGAACGTGATTCTAAATCCATAGGGCTAAATTTCCATCTTTTTAACGGATTAGAAATTCTGTTTTTAAATCGTCTTTCTTGCTCTTCATCGCTTACAGAAAACCAGTATTTTAAAACTATAATTCCAGATCTAACCAACATACGTTCAAACTCTGGGCAAGAGCGCAAAAACTCATCATATTCATCATCTGTACAAAAACCCATAACCTTTTCTACTCCTGCCCTATTGTACCAGCTTCTATCAAACAAAACAATTTCGCCAGCCGCAGGCAAATATTGTACATAACGTTGAAAATACCATTGCGATTTTTCGCGTTCTGTAGGTACACCTAAGGCAACAACTTTACATATTCTAGGGTTTAAAGGCTCTGTAAAACGTTTAATTGTACCTCCTTTTCCAGATGCATCTCTACCTTCAAAAAGAATAACAACTTTTAAGCCTTTCTTTTTTACCCATTCTTGCAGATGTACCAATTCTTCGTGTAATTTTTTGAGTTCCTTTTCGTAATTAAACTTTTTTTGTTTTTCGTTTTTTGAGCTAGATTTTTCCATACTGGCAATTTACAAAAAATTGAAAAAGAAAATCATAATAGCGTTTTGCGTACTTTTTTGCTGTAAGAAACGTCAAAATAAAGAGTTAACTTTGTATATCGTTTAAATACGTTATTTTTGTATAAATCTTAAAAACAATTTTTGTTAAATTATTATTCATATCCTCATAAAAATTCTACAGAATGGGTAACTTTTGTTCACGGAGCAGGAGGCAGCAGTTCTATTTGGTATAAGCAAGTTAGAGATTTTAAAAAACATTTTAATGTATTGATTTTAGATTTAAGAGGCCATGGAAATAGCCAACCAAAGTTAAAAGATACGTTTAATCCTAAATACACTTTTGATTCGATTACCAATGATATTGTAGAAGTTATTGAGCATTTAAAGATTACAAAATCTCATTTTATTGGTATTTCTTTAGGTACTATTTTAATTCGTAATCTGGCTGAAAAAAGACCTGAATTGGTTAAAAGTATGATTATGGGAGGCGCAATCATAAAATTAAATATTCGCTCTCAAATTTTAATGAAATTAGGGGTAATATTTAAATCTGTAGTACCTTATATGCTTTTATATAAGCTTTTTGCGTTTATAATTATGCCCAGAAAAAATCATAAGAAATCTAGATCTTTGTTTGTAAACGAGGCTAAAAAACTCTATCAAAAAGAATTTATACGTTGGTTTAAATTAACCTCAGAAATAAATCCGCTTTTACGTTTTTTTAGAACAAAAGATATTAAGATTCCTACCTTATATGTAATGGGTGCAGAAGATCACTTGTTTTTACCTTCTATAAAAAATGTAGTAAAACTACATAAAAAAGCATCACTTTTTGTTATTGAAAAATGTGGTCATGTGGTTAATGTAGAGCAACCAGAAACATTTAATAATAGAACTATAGATTTTATTCAATCTTTAAGATTATCTTAGTGTAATTCTGTACTTTCTTTTCTAATTATCCATTCTTAATCTTTATTTTTACCTTATAAAAATTTAACCATGAATCAGATAATTACTTTTGGTGAAGTATTAATGCGAATATCACCCATTGGAAACAAAAAATTTGTACAATCTAATGCAGCAGAATTTTATTTTGGTGGTACAGAAGTAAATGTTGGTATTTCTATTGCTAATTTTGGAGGAAGTGTTAAGCATGTTTCTTGTATTTCTGATGATTTTATTGGAGATACTGCCATTTCTTATTTAAAAAAATTTAGTGTAGATACCTCATCTATTGTGCGTTCTAAAAGACCTTTAGGTGTGTACTTTTTAGAAGTGGGTGCTGTTATGAGACCCAGTTCTATTTCTTACAACCGTTCGCATTCTTCTTTTTCTGAAATTTTACCTGCTATGGTAAATTGGGATAAAGCTTTAGAAAATGGCAAATGGTTTCATTGGACAGGAATTACTCCTGCTCTAAACAAAGGCAGTAAAGAAACACTTTTAGAAGCTGTAAAATTAGCTAGAAAAAAAGGGATAACTGTTTCTGCAGACCCTACTTATAGAAGTGGTTTATGGAATTATGGTGAAAATCCAAAAGATGTATTGGCTGAGTTAATGCAATATTGTACCATTTTTATTGGGGGTGTAAACGAAATTAACGAGCTTTTAGAAACTGAATATTCTTTTTCTAATGAAGATTTTATAAAAGCCAGCAAACATTTAATTGAAGAATACCCAACCATAGAAAAAGTTTTTGACAAAATAAGAACCTCTATAAACGCTTCTTGGCATAAAATGAGAGCAAGAATGTGGAATGGTATCGAATTTAAAGAAACTCAAGAATTAGACATTACTCATATTGTTGATAGAATTGGTACAGGAGATGCTTTTGCTGCAGGTGTAATACATGGTTTACAAAACTTTGATGATTATAAAGCCATGGAATTTGGCAACGCTGCTTGCGCCATAAAGCACACCTATGCAGGAGATGTAAATTATGCTAACGAACAAGATGTAATAGGTATTTTACAGGGTAACACTACTGGAAGATTTAATCGATAATAAATTTTAATTTTCTAAAATACCTAAATTACACTTTAATAGCATACTTCTAAAAAAATTAGTGATATTAACATATATAATTGATCTGTTTATTACATTTCTTAAGTTAATCTAAAATCCATTAAGTAAGAGGATTTGCCAACAATCACGTTTTACTTTTTTTAGGAGATTTCTTTGTTAAAAATCATTTTTCTGCACACAAAACTAATCGAAAAGGCAATCTTACTTCTCTAAAAACTCCCCAAATTATCTCATTGCCTTTTTTGATTATCACTCTATTTTTTAATGAAAGTTATCTATTATACAGCCAAAGGATACTTATATTGTGATAAAAAACAGGTTATTATAACAAATTTGAAACTCTAATTAAAACTTTTCGTTTTAAACATAGAACCAACCTGCAAGAATGTCTAAAGAGCTACATTTTTTAGTAAAACAAAGTAAAAAAGGCAACCAAAAAGCACAATTAAAACTATACGATTGGCATTGTGATGCAATGTTTGTTATTTCCTGTAGATATTTAAAAAATAAGGAAGAAGCTAAAGACGCTATGCAAGATGGGTTTTTAAAAGCATTTTTAAGCTTAGAAAATTATGTTGATGGCACCAATTTTAGTGGCTGGTTAAAAACCATTATCATCAACACATGTATAGATCAATTGAAAAGAAAAAAATTAAACACCATTTCCATTGAAAATTATCCTGTAGAAATTTCTAACGATGATGATTGGTATTTTGATGCGAATATTACCAAAACCACAATTTTAGAAACGATAGATAATTTGCCATTAAAATATCAATTGGTAGTAAAATTATATCTGATAGAAGGTTATGATCATCAAGAAATAGCAAGCATTTTAGAGATACCCATTTCAACCTCAAAAACAAGATTACGAAGAGGAAAATCTGTATTAAAACAACAATTAAAAATCAAAACATATGGAACGTGATATCAGAAATTTATTTGAAGGTGATGAACATTCTAATATAGAACTTCCAAAAAATCATAGAGAAGATTTTGTAACAAAACTTCAACATCAGCATAAAAAAAAGCAAGGATTTCAAAAAACCGTTTTGCTAAAAATTGCAGTAGCAATTGTGTTAATTTTTAGTGTATCTATGTATGTTTTTGTTGATGATCAATCATCCTTAGAAAAAAAAGAAGAAAGTACTTTTCAAGCACAAATTAAAGCCATAGAAAAAGAATATTTAGAGAATATCAATAGTGAATGGCAACAATTTTTAGCCATTTCTAATGATAGTATTTTGATAAAAAAATATGAAATTAAATTGAAAAATTTCGATAACGAATACCATAAAATTACCAATCAATTACAAGAAACCCCCAATAACATAAACATCCTAGAATCATTAATAAACAATTTACAAAGACGTTTGGAATTGATTAAAAATATCAAGGAACATATTAAAGAGTTGAACCAAAAAAACACCAGTAATGAAACCATATATTTATAGTATTTTATTTTTAATAATTATTCAATCTACATATGCTCAAACGAAAAAGACAATACTTAAAAAGAGTTATAAAGTTGACAAAAGCACAGTTTTTAATTTAGATTTAGACAATGTTGCCATAGTTTTTGAAGAATCTTTTGATGATAAAATTCATTTTGAGTATACAATTGAGTTTATTAAATACCCGAGAAGAAAAATGGAAAATTTGCTAGGTGAAGTTAACGCTAAAGTCAGAAATAAGAACAATAGAATTTACTTGGACGTTAAAAACTCTAAGTATGTAGGTGAAAATAGAAGTTATCATTATACGATGGATTCTCTAAAATCTGCAATTAAAGACTATGCAAAAGAATTTAAAAATAATAGAAATAAATATAAAACTAAAGACTCTATAATAAATGAAATAAGGTTCAGTACAGGCAATGAAATAACTGATTTTATGTTAAAAAATAAAGATAAATATGAAGATAAATCTTATGTAAACTCTAAGAAACAGAGCATTAGACATTTTGTAATTAAAGTTCCTAGCTATGTTAAAATAGAAGTAAAGGCAATTCATTCTAAACTTTTTTTTAACTATAATGTAACTCGACCTATAAAAGTTAATGCATTTCAAGGAAAGTTTAAGTTCAAAAAATTACTTTCAAAAGATAACATTTTTGAACTTTATAATGGTTTTTTTCAAGCAGAAGAAGTTTATGGAGGAATTTATAAATTCAAAGATGTATACCCAACAAAAATTGGAGTTATTTCTAATTCAGAATTAAATATAGAAAGCACTAAAGTTAAAATAGGTGAAGTTGGAGAGAACATTATCATTAATGATCTTGAAGGTGATTTTTATTTCTATAATTTTTCAAATAATTTCTCGAATTTTAGTTTTCAAGGAGATTTCTCTAAACTAAACCTCTACAAAGTAAAGGACAGCAACTATGCAATGAATGTTTTTGGGCTAAAAACTACCTTAAATATGAATAATACAAAAACTACTTTTGGTACATCAGAAAAAAATAAATTTACTAAAATTTTAGAGAAAAAACCAAAAGCCAAATCATTAAATAAGATAGAAATTAAACTAACCAATGGAATTTTAAATATTCACTAAATTAAAAAATCAAATTTTATAATTTTCTTGAAAGTTTTTTTTGGAATCTTGTGGGTGTTTAACATACATAAACTAAACTCCTACAAGGTTTTGGAAACCTTGCAGGAGAAACCTCTTAGAGGTCAAACTTAATACCTTGTGCTAAAGGCAATTCGTCTGAATAATTTATAGTGTTTGTTTGTCTACGCATATATACTTTCCAAGCATCAGAACCAGATTCTCGTCCACCACCAGTTTCTTTTTCGCCACCAAAAGCACCACCAATTTCTGCGCCAGAAGTTCCTATATTTACGTTAGCAATTCCACAATCTGAACCTGCATAAGACAAGAATTTTTCGGCTTCTTTTAACTCGTTTGTCATAATTGCTGAGGATAATCCTTGCGCAACTCCATTTTGTTTTTCGATAGCATTTTCTACTTCTCCACTATATTTCATCACATATAAAATCGGAGCAAACGTTTCGTGTTGTACAATTTCAAAATGATTTTCAGCTTCTATAATTGCTGGTTTTACATAACATCCAGATTCGTATCCTTCTCCTTCTAAAACACCACCATCAACTAAAACGGTTCCACCTTCTGCTTTTGCTTTTTCAATGGCAGCTAAATATGTATTTACAGCATCGTGATCTATTAAAGGACCAACGTGATTGTTTTCATCTAACGGATTTCCAATTTGTATTTGTTTGTAAGCACCAACAATTGCATCACGTACTTTATCATATACAGCTTCGTGAATAATTAATCTTCTTGTAGAAGTACATCTTTGCCCACAAGTACCAACAGCACCAAAAACAGCTCCAGGCACCACTACTTTTAAATCGGCAGTTGGTGTTATAATTATGGCATTGTTACCACCCAATTCTAAGAGCGATTTTCCAAAACGTTGAGCAACTTTTGCGCCCACAATTCTGCCCATTCTTGTAGATCCTGTTGCAGAAACTAAAGGAATTCTGGTATCATTGGTCATCATTTCACCAACTTTATAATCGCCATTTATAATGCAAGAAATTCCTTCTGGCAAGTTATTTTCTTTTAAAATTGTGGCAATTATATTTTGACAAGCTATAGCACATAAAGGTGTTTTTTCTGAAGCTTTCCACACGCAAACATCACCACAAATCCAAGCTAAGGCTGTGTTCCAAGCCCAAACAGCAACAGGAAAGTTAAAAGCAGAAATAATGCCTACTACACCTATTGGATGCCATTGTTCTCTCATTACATGTCCTGGTCTTTCAGAAGGAATAGTTTGTCCATTTAATTGACGCGATAAACCTACAGCAAAATCACAAATATCAATCATTTCTTGCACCTCTCCTAAACCCTCTTGGAAAGATTTTCCCATTTCGTAAGAAACCAATTTCCCTAAAGGTTCTTTTAAGTCTCTTAATTTATTACCAAATTGTCGTACAATTTCTCCTCTTTGAGGTGCAGGCATATCTCTCCAAACTAAAAAAGCTTGAGTTGCGGTTTGCATCACTTTATCATAATCTTCTCTAGTTGTAGTTTTTACTTTACCAATCAATTTTCCATCAACAGGCGAGTAAGATGCGATAATTTCTCCATTAGAAAAGTTGTTTGAACCTGTAGAAGATCCATTATTAATATTTTGTAAACCTAAATTTTTCAAGGCTTTATCCATTCCAAAATCAGTCATTTTGCAGTATTGTTTATGTTTTTTTCAATTACTTGAGCGAATTTACAAATAAAATAAGGAAAATATAAATTACACAAAAAATTTAATTATTGTTTAATATAAAACAATTAAATGTAAAATAAAACACAATATTGTAGACAACTTTAAGCAGAAAAAGAAATTTGATTGCGAATTAATACAAAAGCGAGTTCAATATAATTGTAAGATTATTCTAACACTACTAGAATGCTATCGTTTAAAATCAATATAAAACGCACTTCAATAATAAATAAAGATTTTTAAATTGAAAATGCTATAAAGAATAATCTAACCACTCTTCTGGAAGTGGTTTTAAATCGATATGTTTCTTTTCTGATTTTATCTTTTTACTGATACCTAATTTAGTGATTTTTGGTAGCGATAAATTAATATTATTTCTTGCATTAATCATTTTTAAAACCTCTTTCATAGATTTTTTACCACACAGCACTAAACTATTCATCATTGCATTAGATTCAATAGATAAATCGTATAAATCTACATAAAATTTAGGTTGTTTGTCTAAATAAATAATGTATTGTGAATTTTTTCTTTTCGGTAACTCAGCAACTTTTTTAACACCACTAAACGTTCTATACGTTGTTTCTATGATTTCCATCTTCCACTATTTTAATTAAATTCCCAGCAATCATTTTAAACTTTAGCCTCAACTCAAAAAGCCTGTAAATGTAGTAGTTTACAGGAATTCTATCTTTTAATTTTCGGCAAAGTGACACAATTAATCGCTAAGTTGTTAAGTATGTACGTAATTTATGAGGAGATGGTTTTTTAAAATTGATAAATAATTCCTGAATACATACCAAAATTAAAAGGTGCAAAGTTATTTGCAGTATCTGTAAATGTGTTGAATTGAACTTTAAACATTGGGTTTACTTGAAAAGACCATTTTTCACTAAGAATATAGCGCATATCAAAGCCTAAATTTCCACTAAAATTAACACTATTTAAATTTGCTGCCTCTAGCTTTGTAGAAAAGTTTTGAGTGTTTAAAATCACCTCGTTTTTATTTAAAAACAAAGTACTAAAACCAGTAACAACAGCAGATTTAATTTTTTTATGGTTTAAAAAATTGTATTTAATTTCTAGTGGCACTTCTATATATCCATAATTTTGCGATAACATTCCTGTATTTGCTACAAAAGTGTTTGTTGCAAAATCACTAGCCAATGATTGGTTTTCATTAGTTTTATTTATATCAAAAGAAAAAACAGCACCATTGGTAAATTCAGTTGCAAAAGGGTTGTTACTAGACGAGTTATGTATTGTAATTTGTGTGTTAGCATAGCCCATTTCTTGCAAATGAATACCAGATTGAACAGACCAGTTATCAGTAAGTTGATAAGCTATTTGAATACCATAAGTATAACTATTTGTACCAGATGTTGAAGATGCCAAACTTGAATTTATTGGTGAAGTGTCTGTTAACGAATTGGATTGTAATACTCCAAAAACAGAAGCTACAGACCAATTTTTAAGTGGTTTTTTAGCTTTTGGTTTTTCTTCTTTAATATTAATTTCAGCACTTTTAAAGTACTTTTTTTTCTTTTCTGAATGTTCTATTTTTAGATTTGATGGTAAAAAATAGACTTGAGGTACCTTTAAACTTACGTTAGCAATAGCATAATTGGATACTACTGATGCTACCTTTCTTTTTGAATGAAACTCGTCTTCTTTTTTTAAAGCAGTAAACAAATGATTTTTTTTGTTTTGGTTTTTTACTTCAGATTCTTTTTTTGAAATAAGAATATTGTTTGTACTGTTTTTATCTAATTGCAAGGTATCTGCGCGTTCTAGAACAATGTTTTTTTTATCAGGTATCGTAGTTATTATTTCATTAGATGTATTGTTTTTATTTTGGCTTTCATCAGGCAAAAAGAGATAAAATACAGATATTACAATCAAAACCGAAGCTACAGTTGCTGTTAACCACCAAAAAGGAACAACTTTTCTTTTTTTCTTTCTAAGTTGGGTTTCAATATTGTTCCACACCTTTTTATTTGGAGTAACTTCCAAATTTTTGAGTTGTTCTTGAAACAAATTATCTATTTTTTTTTGCGCCATTACCTCTACTTATTTTTTTGTGCTGATAACTTTTCTTTTAAAATTTTACGAGCTCTAGATAAATTAGATTTTGAGGTTCCTTCAGAAATGTTTAGTAGCTTCGCAATTTCTTTATGAGAATAATCATCTAACACAAATAAATTAAAAACCAAACGATACCTATCTGGCAATTGCTGAATAAGCTCTAACAAAACAGTTATGCTATAAGTTGGGTTATTAAAATATATTTCTTCTTCCTCTTTAATAGCATCAGTAACTTCTTTTACAATTTCTAGGGGTGCTTTTTTTCTGTATTTTTGAATTGCAGTATGAATGGTAATTCGTTTTAACCACCCTTCAAAAGAACCTTTATGTTTGTATTGTTTTATCTTAGAAAAAATAGTTAAAAAACTATCTTGCAAAGTATCTTCTGCATCTTGATAATTTTTAGAGTACTTTAAAGAAACAGCAAAAAGTTTATCAGCAAAAAGTTGATAAACTTTAGATTGAGCCTCTAAATTTTGCTCACAACATTTTTCTATTAAGTCTTTAAGTTCGATGAGGCTAATTTACAGGAACTATAAGCTCTTCAAAAATAGAATTGCCATTTGTATCTGTACCTTTATACATTTTAAACAGATAATCTTCTTCTTGGGTTGCTGTTACAATTAAATTATAATTGTACTGAGTTACATTGTCTGTACAAGTTGCATCTAAATCTGTTATAGCTCTAATAGCTACAATTCTTGTGGTATCTTCATACTCATAATAAATATTATCAAAATAGGTACACCCGTTTTTTAAAGAGTATGTAAGTTTAATGGTATCTTTTTGTCCGAAGGTAAAACTTGTTGGAGCTGTATATTCATCAATCGCAACAAAGTCAAATGATAAATTAGGGCGATCATCATCATCATTTAAACAAGCATAAAGCATAGAAACACTTAGAAGTAATAAAATATATTTTTTCATCATTACATTTTTAATAGATTAATACTGGATATTCATTTTGGCAACCTACCTCTTTTGGTGGTGTTACAACAGAACAATCGGAAACAACATTCCATTTTACATTAAATGCTTTTTCTGCATCTGTGTAAATTGCTACTTTTTCTAAAAAAGCGTCAACATCTATACTTTTTTGATAAGGAAGATAGCCTTGAGGCCCACCACAAGCTTTAGATCCATAAGCCACAAAAGACCATTCGTTAGCGTCTGAACAAGTTGTATGATACACTAAATTAGTAATTTCGTCAAATAACTCCATTAAAGCCAAATGGTCTTTTTCTTGTTCAGAAAGCACCCTTTTTACAACTAGTTGTTCTTCTGTTAAGGTTAAAATTTTCCATCCATAGAAAGCAGGATAGCCTTCTTTTTTAATTTGAATTACATCTTTTTCTAAGCTAAATGTACCATCAACATTAAAAAAACTTAAAGGTGGTGTGCCACAAAAGCCAGAAGTTCTTTCAATGAAATTACCATTTTGTTGAAATGCAATTCCGTAGCTTTCACTGGGTAGGCCACTGCCTCTTATAAACGTTATTTTTTCTTCATCGTACGTGGGTGAAACCCAATTGCCAAGTAACAGGTTATCAGCATCTATTGCAACTTCATTATTACTTTCGCAAGCAAAAAATAAAGTGATAAAAAAAACCAAGTAAGTACTTTTAAATTTCATGATTCTATAATTTTTAACGTGTTGTTGGGTTGCTATAAACCTTTTTACAAAAAATCTGTTAGCATCTAACAAATACAAAAAAGATTATTTTTAGATTATTGATAATATATTTGCGTATTCCATCCTTCTAAATTTAAATACAATTCCGAAAAATTTTCTTTTAAGATTGAAATATCAAACGTAAATTCTTTTTCAAAAACAGCTAAACAAGCTTCGTTGTTTTCTAATGCAATTTTTACATTTCGTTGCACTGGATAAGACTCTAAAATTACATTTACATCTACTAAAAATGCTTGCCAAGAATCTCCACTACAACCACTACTGCTTATTTTTACAGTTAGCAGATCTTCATTTATTTTTACATCTGTAATTGAATAATTATTTGTTTTTGTTGATGTGTACAAACTATTAGCTACAATAACAGATTCGTTTTGTGAAACAACATCATCAACATTACTCTTACACGCTGTTAAACATAAAAAAGCGAGAACTAATACTTTTCTTATCATTAACTTTCTTTTTTATTGTACTTTAATATGTATTAAAATCGTTTGTAACATCATTCCATTAAACTCAATCATCAGATAGCAATATCAATATCTGTTCAACAAGAGGTTCACATAATCACCAACAAAAAAATAAAAACCATTTTATCATCGAGTTTCTATTTATAAGATACAAAAAGAGTAAAAAGGTTGCGTAGAATAGTGTTATTTTTGTTATTACTTATGCAAAACGCCATTTTTAATATAAAAAACGAACAAGACTTTACAGAACTTGCTCTTAAAGTTTTTAAACATCAGTTTAAAAATAATCGTGTGTATCGTTCTTTTTGTGATTTGTTATACAAACATCCTTCTGATGTAAACTCGGTTGAAGACATTCCGTTTTTACCTATTCAATTTTTTAAAAGTAAAAAAATACTCTCTTCTTTAGATGAAGTTGATGCAATTTTTAACAGTTCTGGTACTACAGGAAGCACTACTAGCAAACATTATGTTACAGACATTAAGCTTTATCAAAAGAGTTATTTAAAAGGATTTACTCATTTTTACGGAAATATTGAAGATTATGTAGTACTGGCTTTATTGCCTAATTACTTGCAACAAAAAGGCTCTTCTTTGGTGTTTATGGTAGATGATTTAATTAAAAAATCAAAACATCCTGAAAGTGGATTTTACTTAGATAATTTAGATGAATTGGCTAAAAAACTCATTTCTTTACATCAAAATAACCAAAACATTTTATTGATTGGTGTTTCTTTTGCTTTGTTAGATTTGGTTGAAAAACAAAAATTTACACTGAAAAATACCACAATTATGGAAACTGGCGGAATGAAAGGAAGAAGAAAAGAGTTAATTCGTAAAGAGTTGCATAAAATTCTTTCTGATGGATTTGGAGTAACAAAAATTCACTCAGAATATGGTATGACAGAATTACTAAGCCAAGCCTATTCTAAAGGTAATGGCATTTTTGAAACACCACCTTGGATGAAAATTCTTACTCGAGATACAGAAGATGCCTTAACTATTCAACAAATAGGTAAAACTGGCGGAATTAATGTTATTGATTTGGCCAATTACAACTCTTGTAGTTTTATTGCCACACAAGATTTAGGGAAAGTGTATAAAAATAACACTTTCGAAATTATTGGTCGTTTTGATAATTCTGATATTAGAGGTTGCAATTTGATGGTATTTTGAGTTAAATTAAAATCGTACAAGAATTTAAAAATTTGCTGTAAAGGCTAATATGATAGGTATTTTCATTGGTTAATTATTGGTACTGATTTTAACAAAGTGTTAAATACATTTGTAAAAGAAATGTAATTACTTGGCATCATCTTATAACGTAACTACAAATTTTAGTCTTTTAACGTACAGAATAGTACAATCAACGAATTTTCTGATTAAGAAGGGTAATCTAAAGTATCTTTGAAGTGTATTTAAACAATTATAAGTTGGGGGATTTATAAATTGTAAATTGTAAGAGCTGATAAATCAGCTCTTACTTGTTTTTATAAGCTAGCCAAAGTCTAGTTAACATTTGTTTTTTTATAGATCAGAAAAAACTAAGCTCAATAAAACCTATACTTGTTATAATAGAATTCTCTTAGCACCTATTTTTTTTGATATAACTTCATGTGAGTTTGATATAACTTTTTGGTTTCCAATAGTTTTTTCTAAAAAATAATGGCTTATCATTTCGAGCATTAGTGAAAAAATATCTAGTTTGTTTAAAAGCACTTTGCAAAACAAATAGTGTGTTTAAGAATTCTTCTATTTAGATTAGGATTTTTACATTTTAATCAGAATGAAATCTTGCCTAAAAATAAAAACCATAACTTATTGATAATCATAATAACTTATTTTTTGGTTAAAAAAAGATTCCCTTTTATGGTAGTAATTTTTAACTGATTTTGGGTGTTTTTTGGTGTTTTTTGATATTCATTGTCTTGTAAAACACCATTAATTTCAATTTTTCCGCTTTTTGTACTTAAAAAGAAATTCGTGTTTTTTGTTGATGCATACACATTGCCAGAATAAAATTTTAAAGTTGTATTGGCGTTGATAGTATTTAATTTTACAATTCCATTTTCTATATAAATTGCTGATTTATTTGCAATACTTTTTGATGTAATATCTATATTTTCACCAAAAATATATACCATTTTATTTTTAGGGATTTTTACAACAGCATTTGCTCTTTGTAGTCTTTTGGTAATGAATTTTCTAAAAATAACCTCTCTGGTTTCTGTGCCTTTAAAATCAAACTTTATGCTTGCAGTTTTATTTGTATCCTTTATTTCAATCAATTGTTCGTCATAACTTTCGGCATATAAAAAAACCTCAACAAAACTAGAGTTTGAGTTTTCGATAGTTAAATGATCTAAACCCGCTGTGTAAATAGTAACTTCTTTTGATACAGTTTCAAAAGCTTTACTAATTTTCTTTTGCGAAAATAAAGTGATTGACATCAACAAAAAAAGGAATACAAAGCGTAATTTCATCGATAATTTATTCTAGAAGTATTTTTTTTGTAATTGTTCCTTTTTCGGTTTGTAAGCGAACCATATAGAGTGTTTTTGGCCAATTTTTAGTTGTAATAAAATCTGTGTTTTCTAAATCAACTTTTACTATTTTTTTACCTAAAATAGAATACAATTCAACTGAATTTTTGCCCTTGGGTAAATTATAGAACTGTATTTTATCATCACTTAAAAATACGTTTACCGTTGACAAAAAGATGTCATTATCTACGTGTAATGTTTCTGATGTAGTATGTATAAAAAAGCGTCCTGAACCATTTATAGGTGTTGCGCTTGTAAATTTATAAACGCCATCATCAACGTCATTCAGTAAGGTGAAAACTCCAGTTTCTTTATCCTCTAAATACACATCATTACCAGCTTCAATATTTTGGGCTTCAATACAAATGGTAAGCTCTTCATTTGCATCAGCAATAATACCAAGAGGAATAATTATATCGTATTTTTTAGGAATAGATTGAATGGCTAAATTGATATCTTTTTCTTGATTAACCAATTTTGTATAGATTTCTAAATTAGATGAACTTCCTGTATACAAAGAACTATCGTAACCATTATCAAAACCCTCTGTAGTAGCATCGATGTAAAAAATATCGGTGTATTTTTTGGTGTTTCCTTTACTTAAAAACACTCGAATTTCTGGTCTTGATTGTTTGGTTTTAAAGAAAGTATTGTTTTGATGACTTTGCATTGCTGTATTAAAAACAATTGTGCCTCCTTCTGGTTTTGCTAGCACAAAAAAAGCTTGTCCTGGTGCAATAAATTGATTTGTAGTTACTTGATTTACTGCAACATACGAATCTCCATTCCAAAGCCAAATGGTAAGTTCACTAAGTGCATTTACATTGGCATCTAAAAAATTATGTACAGCATCTGCACCATTATTTAAAGGGATGTATGATGCAAAAACGTTACCTATTAAATTAAACGCATTGTTTGTGCCATTGGTAATAACTTCAGTGGTATTTTCTGTTAACAATGTACCTGTAAAACTTAAATTTCCAGAAGAAGTACGCAATGTTGTATATCCTTGTCCTTCATTAAAAGTGTTAGATTGGCCAGCCAACATATATTGCCAACCTCCAGAATTGTTGTTATAGGTTGCAATTCCTCTTAGATTAGGATTTACAGTTCCTGATGCAATTGCATTTGCTGCAACCCAATTATCATTATAATTTTGACCTATTACTGGCGAACTTACCAAATGCCAATCATCAGAAACAAAACGATTATAGGTAATAGTTCCTGTTGATGTGCCTTCTACAATTATACTTCCTGAATTTGACAAACTAGAGTTTATTAGCAATGCGCCTTCATTTGTTAAATCTTCTTCTACAGTTAAGCCTCCAGAATTGGTAATTGTTAATGCTGCATTATTTTCTATGGATAAATTTCCTAGAGTAACAGCTGTATTTATTTCTGGTTGATTTGAGGTTTCTGGAATTTTGACATCAATATTAGTAGCAGGAATTCCATTAGTCCAATTGCCAGCATTTGTCCAATGAGAATCTATAGTTCCTGTCCAAGTAGTTAAATTATTTGCTTTAAATTTACCTGTGTACAAACCTCTTCCATAACTACTTGCTAAAATGGTATTATCTGCAGTTCGTAAACTTAGTGAAGTAACCACCACATTTGACATTCCGTTGTAAGAATGATTCCAATTGGGCACACTATCTCTAAAATTTGTGGTATTCCAAACACCTAATTCTGTGCCTATAATCACTTCATTTGTATTTATCGGATTCATTAAAATACAACGTACGTTAATGTCAGGAAAATTACCTTCTTTATTGGCCCAAGTTGTTCCACCATCTTCTGTAAACCAAATACTATCAACACCAAAATTGTAAAAAGTAACCATAATTTCATTTTCTGATGCACCGAACTCTATGGATGAAATATTCCCTAAAAATGATGAAGAAGAAATGTTTGTAATTGTAGGATTTTCTGTATTTGCGTTTTCAACTTTTATCAATTTACCAGATCTTGTACCTAAAAATACTTTAGAAGATGTAGTTGTAAATGGCGATACTTTTATGGCAGAAATTGATGTTATTAATGGATCTGTTATGCTACTTTCTAAAGGTGATGTTGTAATGTTTGTATAACGTTTTAAATGTGAGTTTCCATTAGAATATAAAATATCTAAATTTTCATCTAAATCCATTGCATTTAAAAAGTTTAATGATTTATCCGAAGAAGAAATAGCTGTAGCTGTTCCTGTATAAGGCAGGTTGTACCTATAAATATTATTATATATTCTAGATACTATCATATAACCTCCATCTTTATCAATTAAACAATGTGTTCCATCTCCTCTTAATACTTTTGTAGCAGAATTTATGTCACTTTTAGCTTCGTTAAAAAAAAGAACCCCATTATCTTGAGTTCCACCAACAATGTATTCTGGATCTGTAGTTTGGCTAATTGTTGCGCTGTAAAACTGGGTTGTATTATAGTCTTTTGTATGTTCAATAATTGCGGTATCACTTGTAGCAGCTGCGGATAATGAAGATGCATAAAATACACCTCCATCGCAACCAATAACAGCAATATTTGCATCTGTTGGATGAAAAGCAAAACTCTGCTGATCTGCGTGAACATAAGGCACTGTTAATGCTCCTAAATTATTATTATTTGACCATTTAGAAATTTGTGTCCAATTGACACCACTATCTGTTGTTCTAAACAAATCTATACCACCTACATAAGCTATTGCATCATTACTCGGATCTACTTCTATAACAAGATTATAATACGCTTGAGTTCTAGTAAAATCAGCAGCAGGAATAGCTGTATCTGCATCATTTGGCAAAGAAAGTGCTGTTGGTGCAGTTGCAAAAGCGTCTGTAGTTTTTAAAAGTGATACAAAAGGTGCTATTTCATCTCCAAAACTATTTTCGGTATATACTTCACCCAATACATAAAGTGTATTTGTGTTTGTTTTAGAAACTGCAATTTCTGTTCTTCTTCCATTAGTAATGGTGTGTTTTAAAGAAAAATTTGTGCCATCAGTACTATTATAAACACGTCCACCACCTTTTTGATAAATATTTCTTGTGGTAGACATCCAAAGTGTGTTGTCTGTACCGATTTCAAACTTATTGGCTGCTACAGGTTTTCCATCTACATCTAAAGTAAGTTGCGTCCAATTTTCCCCTTCATCTGTAGATTTAAAAATTCCGTAGTCATTTAACCCAACAAAAGTATTAACAGGATTTGAACTGTAAAAAGAAGCACCTATGGCTGCAAAAACTTCAGAATCGTTTGTAGTTGCAGGATTTCCATCTTTATCTCTTACAATTATATCTGTCATAAAATAGGTTCCAGGAACATTAATATAACTAGATGTAGCAGTTGTTCCTCTTATTTGATACACGTTTGCCCAAGTTGTACCACCATCTGTAGATTTCCAAATTCCATTTCCTAAAGCTTGTTGTGGGCTATACAATTCTCCTGTACCTAAATACATTATTTGCGAATTGTTAGGATCTACTGCCATGCAAGTTACAGCAAGGTTATCTGATATTCCAACTTGTACCCAAGATGAGTTTTTGTCAGTAATATCATCATTAACCCAAAGACCACCACTTACACCACCTGCAAAAACACGTTTGTGAGTTACATCATTAGGATCGAACATTACCATTCGTGTTCTACCACCAACATTATTTGGACCTCTTTCTGTCCATTGATTATCTATAGCATCACCTGGAGTTCTATAACGAATTTTTTGTTTTTCTTTAAGTTCTTGTTGAACTTTATATAAGTTTTCTGGATGGGTTTTTCCTGTATAGGGATTGATTTCTAAAAGGTATAATTCTTCTAAGTATTTATTGGGTGGTAAACCTTTTGCTGTACGTTGTTTCTTAGAAAGTTTTAACGATTTTTGAAGTGGATGGTTTTTTACAACTGTTGCATGCCTTTGCTGAATGTTACTTTTTCTTTCATTTTTAATCATCATAAAACAAACCATAAAAATAAACAACAGCGCTATTATACTTCTCTTTTTCATGTTTCAAAAATAAGATAATTCTATGATTTAAAAGCATATAAAAAGGCAATCTAGAATATTATTACTCTAGATTGCCTTTTAATTAATTGCCAAACTATTGCTTAGTTAAACCTTGTAAATAGTTATTGTTTTCTTTTAGCCTCGATACTTAATGTTGCATGAGGAACTAACCGTAAGCGTTCTTTTTGAATTAATTTACCAGTTACTCTACATACGCCATACGTACCATTTTCTATACGTAACAGGGCGTTTTTAAGGTCTCTGATAAATTTTTCTTGACGAATAGCTAACTGTACATTTGCTTCTTTGCTCATTACTTCTGAGCCTTCATCAAAAGACTTGAATGATGACAAAGTATCGTCTGTACCATTGTTGGCATCATTTTTATACGATGCTTCTAATAAAGCCAAATCTTCTTTAGCTCTTGCTATTTTTTTTTCGATGATTGCTTTAAACTCTTGTAAATCTTCTTCTGTATATTTTACTTTAACGTCTGACATAATACTACACTTTTTCTATAAATATTCTACTTTTAATGGTGTCGAATTCAATTTCTGTTCCATTGGTTAATTCATCCACAAAAACCAATTCTTTGGTTAATGTTTCACTCATAATGTAGTCTTTATTATCTAATATAGACTGTTGTAGGTTATCAAAGTTTAAAACTGTTAACTTAATTCTATCTGTTACTTCTAAACCTGTATCTTTACGAGCATTCTGAATTCTGTTAACCAATTCTCTGGCAACACCTTCTTTTCGTAAATCTTCAGTAATAGTAACATCTAAAGCAACAGTTATAGCACCTTCATTAGCCACTAACCAACCTTCTATATCTTTAGATGATATCTCTACGTCTGAGAGCTCCAAAATAATATTTTTTCCATTAATGTCAACAGAAATGTTTTTATCTTTTTCTATTTTGTTAATATCTTCTTGATTAAAGTCTTTAACAGCAGCTGCTATAAAGCGCATATCTTTTCCAAATTTAGGTCCTAAAGTCTTAAAATTGGGCTTAATTTGTTTAATTAATATGTCTGAAGCATCTTCCATTAATTGAATTTCTTTAATGTTTACTTCATGCTTAATTAAATCTGACACTGCTAAAATTT
Source organism: Polaribacter litoreus (assembly GCF_054584775.1). Classification (NCBI taxonomy): domain Bacteria; kingdom Pseudomonadati; phylum Bacteroidota; class Flavobacteriia; order Flavobacteriales; family Flavobacteriaceae; genus Polaribacter; species Polaribacter litoreus. The sequence continues at coordinate 61,719 of NZ_JBTLRD010000019.1, read as the reverse complement.
CTTCTTTTTGCTGAGGATTATCAACAGGAATCATAATTTTTTGCAATGGCTGACGCACTTTTATCTTTTCTTTAGCTCTTAATGATAATACTAAAGATGATATAGTTTGTGCATTTTCCATTTTACGCTCTAAGCTTTGATCAACAAAACGTTTATCAAATTTTGGAAATTCTGATAAATGAATACTTTCTGATGTTTCTTTACCTGTTACCGAGTTTAAATCTTGGTACAACCTGTCCATAAAAAATGGCGCAATTGGCGATGCTAATTTTGCAATGGTAAGCATACACGTATACAAAGTTTGATATGCAGAAATTTTATCTGTTTGATAATCTCCTTTCCAAAAACGTCTTCTACTTAAACGTACATACCAGTTACTTAAGTATTCTTGAGTAAAATCTGATATGGCTCTTGCTGCTCTTGTAGGTTCGTACTCTTCATAGAATTTATCGACTTTATTGATTAAAGTATGTAATTCTGATAAAATCCATCTGTCTAATTCTGGTCTTTCATTTTGAGGAATATCTGCTTCATCATAAGAAAAACCATCAATATTTGTATATAAACTAAAGAAAGAATACGTGTTGTATAAAGTTCCAAAAAACTTACGTTTTACTTCTTCTATACCTTCTAAATCGAATTTTAAATTATCCCAAGGATTGGCATTAGAAATCATATACCATCTTGTAGCATCTGCTCCGTATTTAGACAACGTTGTAAACGGATCTACAGCATTACCTAGTCGTTTAGACATTTTATGGCCATTTTTATCTAAAACCAAACCATTAGAAACTACATTTTTATACGCAACAGAATCAAAAACCATAGTACCAATTGCGTGTAATGTGTAAAACCAACCACGAGTTTGATCTACACCTTCTGCAATAAAATCTGCTGGAAAAGATTCATTTCCATCAATTTTCTGCTTATTTTCAAATGGATAATGCCATTGCGCATAAGGCATAGAACCAGAATCGAACCAAACATCAATTAAATCACTTTCACGTTTCATTGGTTTTCCTGTTGATGAAACTAAAGTAATTTGATCTACAATATTCTTATGTAAATCTAATTTAGCATAGTTTTCATCGGCATTATTTCCAATTTCAAAATCAGCAAAAATATCTTCTTCTAATACTCCAGCTTCTACTGCTTTTGCCATTTCTGCTTTTAATTCTTTAACAGAACCTATACAAATTTCTTCTTTACCATCTTCTGTTCTCCAGATTGGTAATGGAATTCCCCAATAACGTGAACGCGATAAATTCCAATCGTTTGCATTTGCTAACCAGTTTCCAAAACGACCAGTACCTGTAGATTCTGGTTTCCAGTTGATGGTTTTGTTTAACGAATGCATTTTATCTTTTACATCAGTAACTTTAATAAACCAAGAATCTAATGGATAATATAAAATTGGCTTATCTGTTCTCCAACAATTTGGGTAACTGTGTTTGTATTTTTCTACTTTAAAAGCCTTGTTTTCTATTTTAAGTTTGATGGCAATTTCTACATCTACAGATTTTTCTGGAGCTTCACCATCAGCATAATATTCGTTTTTTACATATTTACCAGCAAATTCAGTTACTTCTGGTCTAAATTTACCTTGTAAGTCTACTAAGGGAACTAAATTATCGTTCTCGTCTTTTACCAACATTGGCGGAATTTCTGGAGTGGCTTGTTTGGCAACCAAAGCATCATCTGCTCCAAAAGTTGGTGCCGTATGTACAATTCCTGTTCCGTCTTCTGTTGTTACAAAATCACCAGCAATAACTCTAAATGCATCTTGAGGATTGTCGTTTGGCAATACATAATCTAGGATTTGCTCATATTTAATCCCTACTAAATCTGTTCCTTTACATTCTGTACAAATTAAATATGGAATTTTTTTATCGCCTTTATTGTAAGCACTTAATTCTTCTACAGATTCAGTAAGTACATTGTTTTTTCCTGCAAATTGTTTGCCTACTAAATTCTTAGCCAAAATAACGTGAATAGGCTCAAAAGTATATTGATTATAAGTTGCTACAACAACATAATCTATTTTTAGGCCAACTGTTAATGCTGTGTTACTTGGCAATGTCCAAGGAGTAGTTGTCCATGCAATAAAGTTTAAATGATCAAATTTTTGTAAAAATTCTGGCAATGAACTTTCAATTGCTTTAAACTGGGCAACAACTGTTGTATCTGTTACATCTTGGTAAGTACCTGGTTGATTCAGTTCGTGAGAACTTAAACCTGTACCTGCTTTTGGTGAATATGGCTGAATGGTATAGCCTTTGTAAATTAATTCTTTGTTATAAATCTGTTTTAAAAGCCACCAAACAGACTCCATATATTTTGGTTCGTAAGTAATATATGGATCATCCATATCTACCCAATACCCCATTTTTTGGGTTAAATCGTTCCAAATATCTGTATAACGCATTACCGCTTTTCTACAAGCAGCATTATAATCTTCTACAGAAATTGTTTTACCAATATCTTCTTTGGTTATCCCTAATTCTTTTTCTACACCTAATTCTATAGGTAATCCATGAGTATCCCAACCAGCTTTACGTTTTACTTGGTAACCTTTCATGGTTTTGTAACGCGGAAAAATATCTTTAATAGCTCTTGCTAAAACATGGTGTACTCCTGGAAGTCCGTTTGCAGAAGGTGGGCCTTCGAAAAACACAAATGGTTTTGCGCCTTCTCTAGAGGTTACACTCTTTTCGAAAATGTTATTTTCTTGCCAATAATTTAGAATTTCTTCTGCTACTTTTGGTAAGTCAAGTCCTTTATATTCTGGGAATTTCATCTGGATTTTTTTAATTTAAATTAATAGTCAGATGTAAACTTTATTTTTTTTGAAGAATATTTTTTTTGATTTATAATCCTCTAAAAATTAAAGTTTTCGCTTTCGTTTTATCTGTTTTCTGATAAGGATGCGAAATTAAGGAATTTCTTTAAAATGCAAGGGATTAAGTCTAAAAAAGGAAACCAGAAGTTGATTGTTTTTAAATGATGATGCATTATTTTAAAACTTAAATAAAAGCTTAAAATAAAAAACACTATCCTTGTATGTGTTTTTATTATAAACAATGTATTCTACAAAAATAAAAGCCTTTATAAATTTGTTACTTCTAAAATTAAAAGCTAAATTTATCAGACTTTTATCCCTCAAAATTATAATATCATGGAAAAATATTTTTATAAAATATTGTTTCGTTTACAAAATGTTAAACATAAATTTTCTCAAAAGGAATTTTACAATTCTCATAAAATTTTACCTTCTTTCATTCTAATTTTTATTGCGGTTCAAACGAATAGTCAACAGCATAGCAATTTTATTTTAGATAATTCAGCTCCATATCTTATAAATGCTACTACAACAGGAAGAACATTTAGTGGAGGAGACACCATATTTGTAGCATCTTCAAGAACTAAAGCTATTAAATTTCAGCAATTAGTAGGTACCTCAGAAGCACCAATTGTGGTGATAAATATTAATGGCCAAGTAAAGATTAACAATCCTGAATCATGGGGAGGTATTACTTTTGAAAACTGCCAATTTATAAAAATATCAGGTGCTGGACACCCGAACTTTAGATATGGTTTTGAACTTGGTGGTTACAATTGTGGTTTGGCATTTTCTGAATTAAGCTCAGATTGTGAAGCAGAAAACATAAAAATAGCTCATGATGGCTTTTTTGGAATTTTTGCAAAGAAAGATTTTGGTGGCAATCCGCCTGTGCCTTATCCTGTTTTTAATAACTTAATTATTCATGATTGTTTTATAGAAAACGTAAGCGAAGGCATGTATATAGGCGAAACAAGATCACCAGGAATGGAATTTAAACACCTAAAAATTTACAATAATATTATAAGAAACACAAAAAGAGAATCTATTCAAATAGCAAATGCTGTAGAAGATGTTGAAATTTATAACAACACCATGATTAATGCAGGGTTAGAAAACATAGCTTATCATACTAATAATTTACAAATAGGCGATAATAGTGTTGTTAATGCTTACAACAATATTATAATGCAAGCACCTTCTTTTGGCATTATTTCAATGGGTAAAGGAGATGCTAATTTTAGTAACAATTATATTTCGGATTCTCAAGGAATGTTTGTAGACAATAGAATGTTTACGGATACTTTAAAGCCGATTACAATTGATAGTAATTATTTTAGTAATATGACTGGACCGCAAGTTGTTAGAAATATGAACGAACTAAATCCAATAGAAATAAACAACAATACTTACAGTACTAACATTCCATTTTATAATAACGACTCTGGTAACTTGAATAATTTTAGCCTTAGTAATAATAATTTGTCAACTATTCATCAAATTACATTTAAAGATACCATTAATAATGATTATTCACTTTCTGATGACACCCCTTTAGCTTTAAAAGGATTAGGAGCAACTAGTGGGCCAGAATTTTTTGATGTTCTACCAACCGCTCAACAGATTGTTATTGATAGTACAATGGTTACTGACCAAGTAGCTGGAGGCAGTGTGGTTTCTCCACTATTTCTGTTTGATGAACAACAAACTGACGTATTTGCCAACGAACATCCTGCAAGTAATTCTTGGAAACCATTTTGGTCTTGGAATGATGAAACTGCACCTTATCATGTAGTAATTGATTTGGGAGAAGAATATCATCTAACAGAAATTTACCTACATGATATGCATGACACCTATGAATTTACGGTTGAATATGGAAGCGAAAATAACTGGACAGAATTATTTGTAGATTCTTGCTCGAGCTTTAATACTTGGAAAACACACATTACTAATGTGGATACAAGATACTTAAGATTATCAATGTATGAAAATGTATTTGGAGCTGTAAACGAAATTATAGTGTTTGGTTATTCAAATGCTATTCCAGAAACTACAAACCAACAAGAATCGACCATAAACCCCATAATTCAGAAAGATACTAAAACACGTGCTAATACATCTGAGCAACACGAGGTAAATATTTTTGACATTTACGGAAAAAAAGTAATGTCAAAAATCACTCAAGTATTTGATAAAAAATATATTAACGCATTTAAAGGAACAGCCTATAAGAAATTAAAAAAAGGTTGTTACATTGCTTTATTTAAAAATAAAGGTGATGGGAGTTTAAAAAAAATAAAATTTTATAAACGCTAAAATTGATTATTAAAATTTCTAGAAATCTCGTTCGTTTTTAATTTTTTCATAAGCATCTTGTATGCTTTGAAACTTTTCTTTAGCACCTTGTAGATGCTCATCACCTAAATCTCTTAATTTATCTGGGTGGTATTTTTTTACTAACTTTCTGTACGATTTTTTTATTTCATCATTAGATGCAAATTTGTCTACTTCTAAAATTTTATAGGCATTACCAGAAGCATCATAAAACATTGCTTTTATAGACTCGTAATCATTTTGATTGATGTATAAATAACCAGAAATTTTCTTGATTTCATCAATTTCTTTTTGTGACACAAATTCGTCTGCTTTGGCAATACCAAATAAGAAATGAATTAACTGTAAACGTGAAGCGTGAGACATATGTTCTCTAATTTGTATACAAACTTGGCGTGCAGAAATCTCTTTTTTAACAACACCTTTAAATAATTTAAAAGCATTATTGGCACGCTCTTTACCATACATACTCAAAAATTGAGAACGTACAAAGTTCAATTCACGTTGGTCTACTTTTCCATCTGCCTTAATCACAATAGAGGCTAAAACCAGTAAACTCATTTCAAAATCACCAGATTGAGTGCTAGATTGTCTTTTAGAAGTTCTTCTAGGTTGCTCTCTATCATAATCTATTTGTTCTTGCTTAAAATCATCAATTTCAAATTTGTCTACAAAGCTTCCTAAGGCAAAGCCAATAGCTGCACCTATTGGACCCCCTAACGTAAAACCTAAACCTGCTCCTAACCATTTGGTAAAACTTCCCATAAAAATTTTAATTTTGAGCTCAAAGATAAGGAATCAACAGTATTTTAAGTATTTTTTAAAATATCAATTTTATTGATATACCTATCAACAGTAGTTAATTATCAACTTGAATTCTGTGCTTTTTATGATTATCTTTGTACCTCTAAAATTATAGATAATTATGTATCCAGAAGAATTAGTAAAACCAATGCGTGATCAATTAATTGACGCTGGTTTCGAAGCACTATATACAAGTGAAGACGTAGAAAAAGCAATGGCAAAAGAAGGTACTACTTTAGTAATGGTAAATTCGGTTTGTGGTTGTGCTGCTGGTACTGCAAGACCTGGAGCAATAGCTTCTTTAGGCGCAGATAAAGTACCCACCAATTTAACCACTGTTTTTGCAGGTGTAGAAAAAGAATCTACTCAAAAAGCGAGAGAATTTATGGTTCCTTTTCCACCATCATCTCCTGCAATTGCCTTATTTAAAGATGGTAATTTAGTGCACATGTTAGAGCGCCATCATATTGAAGGCCGTTCTGCACAAATGATTGCACAAAATTTAGCAGCTGCTTACGAAGAGCATTGTTAATCCTATCCAGAGAAAGAACATTAAAAAAATCCACTGAAAAAGTGGATTTTTTTTTGTAAAATCTAATCAAATTATGGCATCACAATTTTCATCATATACTAAAGAAGAGCTTATTAAAAAACTGAAGAAACAGAAGACTTTAGCGATTGTGCAAGGTTTTTTATTAATACTTATGATTGTTTTTGCAGTATTTTATACTGTTGAAAAAGGAGTTTCTTTCCAAACGTTTCTACCCTTATTCTTTGCGCCGATGTTATTTGTAATGCTATTTGAAATGAAGAAAATTAAGGAGGAGTTGGCTTTAAGAAAATAATAATTACTGTTGTTGATTAACAATAAAGTAACATCTGTTTAAATAATGATTTGTAGTTTTATGTAAAATTAAACCTCCACTATGAAAAAAAAACGCTTACCTAAAAAAAACAGCTTTTTAATACTATTTGTAATCACGATAGTATTTTACAATTGCAATCTTTTAAATGACGATAACAACACACCTCAACTCCCAGAAGCTACTCAATCAGGTAAAGGAACCTTTGCTTTTAAAGTAAATGATGAAATTGTAAATATTACAAATACTTCTAAACAAACAGCAATTTTTCAGCAAGAACAGCTTCAGTTTGGAGCTGGAGGTGTATATATAATCTTGGGTAACCCTTTAGAAATAAACAAGAGCTATGATATAACTGGGTTTGCTAGATATAATGTTAATCCTAATGCTTTATCCTGTTATTATGATTTTGAATACTCCTATGAAGGAAATGTTTTCTTCACCAAAATAGACAGAACCAACTATATTATTTCTGGCACTTTTGAGTTTTCGACAAACAATGATGATTGTGAAGATATAAAAATTACAGAAGGTGTATTTGATATGAAATACATTCCTTAATACTTATTTAATTACTTAACTTTTTTAAAACAAAAACTATGAAAAAAATTATTCTTTCTAGCATACTTTGTATGCTTTTATGGCAATCTTATGCCCAAAACAATGCATATTACAACAGAATGCAACACGTATTTGGTAATATCGATAAAACCAAAGTGACTACTGGCTATTTAAAAGAATTTGGTGTTCGTTTTAATACTGTAGAAAATTATGATGGGGTTAATGATACTTTAAATTTTGTAGATAAAATACAATGGCAATCTTTATACAGCAGTTTGTAGACAATGCGTGTGGGCACTATTGCTCAAAATATGACAGCTGCCAATACTGTTTTTAATTTCTTAAAAAACCAGCAAGAAATCAGCAGCACAGATGTATTATTGGCATTACAACACTACAACTACCAGCAATACAAAACCAATGCCTTAAGCAATGGAGATATAACTGTAAGTAATGATCGTATTTATGATGTAGCTGGTAGAAACCCTTATGAAACTAAAACTATTTTTGGTATTTCCCCTTTAAAAAAACAGTTGCAAGGGCAAACCTTTACTTTTAAACTCCCCTCTAACCTAATTTATAGCAATACTGGATTAAGCGTACAACAAGTAGAAATTGATTTTGATGATGGTTCTGGCTACCAAAACGTAGGTTTAAATACTGAAAAAAGCATCAACTACTTTACAAGTGGCATTAAAGAACTGAGCTATAAAATTACCTTTAGCAATAATGCTGTTTGTATAGCCATTCTAAAATATGGATAGATTATATTCCAAACATTCAGGCAAGATTTGATGGAGGAGATTTACTTTTTGACAGGGAATTAAGAACAGGTGATCCTTGGAATGGTGCTAGTACTTCTGGTTTTGTAACTATAGAATTAGCAGATGGACACACTCAATTAACTAAGCCTTTAATTGTAGTGGAAGGTTTTGACCCAAATGATGACTTTAATTATTTTAGTTTGATAAATGGCACTAGGAATGGAGGTCTCCAAGTAGATATTGACCCAAACCCTACTAGTTTCCAATCTTTAAACGATGCAATTGAAGACCAGAACTACGATTTGGTATTTGTAGATTACCAAAATGGTACAGATTTTATACAACGCAATGCTTTAATGGTAGAAGACGTTATTGAATGGGTTAATGGTTTAAAGGCTAATAACCCTAATGCAGAACCTAATGTTGTAATGGGGTTGAGTATGGGCGGTTTGGTAGCACGTTATGCCTTACGCCATATGGAAATGACCAATTTGGTGCATGATACTGAATTATATATTAGTCATGATACCCCACACCAAGGAGCTAATGCGCCTTTGGGTTTTCAAGCAATGGTTCGGCATTTAAAAGGAGAAACTATAAAATTACCCATATTTTTTTAGTTTATTTACTTTTGAAACGGTGGGTGTGGATTCTTTTATAGAAGGTTTAGATGATGGTTATAATCTATTAGAATCACCTGCAGCTCAACAAATGTTAATTTATCAGTTAGATGGCCAAGGACCGAACCTAACCACAAATAACAACAATGCATTGTCTACTGCTTTTTATAATGAATATCATACAATGGGTAACCCAACTCAAGGCAATATACGTAATATTGCCATTTCTAGTGGCTCAGAATGTGGAGGTCCTCAAGGTTTTACTGACAATGCAACAATGATATATTTAGATGAAAGAACTCATTTCCTTTATTGGCAAAGTTTAGTCTTAGGGTTTGTACAACTTGCGGGATGGAATCCTTTAAAAGCTGTAAGTTCTGTTTTTTCTACTGATACAGATATCGTTGGTCGCTTTACAGTAAAGTCTTTACCAAATCAAGAAGTAAAACAAATATACAATGGTGAAATTTTTATCAGTAAAACAATATTATGGTCTATTACTGTTCATGAACCTTTAATTGATGAATATAGTGTTAATTCTGAAGCTAATATGCTTCCATTAGATAATGCCAGTGGTGGTATTTATGATGTAGAAAACTTCTCTGAATTGCCAGATAATATAGCAAATTCTTTTACTCAAAGAACATTTAACTTTGTACCAACATACAGTAGCTTAAATATTGGTGATGGTACACAAACCATTACTTATGCAGATTTAAATAAAACTTATTCACCTATTGCACCTCCAAATGGGGCTAAGCATATTCCTTTTGATAATTTTTATACCAATGTGTTACAAAATGAAAATCATATTCAGTTTACACTTGAAAATGGTCAATGGCTAATGGAAGAATTAAATACTACTAGTGATAAAGGTTTTTACTCCTGTCCTTCTGATTGTGGTAACAATTTAAATTTAGAAATTTTAGGTACTAATCAAATATGTGATACCAACTCTGGAAATTACGTTATTCAAAATTTACAAGGTAATTTACCAATCAGTTGGAGTGTTTATCCATCTGGTGTGGTTACTATTACTAATAATAGCTATAACAATGTAACTATTACTCCTAGTAGTAACTATGTTGGTGATGTTGCACTGTCTGCGCAAATAAGTACTAGTTGTGCCAATGAAACTTTTACAGTTACAAAAACAATTCAAGTAGGAACAGCAATGCCAATATTGTATGATTTGAATGGAAACGAAGTTTTCTATTTTGAATACTGTCTTTCAGTATGGAATCCTATAACGTTTTTTATGCCTGGAACATTACTAAAACAAATATTAAATCTAAGCAATTAAATACTTTACATAAAAATAATAACAGTACAGCAAAACTATATGACCTACAAGGTAATGTAGTAAAAACCATCTCACCAGCAGTAGGTATGATTGATGTAGAAGGTTTAAAATCTGGTAATTATATTTTAGTAATTATTTTTAATGATAAAACTGAAAGTCATAGCATATTAATTAGGTAGATTTGCAATTATTATTAATTTTAAAAAAGCTGTCTAAAAAGTAGGTTTAGATGACATTTTGAGCGAAGTCGAAAAAACTATGTATTTAATTATCAATAAATAAGGTTTCTCCATTGCAGTCGAAATGACAAATTTTAATACTTTTCAGACAGCCTTTTTATTTTTACACCATATGAATCAAGAAAAAATAATACAAAATACCGTCGAATTTGTTAAAGAAGAACTTAAAAATGCAGAAGGTGGCCACGATTGGTTTCATATTGAACGTGTTTTTAAAAATGCCATTTTAATATCAAAAGAAGAAAATGTAGATATTTTTGTAGTTTCTTTAGCGGCTTTACTACACGATATTGCTGATCCAAAATTTCATAAAGGCAATGAAAAAATAGGTCCTAAAAAAGCAAAACACTTTTTAATTGATCAAAAAGTGCCTAAAGAAATAGGAAAGCATGTTGTAAAGATTATCAAAAACATGTCTTTTAAAAATACTTTTGATACTCATAAAAAACATTTTACATCAAAAGAATTAGAAGTTGTAAAAGATGCAGACAGATTAGATGCCATTGGCGCTATTGGTATTGCTCGTTGTTTTAATTATGGTGGATTTAAAAATAGGGCTTTATACGACCCTGAGATTTTACCAAATTTAAATATGACTAAAGAGGAATATAAAAATACTGATACACCAACAATTAATCATTTTTATGAGAAATTGTTGCTACTTAAAGACCAAATGAACACTAATTCAGCTAAAAAAATTGCTGAAAAAAGACATCATTTTATGGAAATATATTTACAACAGTTTTATGATGAGTGGAATGGTAAGCTATAATTAGCTTTCTCTTGCCACTTCTAAAGCTGTTATTTTATACTCTAAAACAGACAATTCTTCGCCAAATTCTACAATTTGCTCTACGGTTAAATCTTTGCTTGAATTTACAAAGTCTTTAATTTGTCTACTCTTAAAACTATAGTAATCTATAGCTTTATCGATTTTAGTTTTTACCATTACACTCATAATTACTGTATTAAATTTTTTAATTCGCTTCTGTATACTGATGCGCTTTTACCTGTAAACTCTTTAAATAACTTATTAAAATGAGAAAAATTGTTGAAACCACACTCAAAACTGATATCAGCAATGCTCATATTGCTCTCAGCTAATAATTTTGTAGCATGCACAACCCTGTACTCATTTACTAATTTTGTAAATGTTTTTCCTGTTGTTTTCTTAAAATACCTACAAAATGCTGGAACAGTCATGCTTGCCAATTCAGAAATTTCATCTAAACTAATATGATCTTTAAAATTTTCGTTGATGTGCTTGTAAATTACCTCAATCTTATTACTGTCTTGATGCACGCTTTCAAAAGCAAAACCATTGGCGTTTAATAAGGTATAATCATCAGTTGTAGCCAAATCATTTAAAATTTCTACAAAAGATGTAATTCTATGAACCCCTTGTAATTCAATTAATTTTTCAATTTTAGCTCCAATTCTTTGTTTAATTTCTATGTTGAATCGAATTCCTTTTTTAGCCCGCTCAAAAAGTGCATCAATCGCAGCCATTTCTGGAACCTTAAAAAAATCTTTTCCTAAGAAATCGGGTAAGAACTGAATTAAAGTTTCAGAACCATTATTTGTTAAACGGTCTAAATAGCCAATATGTGGCAAATTTGAACCTATTAATACCAATTGACTATTATTAAAATAACTAATATGGTTTCCTATATGTCTTTTACCTTTGCCTTTATTAACATATACAAGCTCTATTTCTGGATGAAAATGCCAGAATGGTTTGTTCGTTTTTAAAAACTCTACGTGCTTTTTTAATAAAAAAGAGCTACCAAAATCTGGTGTGATTTTTTCGAGAGTTGGTTTTTTCTGTATCATACTGCAAAAATACAACATCTGCAAATGACTATGTGTATAGAATTATCAATTTTATAAACCATATTAACTTTAACATAGCTTAACATTGTTAAAAATGTTAATTTTGCATACAAATCAACTAATTCTGTTGTTTCTATCATTGCATTATACTTTTATATTTGTACTGTCTATAAAAGGTTGCAGCCTATGAAATATAGAACAGTGTTTGTTAAGATTTTTTCTTGACAAAACAAAAAGTTAAAAAGTATTGTTTATAGTTAATTATCAGATTTATTAGTAGTCTGGAAAAGCGAGCCTAAAGGGCTCGTTTTTTTTGTACCTAATTAAACTTAATTATTTGAGAACTATATATAATTGCCAATAATATATTCTATATTAACAATACTGTTTTTATATAAAACGTATTCGGTTAATAAAGCACACAAACACAATAATTCTGTTGTTTTCCAATAAATGCTTCTGCCATAACTTTGCGGTATAAAACTTATAAAAGTTTATATTATGAAAACACTTAAAAAAAGGTTAGTACTAGTAGCAATTGTAATGTTAGGAGCATTTACCAACTACGCAAACAGCAAAGATGGAAATTACAATTTAGATGTTAAAAAAGTAAAAGTTGTATTTACAGGAGCTAAGAAAGGAGAGCAGCTTACTATTAAAGACGATAATGGAACTGTACTGTATTCTGAAGATATTAAAAAAGAAGGCAAACTCAGTAAAGTATTCGACTTTTCTAAACTTAACGACGGTAATTATACGCTAGAGCTAGAAAAAGATTTTCAAATTATTGTAAGACCTTTAAAAATTAATGGTAATAAAGTAACTTTAGATGATAGTGCTAAAAAAGTAATTTTTAAGCCTGTTGTTAGAAGTATAGATAATAAATTACTAATATCTAAAATTACTTTTGATGAAAAACCATTAGATGTTGCATTGTATTTTAACAATGAAATCATTTATTCAGAAACGCTTGAAGGAAACACAATTTTAAATCGTGTGTATAAATTGGATGAAGAAATTAAAGGTGAATACAAAGTTGTAATTTATAATAATGGTAGAAGTTTCACCAACAGATTTGAAATTTAAAAAGTATTGTTTATAGTTAATTATCAGGTTTTTAAAATCTGGAACGACGAGCCTTTATAGGCTCGTTTTTTTTGGCATTGCACCAAATTTTTTAAGAAATACAAACTATATATAATTGTCAAGAATATATTCTATATTAACTTTATTTTTTCATAAAAATTTTATTTAGTTAATAAAGTATATAATAATAACAATTCTGTTGTTTTCCAATAAATGCTTCTGCCATAACTTTGCAGTGTAAATCTTATAAAAGTTTATATTATGAAAACACTTAAAAAAAGGTTAGTACTAATAGCAATTGTAATGCTAGGAGCATTTACCAACTACGCAAGCAACAAAGATGGAAATTACAATTTAGATGCTAAAAAAGTAAAAGTTGTATTTAAAGGAGCTAAAAAGGGACAGCAGCTTACTATTAAAGACGATAATGGAACTGTATTGTATTCTGAAAATATTAAAAAGGAAGGTAAACTTAGTAAAGTATTCGACTTTTCTAAACTTAACAACGGTAACTATACGCTAGAATTAGAAAAAGATTTTCAAATTATTGTAAAGCCTTTAAAAATTAATGGTAATAAAGTAACTTTAGATGAAAGCTCTAAAAAAATAATTTATAAACCTGTTGTGAGAAATGAAAACAACAAGTTATTCATATCTAAAATTGCATTTGATAAAAAACCGCTAGAAGTAGCATTGTATTACAACGACGAAATTATTTACTCAGAAACTGTAAAAGGAGATGCCATTTTAAATAGAGTTTATAAATTAGATAAAGAAATTAAAGGTGGCTACAAAGTTATCATTCGTAATAATGGGAGAAGCTTTATCAAAGAATTCAAAATTTAAAAATATTGTTTTTAGTTAATTATCAGATTTTTAAAAATCTGGAACAACGAGCCTTTATAGGCTCGTTTTTTTTGGCATTATACCAAATTTTAAAAGAAATACAAACTATATAAAATTATTAATAATATACTCTATTTTAACTTAATATTAAGTTAACATAAACAATAAGGTTAATATTGAACACAAAAAGACCAATTGTGTTGTTCTTTAAACAAGACTTCTACCATACCTTTGTAGTGTAAATCTTAAAAAAGTTTATATTATGAAAACACTTAAAAAAAGATTATTAGTAGTAGTTATTATGTTGGGAACATTAATAAACTACGCAAACGACAAGAATGTAAATGTTGAATTAAATGCTAAAAAAACAAAAGTAGTATTTAGAGGAGTTAAAAAAGGACAACAATTAACCATTAAAGATGAAAATGGTATTGTTCTACACCTAGAAAATGTAGATAATACAGGAAACCTTATTAAGTTTTTTGATTTTTCTAAGTTACAAGATGGGAATTACACTTTAGAATTGGATAAAGATTTTCAAATTATTATTAAAACTCTTCAAGTAAAGGAGGGCAAAGTAATTTTTAATGAAAATGCTAAAAAAGTAATTTTTAAACCTGTTATTAGAAACAAAGAAAACAGGTTAATGATTAGTAGAATTGCCTTTGACACTAAGCCATTAGAAGTTGCATTGTACTACAATGATGAAATAATTTATTCTGAGGTTGTAAAAGGAGACAACATTGTAAACAGAATCTACAAGTTAGACGAAAACCTAAAAGGAGATTACACTGTTATTGTTAGAAATAATGGCAGAAATTATATTGATGAGTTTAAAATTTAAAAAGTTTAATTTTTGGTTTATAATCTAGATTTTGTGAATCTAAAAAAAAGAAGGTACTAAACCAATTTTTGGCTATATTTGAAAACAGGATTAAATTATGAAAAATCTAATCCTGTAATTTTTAACTTACACACTTTTTGGGAAAGTGTCTTTATTTTTTAGTTTGTTTTAGAATTCAAAAACAAAAATTCAAAGCCCCTTCAGGTTTCCAAAACCTGAAGGGGCTGTTCTTTAAATAATATTAAAATCATCTTTATCATTTAAAAACCCCAATTTTTCTCTTACCTTTTCTTGATTTTTTTTATCTAAAGCAGCTTCAATCATATCAATTTTATTTTTAGAGATATCAGAAAGCACATCACCTAAACAATCAATAATTATAGAATTTCTAGAATATTCATAATTATTGGCAATACTTCTTGTTCACTTTAACAAATTGCTTAACTCATATTTTCAATTGCACATGCTTTTAAAAAAGCATTCCTTGCTTTAATTCTTTTTGTTTGACTTGAATTTAAAGACCCTTCAGGTTTTTAAAACCTGAAGGGTCTGTTCTATCTATAAAATTTATTTTCTTCTTCTTTTTTAAAGAATATTAAAATCAGCTTTATCATTTAAAAACCTCAATTTTTCTCTAACCTTTTCATGATTGTTATTGTTTAAAGTAACTTCAATAATTCCAATTTATAATTAGGTAAATCAGGAGTTTCATCACCTAAATAATGAACAATTACAGAATTTCTAGAATATTTATAATTATTAGTATCAATTCCTGTTCTATTTACTCCTATTATATAACTCATATTTTCTATAGCATACGCTATTAAAATCGTATTCCTAACTTTAATTCTTTTTGTTTGATAAATTTAAAGCCCCTTCAGGTTTTCAAAACCTGAAGGATCTGTTCTATCTGTAAAATTTATTTTCTTCTTCATTTTTATAGAATATTAAAATCATCTTTATCATTTAAAAATCCCAATTTTTCTCTAATTTTTTGTTGATTGTTTTTGTTTAAAGTAGCTTCAATCATTCCAATTTTATTTTTTGAGACATCAGAAAGTACATCACCTAAATAATCAACAATTAAAGAACTTCCAGAATATTCATAATTATTGGCATCAATTCCGGTTCTATTTACACCAATTACATAGCACATATTCTCTATTGCACGTGCTTTTAAAAGTGTATCCCAAGCTTTAATTCTTTTAACAGGCCAATTAGCTACAAAAATTAAAAGATCGTAATTCTCTGTATTTCTAGCCCAAACAGGAAAACGTAAATCGTAACAAATTAACGGACAAATTTTCCATCCTTTATACGCTATAATTAGCTTTTTATTTCCAGAAGTGTATGCTTTATCTTCACCAGCTAAGGTAAAAGAGTGCCTTTTATCATACGTTTCTATTTTTCCTGAAGGATGCACAAAAATCAAACGATTGTAATAGTTGTTGTCATCTTCAATTACTAAGCTTCCTGTTAAAGCTAAATTATTTTCTTGTGCCATTTTTATCATCCAAGAAACTGCATTTCCATTCATTTTTTCAGCAACATTTTTGGGTTCCATTGTAAAACCTGTGGTAAACATTTCTGGCAAAACTACTAGATCTGTTTCTTTAGGTAGACTTCTAATTTTTTCATCAAAAAAGGCAAGATTTTGAGTGGGATTTTCCCAAACTAAATCTGCTTGAATACCAACAACTCGTAATTCGTTTTTCATCAAAATAAAATTAAAGATTAAAGAGGTATAAATGTAAGTTTTTGTAATTTAGAAAACCAAAAATTAACGATGCAATCTTTTATTTCAGAAACTTTAGATGATATTTTACAAACCACAAAATCATTTGAAAATGTGGTTTTTATACTGCCTTCGCAAAGAGCAAAGATTTTTGTAAAACAAGAGTTTAAAGATAAGATTAGCATCGGTTTTTTACCAGAAATGCTAAATATAGAGCAATTTATTCAGCGAATTTCTGGCGTTCAAAAAGTAGATAGTATTCAACTCTTGTTTCATTTTTATAGTATTTATAAAAGCGTAGAAAAAAATCCGGATTCTTTTGACGTATTTTCTTCTTGGGCAATAACAGTGTTGCAAGATTTTAATGAAATTGATCAACATTTGGTAAATACCAAAGACATTTTTATTTATTTAAGAGATATAGAGCGTTTAAGAAAATGGTCTGTAAAAGGCACTTTTAAAGAAACAGAATTAATTAAAGATCACAATTCGTTTTTAGAAAAACTAAAGAATTATTACGATGCTTTTTATCAATTTTTATTAGATAAAAACATTGGTTATCAAGGATTAATGTATAAAGAATCCGCTAAAAAAGTTGATGAATATTTAGATGAGAATAGTGATAAAACCTTTTATTTTATTGGGTTTAATGCTTTAAATAAAGCAGAAGAATTATTATTTCAGAAAACTTTAGAAAGAGGTAATGCCGAAATTTATTGGGATATTGACGAAGCTTTTTACAACTCCAATCATCAAGCAGGTAAGTTTATCAGAAAGTATAAAAAAGAGTGGAAATATTACGAAAAACATCCACTTAAGAGTTTAGGGAATACTTTTTCTAAACCTAAAAAAATAGAGGTAATTGGCGCAGCTAAAAACACTACACAAATAAAATATATTGGCGAAATTTTACAACAAAAATCACACGCCAATGATACAGCTTTGGTTTTGGCAGATGAAACTTTATTGCCCATTAGCTTAAACTCGTTGCCTAAGAACATTAATCATATTAATATTACTATGGGATATCCGTTAAAAGATGTTCCTACAACTGGGTTGCTTTTTGCTGTTTTTCAATTGTTTATATCACAAGAAAAGTTACAGAAAAATAGTGTCAATGCATTTTATTACAAAGATGTAAATCGTTTTTTCAAACATCAATTAATATATGGATTGTTAGAGGGTATTGATAATTTTACGACACAGATTGCTAGAGAAAATCAGACGTTTATCAATGAAAATCATATAAATACGCTTTTAAAACAAGCAATACCAGAAGTTAAAAAAGTAATCTTAAATTTATTTAAACCTTTTGATACAGTTGCTAATTTTATAGACATTATTTTAGCATTAATCGATTTGTTAAAAGACAATGTAAATGCAATAGAAAAAGAATATTTGTTTCGTTTTTACACCACTTTTACACAACTTAAAACCTTGCAAGGAACGTTTGAATATTTTAGAGATTTAAAAACATTGGCTCAGTTTTTTAGGCAACTAATTGCTTCGGAAAGTTTGTCTTTTCAAGGAGAGCCTCTAAAAGGACTACAATTAATGGGGATGTTAGAAACGCGTGTTTTAGATTTTGAAAACATCATTTTAGTATCTGCAAATGAAGGGATTTTACCAGCCAATAGTCAGCAAAATTCTTTTATACCTTTTGATGTAAAAGTGCAATTTGGTTTGCCTACGTACAGAGAAAAAGATGCTATTTTCTCGTACCATTTTTTCAGATTAATACAAAGAGCCAAAAACGTGTACATTTTATACAATACAGAACACGATGTTTTTGGAAGTGGAGAAAAAAGCCGATTTGTAACTCAGCTAGAAATGATGCGAACAGATATTATTCAGAAAACTGTATCGCCAAAAGTATTGCCTCAAAAAATAGAATTAAAAGAAATTTCTAAAAATAATTTGGTTTTTGATCGATTAAAAGAATTGGCAGAAAAAGGATTTTCGCCATCATCATTAACCAACTACTTGTACAACCCTATTGCATTTTACAAACAAAAAATTTTAAAAATTAAAGAATTTGATGATGTAGAAGAAACTGTGGCGTACAACACCTTAGGAACTGTAGTTCACGAAACCTTAGATGAACTCTATAAACCGTTTATGGGTAAATTTTTAAAGTTTGATGATGTTGTTACCATGGAAAAATCTGCCCAAGATTTAGTGTCAAAACATTTTAAAATCCATTTTAAAAATGGTGATATTTCTACAGGTAAAAACCGCTTAATTTTTGAAGTTGCCAATCGTTTTGTAGTTAATTTTTTGGCATCAGAAAAAAGAGTTTTAAAGGATGATAATAATCAACTAAAAATAATTGCTACAGAAGAAAACTTATCCGCAGAAATAGAAATTGACGGAATTGATTTTCCTGTAAAAATTCACGGAAATGTAGATCGAGTTGATGAATTGAATGGCGATGTAAGAATTATAGATTACAAATCTGGAATGGTAAAAGGTACAGAATTAAAAGTATTGGATTTTGAGCAACTTAGAGTTAAAGAACAATACAAAGCCATTCAGGTTTTACTTTATTCTTATTTATATACTCAAAATAAAAAATTCGATTTTTCTAAGAATTTAAAAGCAGGTATTTATTCTTTTAAAAACCTGAAAGAAGGATTCTTAGCTATCAATTTTTCATCAAATAGTAGAAATCCTGATACCAATATTACCCAAGAAAAATTAGAAGAGTTTATAGACGAAGTAAAAGTGTATATAACAGAAATATATAACCCACAAATTGGATTTATAGAACCTGCTGATTTAAAGTATTAATTTGGGCTTTAAATTGTAATTTCTATGTTTAGAATATGGAAAATATCAACGCAATTTTTATAGATTTTAGAAAAACTGATAAACAAACGAATTCAGTAAGAATGATGGCTGTTTTTCTTATTTTAGTTTTTGCTATAGTTCCTTTGGCAGAGATTGTTACAGGTTTAGATTATAATGCCATATCTCATTATTCAAAAATTTCTTGCATTGTTGGTTTGGAATCTTTCGAACCATTATCTTTCAAAGCAATAAAATAAACTACTTTCCCTTTAAAATTAACAAAGGCACATTTGTAAAAAACTCTTCTTTAAGAATGGTATTCTTTTCCCAAAGTTTTTTGAAAAATCCTCTTTTACGTCTAAAAACGCACAACATGTCTGGGTTATGAGTTTTAATATGCTCTAAAACACCTTGAAACGTAGTTGAATTTTCGGTAACTGTTAATGTAGATTTTAATTGATCTAAATTTTGGTCAATTACCAAATCTTCTTGAGAATATTCAGGAGTTTTTACCAAAAGTAAATTTACTCGTGTATCGAATTTATCAACAACAAATTGTATAGGTTTTAAAACGTTTTTACTTTTTATAATTCCAGATTTAAAAGCCATTAAAACATTTTTTAAAGGCGTGTACTTATAATTTTCTGGAACAGTTAGCATAGGGATATCGGTTTGTTTTACTAAGCTACCAGCTGTTTTACCTAAAAATAATTCTTCTTTAATAGAGTTGCTTTTTGCACCAACAATTATCAAATCTATACCTAAATCATCATCAATACTTAAAACGCTATCAACGACTCCACCTTTTGCAGCAATAAGTTTAACATCTACATTTTTTGTATTCACAGTTTTTACCATAGTTCGTAAATATAAATTGGTTTCACGTTCTATAATACTATCAATATTAATCATTGTTCCTGCTTTAGATTGTGCACTATATGCTCTAAACACAAAAATTTTTGCATTAATTTCTGAAGCAAAATCAATGGCAAATTGTAAGGTGTTTTGTGCACTTTCTGTAAATCCTATAGGTACTAAAATGTGATGCATGGTAGGTGTATTTTATAAAACAAAGTTACTAATTTTTTAATAAAGACGTAGGTTGTAAACGGTTCTATGTTTTAGATAAAGTTTTAGGTAATTTATTTTTGAGGATGATAAATTACTTAAATATAACCTCACATTTTTTGTTTTGATAGTATGGTATGGTTGATAGTAGCAGTTTCTTTCTTACAGAACAGTTTGTAAACCTTTTTTAGAGGTGTACCTTTGCAAAAACAAGTATTTTGAAAACTGATATTAGTCTAAAACGCATTAATAAATTGGCGATTCCCGCTTTAATAGCGGGTATTGCAGAGCCCTTGTTATCAATAACTGATACAGCAATTATAGGAAATATTAAACTTAATGCTACAGAAAGCTTAGCTGCTGTAGGTATTGTAGGTGCATATATTTCGATGTTAATTTGGGTATTTGGTCAAGTTCGTAGTGCTATATCTTCTATAATATCTCAATATGTAGGGGCTAATAAATTAAATGATATTAAAACGCTACCAGCACAAGCAATACTTATTGTGGTATTAGGAAGTGTATTAATTTTGGCAATTTCATACCCATTTGCAAAACAAATTTTCCAGTTTTATAATGCATCTGGTGAAGTTTTAGAATATTGTATTCGATATTTTAAAATCAGAATTTTTGGATTCCCGTTTTCATTATTTGTATTTGCTATTTTTGGAGTTTTTAGAGGGTTGCAAAACACTTTTTATCCTATGATTATTGCTATAATAGGGGCGCTACTAAACATTGTATTAGATATTGTTTTAGTGTATGGAGTAGATGGGTTTGTACCAGCAATGTATATAGAAGGTGCTGCTTATGCAAGTGTAATTGCGCAAATTACAATGGCAATACTTGCTTTTGTTTTGCTGATTAAAAAAACAACAATTTCTTTAAAATTAGGAAAATCATTTCATGAAGAAATTCCTAGGTTATTAGGGATGATAGGAAACCTATTTATAAGAACTATTGCTTTAAATACAGCATTATATTTTGCAACTTCTTACGCTACAGATTACGGAGCTGCTTATATTGCTGCATATACAATTGGTGTTAATATTTGGTTATTGGGTGCGTTTATGGTTGATGGATACTCTAGTGCAGGAAATATTTTATCAGGCAAATTACTAGGTGCAAAAGAATATAAAACTTTGGTTACCTTAAGCACAAAACTGTTTAAATACGGTTTAATTATGGGCTGTATAATTGCCATCATAGGCTTTGTTTTTTACAATTTTATTGGAGAAATTTTCACTAAAGAAGCTGATGTTTTAGAACAATTTTATCATGTATTTTGGATTGTTTTATTAACCCAACCTATTAATGCCATTACCTTTATTTTTGACGGAATGTTTAAAGGAATGGGGTTTATGAAGTATTTAAGAAACGTCTTAATTTTGTCAACAGGTCTAGTTTTTATTCCAACTTTACTATTTTTTGATTGGCTAGATTATAAATTGGCGGCAATTTGGATTGCTTTCACCCTTTGGATATTAGCTAGAGGCTTACCTTTAATTTTAAAATTTAGACGTACATTTTTGCCTTTAGCTGACAAAAAATAAAATTATTTTTTAGTTAAAACAAATAAATTACTTTTGATAAAAAACCAAACACACCATGAATTTAAAAAAAATTGCATTGCTAATTGTAGTAGTTGTTTTGTATGCTAGCTGTGCTTCGTCTTATCAAACCATCAACCCACAAACTGTTAATTATTTATCAAAATCAGAAGATCAAGGCGTAAAATTAGAGTATAAATACGAACTTTTAAACAAAAAGTATAAAAAGAAAGAATTGGCAAAAGGCGTAAGATTAATAGCAATAAAAATCACTAATAACTCAGCTAACGATTTGGTTTTTGGTGAAAATGTTACATTAAATTACGATAATGGTTCTGCAATTTATGTTATGGATAATGATAGGGTATTTACATCATTAAAACAAAGTCCTGCTTCTTATTTGTGGTATTTATTGTTAACACCAACAAACTTATATACAACCGAAACTGAAAATGGGTACCAAACACAAAATACTGTATTTCCTATTGGTTTAATTCTTGGACCTGGCTTAACAGCCGGAAATATGACAGCTGCCAGCACTGCCAATAAAAAGTTTAAGAGCGATTTAATAAGGTACAATTTAAACGGATTAACCATTAAACAAGGGCAAACAGTATCTGGTTTAATTGGTATTCGTTCAGATGATTATAATGCTATAAATATCAAAGTAAATTAGCCTTAAAACATAGAATTAGTTTAACAGATGTAGTCTAAAAAGTAAATTTATATATCATTTAGAGTGAGGTAAAAAAACTATATTTTTGATTGTTAGTAAATAATATTTTTACATTACAAACAGATGATGATAAGTTGTAATACTTTTTAAACAGCCGCTTTTTTTATTTATATATCTTGCATACTCAATAATCATATAAATGAAAAAAAATATAATACTGCTTATTGCTGTTTTAGGCATACTTATTGTTGCTTGTAAAAAAGAAAAGTCGTTGCAAGAATATATGACAGATTCTTGGCAAACCACCTATCTAAAAATAGAAATGCCAACCTATGAGCAATCAGATACTTTAAAAACACATGAAGATAAGTTTGATAATGATCCAGAATTAATTGCTCAATCAAAATATAATGCAGACGGTACTTTTAATGCTTGGTTTATCAATAAAAAAAAAGAAAAGGTATCTGAATCTGATGGAAAATGGAGCGTAAAAGGTGATTCGCTTTTTGTAACATTTTTCTATAATAAAAGAGCAATGAAAGTTAGTTATCATATTACAAAAACCGAAGAAGGTTTTTTAGGAAAAAGTACAAATGATTGGGATAATGATGGTGAATTTGATGATTTTTTAATAATGAAAACAAAACGTTTAAAAACCGATTAAAACTTGTTTAATATCAGTAAAGTATCTTTAAGAATACGCATTTTTTTATCGATGACACTCTTGGTGTTGTTAGCATCCATATTAATTTTGGGGGTAACTGTTTATCAATATGACGAACAAACCAAAGATTATAATATTAAACGTTTTGAGCGTAAAGAGGCTACCACTATAGAAACTATAGAATTAGAGCTAACAAACAAGACAACTTACCCTATTAAAACCGAAAATTTAGCAAAGATTTTTAGAAATCGTATTTATGAAATATCGTCAATAAATAAATTAAATATTTCTATTTTCGATTTGCATGGTAATTTATTAGTGTCCTCGAAAACCAACGCTTTTGAACCCAATATAATTCAACCCTTACCTTATGATATTTTAAATGATTTGGCACAAAATTCTAATCACACCATCTTAATTCCATTGGTAAAAAATGGGATGGGGTATCAAACATCTTATAGTTATATAAATGACCCTAAATTTAAGCGAATTGGTATTTTAGAACTACAGTTTACACAGGATAATTCTGAGATTGAGCACGAGTTAAAAGAATTCATTACAAGGTTAAGTTTGGTGTATTTGTTAATGTTTATGATAGCAATTGCATTAGCATACTTTTTATCGAGTTATATTACAAGATCAATCAAAGCCATTTCTGATAAAATGGAGCAAACACGCTTACACGAACGTAATGAAAAAATTGTATTAAATTCTGCAAGTACAGAAATTGAAACTTTAGTAGAAGCTTACAATAATATGATTGATCAATTGGAAGAAAGTGCCGTAAAACTAGCCAAAAGCGAACGCGAACAAGCTTGGCGAGAAATGGCAAAGCAGGTAGCCCACGAAATTAAAAATCCGTTAACACCAATGCGATTATCAGTACAAAGCTTTGAACGAAAATTTAATCCAGAAGATGATAACATCAGAGAAAAGTTGAAAGAATACAGCCAAACTTTAATTCAACAAATAGATGTTATGAGTTCTATTGCATCAGCATTTTCTGACTTTGCTAAAATGCCAACTCAAAAAAGAGAAAAAATTGAAGTAATAAGTATTGTAAAGTTGGCATTAGATATTTTTAATGAAGATTTTATTACATACACCACAGATGAAAAAGAATTATTTGCCAATTTAGATAAAACACAATTAATTCGTATTGTAACCAATTTGGTAAAAAATGCACTTCAAGCTTCAAAAAAAGAAGAAAACCCTATTATTGATGTAAAAGTAAGTTCAGAGAAAAATAATATAAAAATTAAAGTTTCTGACAATGGAAGAGGAATCTCTGAGGAAGTAAAAAACCTAATTTTTGAGCCGAAATTTACTACAAAATCAAGCGGAATGGGTTTAGGGCTTCCAATGATTAAAAATATTATAGAAGCTTATGATGGTACTATTTCTTTTTCTTCTGAAGAAGGCATAGGAACCGTTTTTACTGTAATTTTACCGAAACAATAGCGTTGTTACAAAAAAAAGTAGCTATACTTAAAGCCGATTTGTGTACAAAAGCAATAACTTGGTTAGGATTCTTACAAACACAAAACATAAATTAAACAACCCTTTATCGTAAAGAAAATTTAGTCTACGATGCGTTTTTGATGTGAAAATCAAATACATGCGATTAGGTTTCAAAAAACAGTTATATAGCACCCATAAATTGGTAAGAGTTTTATGTAAAACAACAATAAAGAACTTGTTACTTGACTCATATTTCTTAATTTAGATGTCTTAACAAAATTTACTGAATAATAAAAAATAAAGTCATTTTTGATTTATAAATTATAATATAAATAAAAACATCATGAAATTTAACAACATACTAGTTCAAAAAAAAGATTCTTTAGCGCAAATAACCATAAACAGGCCCAAAAAATTAAATGCTTTAAATAAAGAAACCATTCAAGAGTTATCTGATGCCTTTAAAGAATTAGAAGCAAATGTTGGTGTAAAAGTTATTATATTAACAGGTTCTGGCGAAAAAGCTTTTGTTGCTGGTGCAGATATTTCTGAATTTGCAGATTTTTCTGTGGCTGAAGGAGGTAGTTTAGCTAAAGAGGGGCATGAAATTTTATTCGATTATGTAGAGGGTTTATCAACACCAGTAATTGCAGCTGTAAATGGCTTTGCTTTAGGAGGAGGCTTAGAATTAGCTATGGCTTGCCATTTTAGAATAGCATCAGATAATGCAAAAATGGGTTTGCCAGAAGTTTCTTTAGGTGTAATTCCAGGTTATGGTGGTACACAACGTCTGCCTCAATTAGTAGGAAAAGGAAAAGCAATGGAAATGATTATGACAGCTGCTATGATTTCTGCAGATGAAGCTAAAAGTTTGGGTTTAGTAAATTATGTAACTACCCAAGAAGAACTATTGCCTTTAGCAGAAAAATTAGCAGTTAAAATTATGCGAAATTCACCAGTAGCCATATCGCTTGCAATTAAAGCCGTAAATGCTAATTATAAAGATGGTGTTAATGGTTTTGATACAGAAATCGAAGGGTTTGGTGCTTGTTTTGGTACAGCAGATTTTAAAGAAGGTACAACAGCGTTTTTAGAAAAAAGAAAGGCAAAGTTTCTAGGGAAATAATCAAAAAAAAACCGAGCCAAAGTAGGCTCGTTTTTTTCTAAAACTAACTAAAATCAGCAAACAAGTTTAGCCCTGATTGCAACGACATCCTTTTTTGCTTTTCGCAAAAAAGATATAGTGGAAAGCAGGAAATAGCTTCTAAAACTAACTAGGTTGTAACATCCACTTAAACTGAAAGTCTGTATCTGGTACTTTAATTCTTTCTGTAATTCTGTACATTCTGTCTGGAAGCTTCATTAAGTAATCTCTTGCTTTTTCTGCTTCTGGAGTTAGGTTTGTTATTTTATCAATTTCCCACATGGTGTTCAATTTCTTTAAAATATCTACATAATCAAAACCAGTGTATACGCCAATTCTTTGTGCAACTGTAGAGAAATCGTCGAATAAGCTTCCTTTTGCGCCAAAAGATTCTCTTAAATGCATGGCTGGCATAACAATTTTGTGTTTCATCATGTGCTGAAAAGCCAACATCATTTCACTAGCATCTATCTGAAAAATTTCTTTTACAAAATGTGCATATGCTTGGTGATGACGCATTTCGTCTCCTGCAATAATTTTAGACATTTTTGCCAATGCTTTATGTCCTTTTTTACGAGCAATTTTAGCTACATTGTTATGAGAAACATAAGTAGCCAACTCTTGAAAAGTAGTATATACAAAGTTTTTATATGGATCTGTTGATGTACCAATATCAAAACCATCTGCAATTAAATGTTGCGTAGAAATTTCTACTTCGCGCATATTTACACGTCCTGATAAATACAAGTATTTATTTAAAACATCTCCATGTCTGTTTTCTTCGGCTGTCCATGTTCTTACCCATTTTGCCCAACTATTGTCTGGGTCTTGAGTAACACCATCTAAATCTAACAACCAAGATTCGTAGGTTGGCAAGGCTTCTTCTGTAATAGTATCGCCTACTAAAACCACCCAGAAATCGTCATGCAATTCTTTAGATATTTCTCTAATTTCTTCTACTTCTGTAATAAAAGAATCTTTTTGTGAGTTGGGTAAGAAATCTGTAGGTTGCCAAATTTTTTCTGCTGGTATTAAATAGGTTTCCATAAAGTGCTGCATCTTTTTTTCTAAAGTTAACATCACTTCTTTTCTAACGTTATGTATCGACATAATTTTATTTTATATGTTTTGTAATTACTGATTCTGTCTTTTCTAACAATTCATCAAAAGGCATTGAATCAATTTTTATAGGTTTATGTGTTGTAATGGTAATTGGACTACCTAAACCTAAAGGAAATTTTCCATATTTGAAAACTTTCCACGAATTATTTATGGTTAAAGGTACAACATAACCATCTTTATTAAATTTGGTAATTACTTTTAATCCGTTTGAAGAAAACTTTTTAGGTTTACCTGTTTTACTTCTTGTGCCTTCAGGGAAAATGGTTGCTCCCCATTTGTTTTGTTTTATTCTTTTAGCAAACTCTACCAAAGCTGAAATAGCTTGTTTTGGATCTTTTCTATTGATAAGTGCTGCACCTCCGTTTCTTAAATTGTAAGACACACTTGGGATGCCTTTTCCTAACTCAATTTTAGCAACAAATTTGGGGTTGTATTTTCTAAAAAACCAACCAATTGGTGGAATATCAAATGTACTTTGATGGTTTGAAACAAAAATCAATGATGCTTCTTTAGGTAAGGTATATTCGTTTTTAAGATAGATAGGGATTCCTAAAATCAACATTGATTTTACCAAACAAAAATTTAAAGCGGCAACCACTTTTGCATGTGCATTATGCCCAAAAAGGTTAAAACTCAACCATTGAAATGGATGAAAAAAAACCAATAAAAGAATAAATGTGACTGCAAAAATTGGTGAAAGTATGTAACTGATTATTTTCATTAACTAAACCAATTAGACCAAGGAATTCTTGAAAGAATTAGTACTAATGCCAATCCGTAAAAGATGGCAAATGTTTTAAACTTTGCACCACTTTCTGTTTTCTTTTTATGTTTAGACCAACCTATGGTGATCAATACGATTGCTAAAATCATCATTATTGGATGCTCTACTGCTAATAATCTTGTGGTTTTATCTGCCATAACTTCGCTTCCGTTATTTTTTAGTGCTTTATACCATGGAGACATAAAATACCAAGCTAAACCTATTAATAATTGAATATGAGAAACTATTAGTGTAAATAACCCAATACGTAAGTCTTTATCGGTAAATTGTTTTTTTTGTGTTAAACCAATTATTGCGTTTACTACAGCAAAAACTAGTATAGCAAGAGCTAAGTAAGCCCAATATGAGTGAATATCTTTTAGCATAATTAAAAAATTTAATAGCGTAAAGTTACGATATAATGTATAAAAGACCGACTAAAATATAAATTTTAGACATCGTCTTTTAAAATTTATAAACTTTCTTTTACGAAAAAGTATTTTCTGTATTTACATTTAAATCTGCCATTTCCTAAGCTTCATATTCTTGTCATTAAAATTCCTGTTTTCGTTATAGTAATTAATCCGAATCAAAACTATTGATATTGTAGTATATTAAATGAATATCTGTTTTTTTCTTTAATTGTAATGCATCAAAAACAATTACTCCAAATTATATACCAAGATAGAAATTTGTTGGTAAATCGTTTCTAATAGAACAATCGATCATTTTTTTATAAGAAATGGCTTAAAAACGCACTTGTCTTACTAATGTCCATATTCATTTTTATAAAAGTACCTTATTTGATACTACCTTTCAATCAATTAATCATAAACATATATACAATGAAATATCAAAAAATAATCTTACTGTTTGCAGTGGTATTTTTATCACCTTTGGTGATGAAAGCCCAAATTTGGAAAGACCCAAATGCAAAAGTAGAAGACAGAGTAGAAGATTTACTGTCTAAAATGACTTTAGAAGAAAAAATAAGTTATTGTGGTTCTAGAATTCCAGAAATTGAAAGATTAGGTGTTCCTTATTTTGAATGGTATGGAGAAGCTTTGCACGGAATTATTGGCTGGAACTGCACCCAATTTCCACAAAATATTGCAATGGGTGCCACTTGGAATCCAGATTTAATGTTTGATGTGGCTACAGCAATTTCTAACGAAGCTAGAGCCTTAAAAAATATGGGCAAAAAAGAAGTGATGATGTTCTCGCCAACTGTAAATATGGCTAGAGATCCTAGATGGGGTAGAAATGGAGAATGTTATAGCGAAGATCCTTTTTTAATGTCAGAAATTGCAAGAATGTACGTTAGAGGAATGCAAGGTAATGATCCTAAATATGTAAAAACTGTAACTACTGTAAAACATTATGTTGCCAATAATATAGAAAAAGGTAGAGAAAGATCGCAATCGTACGTAAGTAAAAAAGATTTATACGAATATTATTTTCCTGCTTACAAAACTTGTATTGTAGATGAAGAAGCAACAGGAATTATGACAGGTTTAAATGGTTTAAATGGCATTCCTTGTTCTGCTCATGATTGGTTGGTAAATGGAGTTTTACGAAACGAATGGGGTTTTAAAGGCTATGTAATTGCAGATTGGGCTGCTATACAAGGCTTAGAAAACCGTATGAAATATGCAGGTAGTCAAGCAGAAGCTGCAGCTATAGCTATAAAAGCAGGTGTAGATCAAGAATGTTTTAGAAATAAAGTTAAAAAAGCACCCATGGTAAATGCCTTGCCAGATGCCTTACAACAAGGTTTACTTACAGAAGAAGAACTCAATGTTTCTGTTCGTAGATTATTAAGATTACGTTTTATGACTGGTGATTTTGATGACCCAAAACTAAATCCATATTCAGAAATACCTGCAAGTGTTTTAGAAAGCAATGCTCATAAAAAATTAGCCTTAAAAGCAGCTGAACAATCTATGGTTTTATTAAAAAATGATAACAATGCACTTCCTTTAAAAAAGGATATTAAAAGCATTGCCATGATTGGTCCTTTTGCTGATCGTTGTTGGATGGGAATTTACTCTGGTCATCCAAAGAGCAAAGTGAGTCCTTTACAAGGAATTCAAAATTATACCAATGCAAACGTAAATTTTGCTCAAGGTTGTGAAGTTACTGCAAAAGATGATGATGATCAAAAAATTGCAGAAGCTGTAGCTTTGGCAAAAAAATCGGATCAAGTGATTTTAGTAGTTGGTAATGACGAAACTACATCCACAGAAAACACAGACAGAAAATCGATTAAATTACCTGGCAATCAACATAAATTAATTAAAGCAGTTAAAGCAGTAAACAACAATGTAATTTTAGTTTTAGTGCCTAGTGGACCTACTGCAATTACTTGGGAACAAGAAAATATTGACGGAATTGTTTGTATGTGGCCAAATGGACAAGAACAAGGAAATGCTTTAGCAAATGTATTATTTGGTGATGTAAATCCTGGTGGAAAATTAAACGCAACTTGGTTTAAGTCTGATAAAGATTTGCCAGATTTTAAAGATTATAGCATTCAAGAAGGAGGCAGAACTTATATGTATTTTAAAGGAAAACCTTTGTATCCTTTTGGATATGGTTTAAGTTATACTGATTTTAAAATCAACAATGTAAAACTAGATCGCAAAAAATTAAATGCTGATGAAAAACTAACCATTTCTGCAACTGTAGAAAATATTGGAAATGTATATGGTGATGAAGTTGTGCAGGTTTACATTCGTGATGTAAAATCATCAGAAAAAACACCTTTAAAAGCCTTAAAAGGATTTCAGCGTGTTTCTGTAGCATCAGGAAAAACAAATACTGTTGCAATTGAAATTCCTTATGAAGCCTTTTCTTATTACAACACCAAAAAAGAAAAATACATGGTAGAAAAAGGTGCTTTTGAAATATTGGTGGGGAATTCTAGTGAAAACATTTCATCAGTACAAACCATAGAAGTTGCAGGCGGAATTTTACCAGAAGTAAAAGTGGGACAAAAAAGTGCTTTTTATAAATTTGATAAAGAAAAACATGGCAGAAAATGGAATTATTTATATAAAAACAAATCTGACATTACTTCTACAAACAAAGAAAAAGAAGACAATTCTGAATGGATAGAATATGAAATTACTTTTGTAGATCCTGGTTTTTATGTAAATACTTGGGATGCTGAATTGAGTTTTAAAAATGCAAGTAAAGAAGCAATTATAGAAACTTTTATGGCCGGAAATGCTATAAAAACCTATACCATTTTAAACAAGCAACGTAAGCTAAAGATTAAGATTCCTATTCCACCAGAATATGGAAAACCTGTTCGTTTAAGAATTAAAACAAGAAGTGGAACAGTTGAACACGAATCGATTAAAATAATTCCACCAGGTGACGTAAAACCTTTTGTGGTTACTAAAATCATTAAAAAATAACACTTAAAATTGTAAATTAAAAAGGCAAGTAATTCAATTTTACTTGCCTTTTTTATCCTCTAAATGCTATTCATATAAGTTGTTAAATTAACATCTCTTTGTAAATCTAACTTTTTACGCAATCTATAGCGCGCTTTATTAACACCATCATTAGAAATCCCTAGCAATTGCGACATTTCTTTTGTAGAGAAGTTTAACTTTACCAAAGCACATAACTTTAGTTCATTTCTGCTTAAATCAGGATGTTTTTTACCTAAAGAATTATAAAATGAAGTATTTACTTGTACAAATCTAGCTTCAAAATCTTCCCACATTTTAGTAGAATTTACCTTAATTGTACTTTTTAGATGTGCTATTTGTATGTCATCATCCTGTTTTTTAACAGCCTCCAAACCTTGTTTTATTTCATTGAGCAACTTGTCTTTTTCCATTAATTGTAGTGCAGTTACTGCCAATTCTTTTTTCTGAATTTCTATTTCAGCATTTGCTCTTTCTGTTGCGAGTTTTTTTTCTATTTGATGTTTTTTTCGCTGTAATCGAATTCCAAAAAAAGCACCAACAGTTGTTAGCAAAAAAAGAATGATTGCAAAAATAAACTGTAATCTAAATTTATCTTTTTCGTTTTTTGCCAATTGTAATTGCTGTTCTTTCTGAATTCGATTGTTTTCTAGGATAGATTTTCGATAGGAATCTTTAATTTGAAACAAACGATTATTTCGATCACTTTGGCTACCAAACAAACTATCGCCCAAATTTTTGGATACATTCATTTGCTGAAATGCCAATTTGTAATTCCCTAATTCACTGTTGAGTTTAGATATTTTTTTCAATAAATCTACCTTTAAACCAATTCTAGATTTCTGTTGATTGATAACAGCCAAACACTTATTATAATAAATAAGCGCTTTTTGAGGTTGCTTTTTTGCCACATATAAATCTCCTAACATAGAATAAACAATGGATGCAAATTGATGTTTAGATGTTATATCATTTTCTATAGAGGTTAAAATTTCTTCGGCCTCATTATACCTATTTGTTAAAGTATATAAATGAGCTTTTTCAGTAAAAAAATAAACGTTATTCCCTTTTTTAACGTCTAACAATTGTTCTGCTGTGGCCAAATACTCTTGAGCTTTTACATAATCTCCATTCATTCTAAACGTAAGTGCTGCAGTATAATAAAGATTAAATTTTACGTTGATATTTTTAAAATCTCCAGATTTTTTAGCATAAAAAAACACAGAATCTATAGCAGAAATGGCCTGCTCTTTCTTAAAAAAGATAGAATATAAACTGCTTAAATGTAGGTAAGCTTTGTATTTTATTTTTGGGTTTTTAATGGAATCTGCAGTAATTAAAACCTCCCATATTTCGTCATAAGCTTCAGGGTAAAGTGCTTTTGATGTTAGTGCCCTAGAATGTTCTATTTTTTGTTCTAAAGCTTTGTAAACATCTTTATATGATGATTCTTTTGTGTTTTTTTGACTTGTTAAAGTTTGAAAAGAAATCAATATCAAAAAAAGAAGAAGTTTTGGCATAAAACAAATATCAAAAAAAAATCGCAATTGAATCCTAAAAGAATCAATTGCGATTGTATATTTTAAAAAGAAAATCTTACTTTACTTTCGTCTAATTGTTCAAGGCTTCGCTTGATGTAAATTTGACTCTACTTACGTTTCGTCTAATTGTTCAATGCTTCGCTTGATGTAAATTTGACTCTACTTACGTTTCGTCTAATTGTTCAAAGCTTCAGCTCCACCAACAATTTCTAAGATTTCGTTAGTAATTGCAGCTTGACGTGCTTTGTTATACGTTAATAATAATTCATCTCTTAATTCAGATGCATTATCAGTTGCTTTGTGCATAGCTGTCATACGTGCACCATGTTCAGAAGCAAAACTATCTCTAATACCTTTGTATAATTGCGTTTTTAAAGACTTAGGAATTAAAGCCTCTACAATCTCTTCTTTTGATGGCTCAAAAATATAATCAGAATTAGATATATCCTCTCCTCCTTCAATTGGTTTTATAGGTAAAAACTGCTCTACTTGTGGTATTTGTGTAGCTGCATTTTTAAATTGATTGTATACCAATTCAATTTTATCGTAAGTTCCATCCACAAATAATTCCATTAACTTTTCTGCTACTAATGCAACATTATCAAAAGTTAAATCATCATAAATATCATTTCTAGTAGCTACAACATTGTATTCTTTAATTAATACATCTGCTCCTTTTTTACCAATAGAAAAAATATCTACTTGTTTATCAGCATACTTTTCTGCAACTGTTTTAACAACTGTTTTAGTTATTGATGAGTTAAAACCACCACACAAACCTCTATTAGATGTTACTACAACTAATAACACTTTAGAAACCTCTCTTTCTGTAGAATATGCTCCACCAGTATCACTATCTAAAGTTGCGCTTAAATTTTGCAACAATTCTGTTAATTTAGATGAATAAGGGCGCATTGCTGTAATTGCATCTTGAGCCTTTTTCAACTTTGCAGCAGAAACCATTTTCATTGCAGAAGTAATCTGCATTGTAGATTTGATTGAGGTGATTCTGTTACGTATTTCTTTTAAGTTTGCCATTTTTCAAATTATGAATTATGAGTGTTGAGTTATGAGTTTTTGATGATTGCTACTAAAATTCTTATCAACTCTTCACATTTACTTTTCAATTCTACAGGGACATCTCTTCCTGTGGCTTCTAATATTTCTATCCAGTACTTAGTTTCATCTGCCTCTTTCAAGGCTATACCAAATTTATTTTTAAAATCTTTTTTACTAACTCCTCTCTGAGCTTCTCGAGTATTTGCTCCAATACTAGTTCCACTTTTTAGTAATTGTGAAGCTAACTCAAAATCTTTGTTCATTTTAAGAGTATCACAGAATTTAACTACTTCACAGGCAAAATGAAAGCTTTTAACTCTAATTGGGCTTTCATTCAACCTACTCATAACTCATAATTCTACTCTCTTAAATTATTAACTATGCAAAATGCTTAGTAATTTCTGCAGCTGCTGCTTCTAATGTTGCAGTAGCTTCTGGAGTTAATTTACCAGATTTTAATACATCTAAAGTATCTCTATGTTTTGCATTTAAATAATCGATATAATCTTTCTCGAATTTCTTTACTTGGTTAACAGGAACGTCTTTTAATAAGTTCTTAGAACCAGCATAGATAATTGCAATTTGATCTTCTACAGTAAAAGGATCATTTTGTGCTTGTTTTAAAATCTCAACGTTTCTTTGTCCTTTAGAAATTACGTTCATTGTAGCTGCATCTAAATCAGATCCAAACTTAGCAAATGCTTCTAATTCTCTAAACTGAGCTTGATCTAATTTTAACGTACCAGATACCTTTTTCATAGATTTAATCTGTGCATTACCTCCAACACGAGATACAGAAATACCTACGTTAATTGCTGGTCTTACACCTGAGTTAAATAAATCTCCATCTAAGAAAATTTGTCCATCTGTAATCGAAATTACGTTTGTTGGAATATATGCTGATACATCACCTGCTTGTGTTTCGATAATTGGTAATGCAGTTAAAGAACCTCCACCTTTTACAATACCTTTTAAGGTATCAGGTAAATCGTTCATTTCACTTGCAATTTTATCATCATTGATTACTTTTGCAGCTCTTTCTAATAATCTTGAGTGTAAGTAAAATACATCACCAGGATACGCCTCACGTCCTGGAGGTCTTCTTAATAATAAAGAAATTTCACGGTATGCAACTGCTTGTTTTGATAAATCATCAAAAACAATTAATGCTGGTCTACCTGTGTCTCTAAAATACTCTCCAATTGCAGCTCCTGCAAATGGTGCATAAACTTGCATTGCTGCAGGATCTGATGCATTTGCAGCAACAATAGTAGTATAAGCTAATGCTCCTCTTTCTTCTAACATATTTGCAATAGCAGCAACTGTTGATGCTTTTTGACCTACTGCAACATATATACAATATACTGGGTTACCAGCATCGTAAAATTCTTTTTGATTTAAGATGGTATCTATAGCAACAGTAGATTTACCTGTTTGACGGTCTCCAATAATCAACTCACGCTGACCTCTACCAACAGGAATCATTGCATCAATAGATTTAATACCAGTTTGTAATGGCTCAGTTACTGGCTCTCTATAAATAACCCCAGGAGCTCTACGCTCTAAAGGCATTTCGTAAGTAGTACCAGAAATTGGCCCCTTACCATCTATAGGACTACCTAAAGTATCTACAACTCTACCTACAATTCCTTCACCTGCTCTTAAAGATGCAATTCTTTCAGTTCTTTTAACTGTAGAACCTTCTCTTACAGAAGTTGAAGCTCCTAATAATACAACACCTGCATTATCTTCTTCTAAGTTTAAAACAATACCTTCTAATCCGTTATCGAATTCTACTAACTCACCATATTGTACGTTAGACAATCCGTAAACACGAGCAATACCATCACCTACTTGTAATACTGTACCTACTTCGCTTAATGAAGCCTGAGCTTCAAAATTAGTTAATTGTTCTTTTAAAATTGCTGATACTTCAGCTGGTTTAATACTTGCCATCTTATTTTAGTTTTTAGCTTTTGGCTGCTAGCTGTTAGCTATTTACTTTTAATTTTAATTTGCTTTTACAAATGGCTGATTGCCATAAGCGAAAAGCTGACTATATTTTTGGAATGTAATGACTGTTGTCGAATTCCTTTTTTAATTCACTTAAATAATTAGAAATACTCGCATCATACTGTACATCACCAACGCGTAAAATGAATCCACCTAAAATATTTGGATTCACAATGTTTTCTAGATTGGCTTTTTCTCCAGTTAAAGCTTCAATTTTAGCCAATACTTTTTGCTCTATTGCTGGTGTAATTGGTACGGCTGTAGTAACTTTTGCTACCTGAATATGATGATAGTAATCGAAAATAATTGTGTATTGCTTGGCAATAGACTCTAACATTGATAGTCTTTTATTTTCTTGCAATAAATTAAAAAGCCCTAAGGTAATATTGTTTACTTGGTTGGAGAATGTAGCTTTTAGAACATTTATTTTATCCGCAGATTTAATTATCGGACTCTGTAAGGCAACACCAAGTTCAGGGTTTTCTGAAATTGTTGTAGCGATTAATTGCATATCTGAATTTACAGCTGAATCATCTTTTGAATCTTTTGCAAGATTTAAGATTGCTTTTGCGTAACGTAATGCTGCTCTTGCGTCTTTCATACAACTAGTTTAACTCTACTTCTTTTAAAATTCCTTCAACTAAAGCTAATTGATCTTTTTTATTAGATAACTCTTTTTTAATTACAGATTCTGCAATACCAATAGATAGTTCTGCTACGTTTTTCTTTAACTCAGCTAAAGCTGCTTGTTTTTCTTGCTGAATTGAAGCTTGTGCAGTTTCTATTAACTTAGTAGTTACTTCTTTTGCATCTTCTTTTGCATCAGCAATAATTTTATCACTAATTGCTCTTGCCTCTTTCATCATGGCTTCTCTTTCTACTCTTGCCTCTTTTGCTAACCTTTCATTATCGGCAGTTAAGTTTTGCATTTCTTTACGCGCATTTTCAGCTGCTGCCAATGCATCTTCAATTCCAGCTTCTCTTTCTTCTAAAGAATTTAAAATTGGTTTCCACGCAAATTTTACCATTAAACCAATTAAGGCTAATAATAAAATTGTAGACACTACAAATAATCCTGGTGAAAAATCGTTTAATAAAGTTTCCATTCTATAAACTAATTATATATTTTTTCTTTCTGTTTAATTTAAAACAACTTATGTTCCTTTAAAATGTTATTCCTGTGGAAATAGGAATCTAAAAACACAATCTGTAACCAACCGTTACAGAATTGTGCTTTTTTGTTTTTGTTTGGCTTATTTTCCTAAGAATAACGCACCAAATGCTAAACCTTCTAATAATGCAGCGATAATAATCATTGCTGTTTGGATTTTTCCTGTTGCTTCTGGTTGACGAGCAATACCTTCCATTGCTTTACCACCAATTTGACCTAATCCAATTCCTGCTCCGATTACGATTAATCCTGCTCCAATTAAATTGTACATAATAAATGTATTTATATTAAATTAAACAAACTTGTATTAATGAGCCTCAGCATGATCTTCTACAGCCATACCAATAAATAATGCCGAAAGCATTGTAAAGATATACGCTTGTAAAAACGCTACTAAAACCTCAATTAATGTTATAAAAAATGATAATACTAAAGACAAACCTGTTGCACCAACAACCCCTAAAGATTCTTTTAAAGTGAACATAATTGCAATTAAGCTCATTACCACAATATGACCTGCTGAAATGTTCGCAAATAAACGAACTAATAATGAAAATGGCTTTATTAATAAAGCACCAGCTAATTCTATAATTGCTAACACTGGACGAATTAAAACAGGAACTCCTGGCATCCATAACATATGCAACCAATATCCTTTTGTACCACTTACAGAATAAATTACCAAAGTAAAAATTGCCAAACAAGCTGTAACTGCTAATTGACCTGTTACATTAAAACCAAATGGAGTTAACCCAGCTAAATTTAATACCCAAATAAAGAAAAATACGGTTAACAAATACCCTGTAAATCTTCTGTAGTGCTTATCGCCAATATTTGGTCTTGCAATTTCGTCTCTAACATAAAGCACTAAAGGTTCTAAAACTCTAGCAAAACCTGTAGGCACTTTTTTAGTTTTATATTGCTTTGCCAATCTAGAAAACCAAAACAACAACAAAAACCCTATCAACAAAATACCCACTACAC
This sequence comes from Polaribacter litoreus, assembly GCF_054584775.1. NCBI lineage: Bacteria > Pseudomonadati > Bacteroidota > Flavobacteriia > Flavobacteriales > Flavobacteriaceae > Polaribacter > Polaribacter litoreus. The sequence continues at coordinate 23,599 of NZ_JBTLRD010000019.1, read as the reverse complement.
TTTTAGTAATTGAAAAATCTAACACCTTGTGTGCATTTGTAGGATGATGGTCTGCATCAAAATTAATAGAAGCTGCATTTTCATGCAACTCGTAGATCTTAGAATGTACTTTTGCAAATTTTGATCCGTTTTTAGATACAATTACATGCCCATCATCATTGTGATGAAATTCAGAAGACATAAATGCAACTAGCCCATTGCTTGACCATAAAATGACTGGTAAAGGAAAGCCAAAATGATGTCTTTTACCATCATCACCTGTGTACGAAAACAAAGAAAAATCATGAGAATCTTTAATGTGATGTAGAATGTAAGCCTCTACTTCATCTTTCGTATTTACACGACCACCATCGTTTTGATTGTCATGCTTTTTATCTGTACCAGAAGCAAAAATAGTCGCAGAAAAAAGGGCTAAAAATGCTATTGTAAGAAATTTGATTGATTTTTTTGCAATCTTCATGGTAAAAATACGCTTTCTAAATTCGGCGCAAAGATATGCAATATTTCAGAACCACAAACCATTTTTTAAAGAATTGTTAATTATTGTTTTTTCATTAAAATTTTAGCCACAAAAACGGCTTCTGTTAATAAAAATATAATTGCGGGTAAAAACAGTGCTATTCTTGCATCAAAAGACAAGTCATCCTTTGTAAATAATGGGTTGTAGAAGACAATACATAAAAGTACTATTTTTAAAACTATGGTTGCTAAATAGATAAAACCTAATTGTTCAAAGATTTTATTAACAGTTGAAAAGATTAAAAAATTAGTGCAAATTAATAGTGAAAAGCCTAGGTGAAACAGGTACACTTTTTTTAATGAAAATGGTAAAATTATGTGTTGATTTTGGATATAATTATCATGTAAAAAAAGGCTTACAAAAAATATTGTAAAAAACACCAATGTGTATAATAGAATGCTTTTAATCATTAATTCTATTGGCTTGTTTAATTAAAGAATACATGGCTAAGAAAATAGCTAAAAGTGTAATGGTTTCTTTTAAAAAATGAGTGTTAAAATTAGTATCTAACCATTTGCCAAATAAAAACCCCAAATAAATGGTTAAACCCATTTGTAAACCTGCACCAGAAAGTTGTAATGCTTTATTTAAAGGCTTTTTTACTTCTTTTTTGGTCTTTTTGTTGTTCGGCTGATTGTTTTCCATTTTCTAGATTTAGAACTTTTGGTGCTACTTTCATTGCACATGATGCGTTAAATGTTGCTCCTGGTTCTACAGATAGTTTACCCACTATAACATCACCAGAAATATTTGCTGATGTTTTAATGGTTAAAATATTTTCTACATTTAATGTTCCTGAAAATGTGCCTTCTATATCTGTATTATGAGCATTGATATTTCCGTTAACTATGCCACCAGAACCAATAATAACCCTACCTTTTGTAGTTAAATCGCCTTCTAAAGTACCATCAATTCTGTAATCTCCTTCAGAAATTATTTCTCCTTTTATTTTAGTATTCTTTGCAATTACATTTCTTTCCATTATTCGTTAGACTTTATTTTTAGAAGTTTACTTTCCTAATTGTGCTACAATTTCTTTTGCTTTTTTTCCTTCTTCCGTGTTTCCATAGCTAACAGCAACAAATTCTAAGGCTGTTTTATAGGCTTCTTTATTTTTAAACTTTCCAATAGCAAAGGCTTTTAACAATTCGAATTTTGGTAACAATTCGGAATTTGGAATTGTTGGTAACAATTCATCAACCTTGACAATGGTTTCTTCAAACTTATCGTCTTTGTAAAGATAATATATTTCTTTATATGCCTTTTCTACTTTGCTTACCTCAACTTTTTCTTCTGTAAGATCGGCATCAGGATTTTGAATAATCTGAGCAAACTTAGTATCCGCATAATCGTTTAAAATTACACTCTTAAATTTCTCTGCTTGCCCAACATCTCCTAAATTGGTATAAATTTGGTACAAATGCCAATTTATAGGCAATATCAACTCCTTTTCTGGTTGTAAAGTAGCGACTCTTTCCAATCGTTTTTTGGCTAAATTTTGATTTTTGAATTGCTCTTTGTAAATCAACCCTAATTCATAAAGTGCTTGATTTCTTTGTATTTTTAAACTATCAATTACATTTTCATCTGTAGGTATTGCACTCAAATAAGTATCTAAATCGTACTTTGCATTGGTTTTAGTAACTTTTTCGGAATCTTGAGCTGCGCCACCAATGGTTGCTTTTTCAGCCCACCTCCAATTATCTTCTAACTTACGAGTTCCCCAAATTTTTTGAAATTCTGATTTTCCAAAACTTAAGGATTGGGTATTGTAAAAATACCAATTTCCTTTGTCTACCCCAGAAAAACCTCCTCCTGCATTTCCAAAAGCCAATTGATTTAATCGCAATTGCGCAGCATCTTCATCTGCTTTTTTAATCTTAGTAATATACTCTTCAAAAAACTTTTTCTGATCTTCTTCTGATAATGATGAAATTCTAATAATACTATCGTTGGTTGCTACAACCTTTTCAAAATCAATTAATGAAGCTAAATTTTTATGTTTTCTTTTGATACGTCTAATTCTTAAATTCAACGTGTCTTTTGCAATCTGCAAAACGCTATCGTAATATGCACTTGCTTTTTGATATTCATCTGCCTTAAACGATAAATTTGCTAATTTTTCGAAGGTGAAGGTTTTTTGTTTATCTCCTGCATCTTTTGTTCTCAAAGACTGGTTATAATCCTTAATTGCCAATTGAATACTATCTTTATTTTGATATAATACTCCTCTTTGATAATACAATGCATCTAAATAAGGTCTGTTTTCTCTAACTTTTATCAACTTATTCAATTGTTCTAAAACAATTGCTGCAATAGAATCGTTAGTTGCATTTTTAGCCAATTCTACATGAGCACGAATTTTATATTTGTAAGGTGCTTTTTTAAAATTTGCCAATCTCTGAAAAACTAAACTTGCAGAATCTTTTTTATTTTCTTGGCTATATAGTTGTCCTAAAACAAAAAGGTTTCTGGCACCTTGCGCTCTGTTTTGTAAAGTTCTTGTAGCTAAATGTAAGTGTTCTTTCGCTTTTTGTAAACTATCGCTTTTTACATAAGCCATTGCTAAAGCTGTATGCCCTTGTTCTTTTATTTTTTCTGGAAGATTGGCCTCTAACGTGTCTCTAACTACCAATAACAACTTCAATGTTTCAATGGCTCTTTCTTCATTATCCATTCTAATAGCGGCTTTTGCTCGCCAAATTTTAGTTTCTGCAATTAAATTTGCATTTGGATAATTTGCAATTACATAATTAAACGCCTCTACAGCTGGGACAAAACGTTGCGAATAATAACGAGATTTACCTAACAGTAAATACGCATCATCAATTTGCCTATTGTGCTCCATACCATCAATATTCATTCCGTGCTTTTGAATAGCTTTTATAGCTTTATCTTCTGCTTTTTCGAAAGTAGTGAGCGCTTTTTTTTCTTCGGATTTAGTATTTGAACCTCCAAAACCAGCTCCAGGACCACTATTATTAAATTTTGGTATAGCTATTTTGTCTTCTTCAAATTGAATCGGTTCTATGGGTAACTGCTGAAACCAATCGTCTTTATACTGATTGTTGATATCTTCAATACCTTGTTTAAAGGCTTCTTTACCATTAAACAACACATTGTATTTTGTAGTTAATGCGTGATAATTTCTATTGATAATGGTATCTTTTTTGGTGCTACAGGCATATATAGCAGCAAAAAATATAAAAATGATGATTATTTTTTGAGTGTTTTTCACACAGGTAAATCTAAATGAATTAATTTATTTCTAAGAGCTAAATACTCTTATTTACAACTGATTTATAACAAAAATAGTATGCGTACAGCTTGTAAAAATAATAATAAAATCAAAATAGACTGCCTTAATTGAAAAGAGATGCAAATTTTACTGAAAAAAGACTTAAAACATTGCGTCTACAACTTTCTTATTTTACTACGAATTCACGAATTATTGAATTTGGTTGATTGATAAAAATTGTGAATTTGCAACACCATAAATTTCTGACTTAGCAGGAATGACAGTTGAATATTAAACCGAAAAATAGCTCTCTAATTCTTTTAACGTTTCTGCAGAAGTTTCGATATCTTTTACCACATTTCCTTTATCTAGTACAACAATTCTTTCGCAAACTTCGGTTACGTGTGTTAAATCGTGGCTTGAAATCAACACAGTTACTTCTCTGTTTTCTGTTAGTTCTTTGATAATTTTCTTTAATCGAATTTGCGTTGTTGGATCTAAATTTGCGAAAGGTTCATCTAAAATTACCACTTGAGGATTCCCCATCATTGCAGCAACAATGCCTGCTTTCTTTTGGTTTCCTTTACTTAAATCTCTTAAATATTTTTTCTTTCCAATTATTTCATCATTAAAAAACTCATCGAACTTTGCTATAAAGGTTTTCACATCAGCTTTGTTCATCCCTCTTAAATCGCCAATAAACTCAAAATATTCATCTGGAGTTAAATATCCTATTAAAAAAGATTCATCTATGAATGATCCTGTAAATGTTTTCCAATCTTCACTGGTGTTTACTTGAATATCGTGATTTACAATAGCTCCTGTTGTTGGTCTAATCAAATCTAATAAAATGTTAAAATAGGTGGTTTTACCTGCACCATTGTTACCCACCAAACCAAAACTTTGACCTGTTGGAATTTCTAAAGCATCTATGTTTAATACTTCTGCTTTTCCGTATTTTTTTGAAAGTTGCGTAGTTTGTATCATTGTATTTTTAATTATCTTGATTAAATGCGTGAATCATTACATATTTGTTTGCAATGTATTTTTTTGTGATGGCTGCCATTAATTTTTTATGTAATGCAACACCAATAAAGCCCATAATTGCTATGGTAGCAGTTGCAATTTCGAAACTTACCAACCAATTGATGAGCCCAAAAATTGCCATTGGTAGTAACATTAATGGAAAACCAATTAACCATTGTACAGCTCCTGTTCCTTGAAAATTGAAAGCCGCTTTTTCATCTAAATTTATTTTTTTTCTATTAAACGTTCCACCATATAAAATTACGTGAGTATTTACACCTACGTTATAAATCATGGCCGCAAAATGAACCAATAATACTTTCCACCCAAAATATACATAAGGAATACCTAACACAAAAAGTGCAACAACGCTAATTGTCATTATCGTAAATTTTGATTTTAAATAACGTTCGTATTTGAAATTTTGACTCATCAACATTTTATAATAACTGCTATCCCAAGCAGGAATAAATTGCCCAAAGTTGATTAAAAAGGTTCCTGTTGAAAATATCCCTACTAAAACATACATGAATTGCATATCAGCATACATAGGATTTGGGTAAAAAAACAGACCATACAAAAGCCCTACAGCAACCATCCATACAGAAGATTTTGTACGTTTATTACGCCACATTAAGCGTAAATCGTTTTTGATAAAGGGAGCTAAATCTCCTAATCTATCTGTAAAAGATAAATCTGAAGCACTTACTTCTTTAGTTTGCTCGGATATCAACGCATCTAAATACACCTCGTTTTTGAGTTGTTTGTAATTAGTTACATATAAAGCAAATAACAAAACCAAAAAGATTAGGCACAACAAAGGAGTCGCATAAATGGCATCAAAACCTTGCCCAATAAAAGCTGGTAAATTAAACCACTCAAAATATTGCACAAAATACCCAAGAATTAAAACCGTAATTAAACCTCCAAAAACAGCATTATTTTTATTTACTAAAAAATTAAAAAAGTTGGCACATTGCGTTATTAATATCATTGTAGCCAACCAGCCTAAAACTCCGACTGTATCATAACCCTCTTTAATTAAAACCACAGCAAATGGAATGTAAAAAAACAAACCCATGATATTAAAAAAAGATAATGCCGATTTTCCTAAAATAAAGTGAACAATTTTACTTCTTGCAATTGGTAAAATTAATAAAGGTTTAATGTTCATAACCGGTAATTTTTGCATGATGTACCTGAAAATCAAATCACCAATAATAGCATACATTAAAAATGAATTAACCAACACTAAAGGATCTTGCTGTGGAAATTGATCTTTTATAATGTAAAATGCACTAATCCCTAAAATCAAAAAAGAAGCGGCAAAATAAAGTGCAAAGAAACCAATTAGAATTTTTGCGCCTACACTTTTGCTAAAAGAAGCCGAACGAAAAAATTGTTTCCATTCTAAATTTAAAAAATGTGAAATCATAGGTTACTTGGTTTGTTTAGTTGATAATTAGTTGTTTGATTTTGGATATTGTTACAAATTTTTTACCATTTTATATTCTGGATAGGTTTCTTGCAACAATTCTTGGGCTTTTTTAGGCATTAAATAATTGGTTACATAAAAGAGAATTATTAATAATGTAGCACATAATGAAATTAGCAATAACCAACTATTATCTAGAGAACTAAAAGAAACTCTAGTTAAATTTACTAAGTTGAAAAGATTTACAAAAGTAATGATTGTAAAGCCATTTTTTGTTTGCCCAATCATAGCTTCTAACAAGAAAATCTTTTCATTTCTTTGTTCTTTCTTTTTGTGTTTTCTTCTCGATTTTGTTTGTTTTATCAAATCAAAAGTAATTAAAACAAAAAGTGATCCTAATAAAATATATTCTGAATATGGCACTCTTAAAATTAGAAATAAACCTAAGAAAATACTGGCTGTAATAACAACTTTAGGCAACGTAAACCATTCTTTAAAAAAACGCCACAATATTTTTCTGTAACGCTTGTTCATTTGTTTTTGTTTGGCTTCAATAACATCCATAAAACCAAATATTCCAAATTTTTTAAAGGATTTATCTCGTGCTTCTTCAAAAGATAATTTTGGATGTTCTACCCAAATTTGCTCAATATCGTTTGCCAAATGATCTACCAATTCTGTTTGTACATCATAATGATATACATAATGCTGTCTTGTAAATTTGTATAAATTTTCTATTTGTATTTCTGATAATTTCATAAATAAAAATTAAACGAATTTGTATTCTGGATAGGTTTCTTGCAACAATTGATTGGCTTTTTTAGGAATAACCATTAAAGTGATATACGCAATAAGTACTAAAAGTGTTATTAAAAAAGCAGAAAGGAATTTTCTAAAATCGCCCATCAATAAAAAATCTTTGGTATTGTTAAAAGGGAAATCGAAAAACCAAAATAAAAGTACACAGATATTTGCCATTCCGTTTACATTAATAATACTTTCAAACAACCATTTTTTACCTGTTTTTTGATACTTTATTTTAAGCTTTCTACCCTTAATAATCATATAAATAATTTGTAAAAGCATTACCATTATAAAAATAGTGTAATACAGGTAACTCCCAAATTGATAATCTTGCACAACATAAAATCCTAAAAAAAGTATAATTGTAAGTACAATTTTTGGCAATTGAAACCATTCTTTAACAAATTTTAAAACCAGTTTAAAATACTGCTTTGTCATTTGCCATTCTTTGGCTTGTACTACATCCATAAAACCAAAAATGCCAAATTTTTTGAAGGATTTATCTCGTGCTTCTTCAAAAGATAATTTTGGATGTTCTACCCAAATTTGCTCAATATCGTTTGCCAAATGATCTACCAATTCTGTTTGTACATCATAATGTTCTACATAATGTTTTCTGGTAAATTTGTATAAGTTTTCTATTTGGAGGTTTGTGAGTTTCATATACTTTTTAACTTCAATTCTATATTTTTTATCTTTTTTAAGGTTTTATGATGAACTAAAATACCTGCTGAAGAAAAAAGCGTATTTAAACAAGTTACTGCAAACCAAACAAGCAGCTGAGTTTCTTTGGCAACAGGAATAATTCCATCTGGTTTTACAAATTGAATAACTCCATTTAGCATTAAAAATGAAAAGAAAATATAAAAGGTACTATAAGTTAAATAACCAGATTTCCTTTTTTTAGAAAATTCTGAAAAATATAAAAAGCCGCCATAAATCATTGGTGCAAACAAGATAAACATTGTAATTACTTTAAACGTTTTTAAATTAAAAGTTACTAAAACAAAATAGTAGAAACTTGTTATTAGAAAGATTAAAAAAATTGATTTAAAATTTGTAAAAAACAATCCTATTTGATTAAAATACTGTTTTCTAACAATTTTATTAATACCAAACAAACGTTGTTTTGTTAAATCATCAAAACTGCCATTCCAGCCTAAAAAAATAAACGAATTCTGAACCATTTTTTTAAAATTAGCTTCAGAACTATTTTCTTTTAAATTTTTCTCAAGATCAGAAACTACATGATCTAATAGTTCTATTCTAATGTCCCAATATTTTACACCTTCGTTTTCTAAACGATGTTCTATGTATTGTATTTGTTCTTTTGATAATTCCATAGTTACACTATTACATTTGGATATTGTTCTTTTACCAATTTTTTATTTTGATGAAAAACAGATTCTCCAGACCAATAAAACAAAACTAACAACACAAAAATGCCCAAATGAATATTGTTTTGCATTGGATTTAAAAAACTTTCATCGCCTCTAAAATTAGTTATAGAGTTAAAGCAAACAAAAATTAAGTTTAACACTTGTAAAAAATTATTGGTTTTGTTTAAAACTAAAAAGGGTTCTTTTTGTTCTTTTTTCGATTTTTTGTTTTGATAAAAAATTCGAAGAACTAAAAATAATAAAACACCATATAAACAAAAGAAGAAATTTTCTTTGTCTTCAAAGAAATTCATCAATAAAAATAATAAGTAAAATACGGCTACAGTAACAACAATTTTTGGCAACTTAAAAAACCTAATTAAGTGTATAAAAGACTGTTTGTAAAACTTTTTATTGACTGATTTTGTTTTCTCTTTTAACAATTTACTAAAACCGCTATCAGAAAAGTTTCTGTGAATGTTTCTAATTTCTTTTTTAAAATCTAAATCTGGATTTTTAGCTAACCTTTCTTCTAAAATATTGGCAAAATGATCTACAATTTCTGTTCTCACATCATAATATTTTATGCCGCAAGAAAAAATGTAATTGTCTATTTGTAAAAGTTGTTCTTTTGATAATTCCATAGTTATGAAATTTTATATTTTTTGATGGCTTGTTCGTGCTTTTTGTAGAAATAATGACAGATATAAGTAACTGCAAAACCTGCACTTTGAAAACTGATTAAAAAGGGAATAAAACTTTTATCATCGTTAAAATGATTGCCCATAAATAAAGGAAGTACTAAAAAGATGATTCCTAAATACTGTGTTCTTAAAATAAAACTGTAAGTTGTTTTTACTTTAGATTTATACACTTTTGTAATTAAAAAGATCAAGTAAAGCAAAAAACCGATGTTTAATCCGTTTAAAAATCCATTCGTAAAATCTGAGAAACCCTCTGAAAAAACAATATGAAAATTTGTGAAAATTAGCATAGGTAAAAAATAACAAGCCAGATACAAAAAGTAAAAAGGCTTAAAAATTTTTACCGCATTTTTAACCACAATTTTGGACTCATGATATTGAAAACCAAAAAAGAAACTAGAAGATTCTCTAAAATGTTTATCCCATTTTAAAACGGTTATTTTAAAGGCGTTTTCAAAAGAATAATTTTTATTCAAAAAGCTCTCTAAATCTGAAACCATATGATCTAAAACTTCTACTCTTAAATCAATAAAATTGAATCTTTTTTTATCTAAATATTCTTCTACTTTTTGTATTTGTTCTGTTGTTAATTCCATAGCTAAAAATTTTTACTCCAAACTAAATTTAGGATTCACCAAATGTTGCATCGTTTTTAAAAACTCTTGCATTTCTGCCAATTTGTTTACAGTTTCTTTGGTGCCACTTTCTGTTAATTTGTAATATTTTCGAAGTCTATTGCCCACTTTTGCAACCTCAACATCTAGCAAACCATCAGCTTCTAATTTGTGCAATGCAGGATACAAAGCACCTTCTGTAATTTTTAGTTCGCCTTTGGTGAGTTCTTTTACTTTCTGAGTAATTTCATACCCATACATTTTATCATTAGTTTCTAATAATTTTAAAATGATGGTTTGTAAAGAACCTTTGTATAATTTCTGATTTCCCATTTTTGGTGTTTAATCGTTTTATAGTTGAAATGTGTAATTGTTAACAGTAATTGCGAGTTTACGAAGCAATCTTAAAATTTAACTAACAGATTGCTTCACTTTGTACGCAATGAGAATTATTGAAAACAAATATACATAATTTTCTTATGCATATAAAAATTATGTATTAATTTTGATTCATAAAAAAATCCCAAAACTAAATTTTGGGATTTTCATTTATGCTTTAGTTCCTTCCCTTTGGGAAGGTTAGGATAGGCTTTACTTTTCTACTTTTAAAACATCTGCAATTAGCCTTTCTAAATCAGCTTTTGGTAAAGCTCCATTTGCCATTTGTGGTTCTGCATCTACAGGACAAAATAACATTGACGGAATACTTCTAATACCAAAGGCAGCAGATAATTCTTGCTCTGCTTCAGTATCAATTTTATAAATATCTATTTTGCCCTCATACTCTTTAGATAATTGTTCTAAAATTGGAGCAATCATTTTACAAGGGCCACACCAATCTGCATAAAAATCGATTAAAGCTGGTTTGTCTCCTTCAAATTTCCATGCTGCGTTTTCTTCAAAATTAAACACCTTTTCTAAAAAAGTTGCTTTTGTTAAGTTTTCTGTCATAATAAATCTATTTTACACAAAAGTAGTCGTTTTTTTAGGTTGATAATTACAAATCCTGATCTTGTAAATTATCTATATGTTAAAAACTAGCAAATGCTTGATAATGCTGTAAATAACTTTTACATTTAAACCAAAAAATTTCACGAATATGAAAATCAAATTTATTCCACACCTTATTTTAGCAAGTATTACTTTAGCTTCTTGTACCCAAGAAATAAAACACAAAAATATAGAAGTGAATTATCCAGAAACTGAAAAAAAACCAGTTGTAGACACCTTATTTGGCACAGCTGTAACCGACAATTATAGATGGTTAGAAGACGATAGAAGTACAGAAACAGAAGCTTGGGTAAAAGCAGAGAACGCTGTTACTTTCAATTATTTAAGCAAAATACCTTACAAAGAACAATTAAAATCTCGTTTATCAGAAATGATAAACTACGAAAGAATTGGAACTCCTTATACAGAAGGCGATTATACTTATTTTTCTAAAAATGATGGTTTGCAAAATCAGTCTGTTATCTATAGAAAAAAGGGAGATGCTGAGCCAGAAATTTTCTTAGACCCAAATACTTTTTCTGAAGATGGTACCACTTCTTTAGGCACATTAAGTTTTTCTAAAAATGGAAAAACTGCTGCCTATTCTATCTCAGAAGGTGGTTCTGATTGGAGAAAAATTATAGTTTTAGATGTGGAATCTAAAACCATAAAAGAAGACACTTTGGTTGATGTAAAATTCTCCGAAATTTCTTGGTACAAAAACGAAGGTTTTTATTACTCAAGTTATGACAAACCTAAAGGAAGCGAATTGTCTGCAAAAACAGATCAACATAAATTGTATTACCATAAATTAGGAACATCACAAAAAAAGGATAAAGTTATTTTTGGAGAAACTCCAGAAGAAAAACACAGGTATGTAAGTGGTTATTTAACTGAAGATAATAAATATTTAGTAATTACTGCGTCTGTATCTACCTCTGGTAATAAATTGTTTATTAAAGATTTATCGAAACCAAATAGTAAATTAATCACTGTTTTAGATCACACAAAAAGTGATACCAACGTCATCCATAACAGAGATAGCAAATTGTATTTGGTAACCAATTTAAACGCAGCAAATAAAAAAGTGGTTACTGTTGATGCTGCTCATCCTACTCCAGAAAACTGGGAAGATTTTATTCCTGAAACAGAAAACGTATTGTCTCCTTCTACAGGTGCTGGATATTTTTTTGCAAGTTATATGGTAGATGCTGTATCTAAAGTAGTACAATATGATGTTGATGGAAACTTAATTCGCGAAGTAAAACTACCTGGTTTAGGAACCGCTTATGGCTTTGAAGGAAAAACCAAAGACAAAACATTGTATTTTAGTTTTACCAATTACAAAACACCAAGTTCTTTGTTTCAATTAAATCCTGAAAACGGAACGTATACAACCTACTGGAAACCTGCTCATGATTTTAATACTGATGATTATATAAGCAATCAGATTTTTTATACTTCTAAAGACAGTACAAAAGTACCTATGATTATTACCTATAAAAAAGGGTTGGAATTGAATGGGAAAAATCCAACGATTTTATATGGTTATGGAGGATTTGATGTTAGCCTTACACCAAGTTTTAGCTCTATAATGGCTGTTTGGATGGAACAAGGAGGAATTTATGCTGTACCCAATTTACGTGGTGGAGGCGAATATGGTAAAAAATGGCATATTGCTGGTACTAAAATGCAAAAGCAAAATGTTTTTGACGATTTTATAGCAGCTGCAGAATATTTAATTGAAAATAACTACACCTCTTCAGATTTCTTAGCCATTAATGGAGGCTCAAATGGAGGCTTATTAGTTGGGGCTACAATGACACAAAGACCAGAGTTGATGAAAGTAGCTTTGCCTGCTGTTGGTGTTTTAGACATGTTGCGTTATCACACCTTTACAGCTGGTGCTGGTTGGGCTTACGATTTTGGAACTGCTAATGATAGCAAAGAAATGTTCAATTATTTAAAAGGATATTCACCAGTACATAATGTAAAAAAAGGCACAAAATATCCAGCAACTTTAGTAACCACAGGAGATCATGATGATAGAGTTGTGCCAGCACACAGTTTTAAATTTACAGCAGAATTGCAAGAAAAACAAGCTGGCGAAAACCCTGTTTTAATTAGAATAGAAACCAATGCTGGTCATGGAGCAGGTACACCAGTTGCAAAAATAATAGAACAATATGCAGATATTTTTGGTTTTACCTTATTTAATATGGGTTTTGAGCAATTGCCAAATCCGCCAAAATCGGAAATAAAAAGTTAGTTTTTTTATTTTGCAACCCTAAAAATTATCATGAAAATCTCTTAAAATGTATTTTTAATTTTTTGCTAAAAAGAAGAAAAACATGGTTTATACAACCTTAAAATAAAAACTATTGTACTGTTAATTTGTTTTTCTTTTGATATAGATATTGTAAATCAATCCTGATAAAATAAGAATAATTCCTAAAATTGTCCAACCATTATAGATGTCTCCAAACCAAAACGTGCCGATTACAATCGTTATAATTACCTCAAGATATTTAATTGGAGCTACTAAATTGGTTTCTTCTGCCTGGAATGCTTTCGTCATATACAACTGACCAAAATACCCAAAAATACCTGTGCTTAAGAAAAGAATCCACTCTATTAAGCTAGGTTGTATCCAATACTTTATAGACAATAATCCACCAAAAGTAAAGGCCATTATCATAAAGTAATTGATAATAACTAAAGGATGCTCTGAGTTTCCAATTTTACGAATTACCACAAAAATTACCCCTAGGAAAACCGCAGAAAAAATGACAAAAAATAAGCCCAATGTTTCTACATCTGCGCCAAATCCTTTTATAATTAAAACACCTACAAATGCAATTAAAAAAAGCAACCATTGTATGGCTTTAATTTTTTCTTTTAAAAAAATTAAAGCAAAAATAGCAGCAAAAATTGGGGCTGTATATCTTAACGAAACAGCAGTACCAATACTTAAATAATTTAATGATTGAAAAAAACAGGTTAAAGAAATTACGCCTGCTACACCTCTAATGATTAACCATTTTTTGTTAGTACCCCAAAAAGGCACCTTTTGTTTGAGCACTAATGGTATGGTAAATAATAAAGTTCCTATAGACCTAAAAAACACTACTTGATATACATGAAACGTACTTAAATATTTTACAACAGCACCCATCAAAGAAAATGCAATTGCACTAAAAACCATGTATAAAATCGCTTTATTTTGTGTCATATAGTTTGATGTAAATATAACGTAATATATAAACTAATACGCCTTATACTAAAGCAATTTTTGACTCAAACAAAAAATAGAATTACTGCTAAATTATTATAAAAACACAACCCTACACTAAGCAGAAACTGTATGGTTTGTACATTACTCTAAATTCAGTTTGAATGGTATGCATTTTTTATTTTAATTGATAAATTTTACCCTATTTTTTTAAGGTTAATGTATCAGTTGTAAAAGAAAGACCTTCAAAACCAGTTTGCATAAAATTTCTAATATTTTGATGAGAAGTTCCGTTTTTATCACCTAAAACATTTTGATAATGTTCTCCAAAACAGAAAAGAGTTTCCTTTTTAGTAAGTTTTTGTGTGTTTGCAAAAGCGAATAATTTACAAGAACCTGAATTTTCGCCTACTGCGTTTTTAATGTCTCCATTTGTAAATGCTGTTGGTGTAAAGTTATAGTTTTCTTCTATGACTTGCATTGTTTCTGCAAAAACAATTGAAGTTGGATTTTCTTTTAGTTTGGTTTTGAATTCTTCTATGGTCATTTTTTAATTTAAATTGGACTTCAAATTTAATTGAAAAAAGTTGAGTAATTTATCATCTTGTAAAGAAATACAAAATTCTTTGTTATAAATTATTACTCTTTAACGTTATATAAAAAGAATGACCAAACAAGAGTTTAAATACACTATATTTTCTTTGTCAGAACGCATTTATCCATTGGTGGCAAGAATGTTGGGCAATCAAAATGCAGAAGACGCTATTCAAGAAATAATGCTAAAACTCTGGCAAAAACGACACAAAGTTGCAAAACATCCTAATATAAAAGGATTGGTTTTTTTAACAGCACGCAATTATTGTATAGACATTTTACGCAAAAAACCACATTTGGTAGCTAATGCTACAACTCATTTTAAAGTGATAAAAGCGTCAAACGAAAATACTAGTTTAGAATGGCAAGAACTGAATTCCATTATTCAAGAAATTCTAAAACAATTGCCCAAACAGCAGCAAGAGGTTTTTATAATGCGAGATATTGATGGTTACGAATTTAAAGAGATTGCAGCAGCGTTAAACATTAAAATTGAACACGTTCGTGTTTTGGTATCAAGAGCTAGAAAATTTATAGGAGCATCTTTAGAAAAAACATACAATTATGAACGAGGAAACTATTAAAAACATCCTTGAAAAATACAAAGCAGCAAAAACTTCTTTAGAAGAAGAAAAAAAGTTGTTTTGCAGTATTCAAAAAATGGACAAACCCTTAAAAAAATGGTCTTTTTTTGTGAAACAAAACCAAAATAAAATTCCTGAAAACTTAAATGATAAATTGTGGGTATCATTTGAAGAAAAAACAAAAACGCCTCATACATTTAACGTTAGTTTATGGGCTATGGCTGCTTCTTTAGCCTTTTTGTTTTCGGTGTTTGTGTATAATACATACACAGATAAAATGTCTGAAAGTGAAAAATCTGCATTGTTAGAAGAAGCTAAAAAGATGTTTGTAGATAAAAATAAAGAGCAGAAAATCTATAAAAAAATCTTAGAAAACGATTTAATTATTGTGTATACAAAAACGAATTAAAAAATTTATTCATATCTAAATATTTAAAAAAATGAAAAAAATAATAATGGTAGCAGTTTTAATGTTGTGCTCAATTTCAATAGCTTACGCCCAACAAAATGGTAATCTTAAAACAAGTGCTACACCAGTAAAAAAAACTGATAAGGAAAGTTTATTAATACAATTAAAAGAGGGTGCAAAACCAAAGATTATTGTAGATGGTAAGGTATTCGATTTTCCTATGGAACTAATTGATCAAAGCAAAATAGCTTCAGTTTTTGTTGTAAAAGGCAAAGAAGCAATTAAAAAGTATGATGCACCAAATGGTGTTATTTTGATAAAAACAAAAGGAGCAGATCAACTAGATTTTTCTAATATTGATGTAACGCAAAAGCATAAAATCGATAATAAACAGCATCCAAAGGTAATTCTTGACGGAAAAGTTGTTAATAAAAGTATATTAGATACTTTAAGTTCTAATAAAATTGAAAAAGTAGAGATTGTAAAAGGCAAGAATGCTTTGAAGTTGTATAATGCACCAAATGGTGTTATTATTATTACCACTAAAAAAATGTAGTTTGTACAGGGTATAAACAATAAAAAAGGGTTAGCATTATGATAAAGCTAACCCTTTTTTGTAATTTATTTTACTTATCCTAGTTTTTGAATTTGTTCTTCTAATTCTAGTTGTTTATCACTTTTATTTCCTTTCAACCACATTTTAAATTGTGTGATTAAGAAAAATAAAATAGGCACTACCACTAAGGTTAAGAAAGTAGCTACAAAAAGGCCATAAATTACGGTCCATGCTAAAGGACCCCAGAAAATTACGTTATCTCCACCCATATAAATTTTAGCATCAAACTCACTAAAAAGAGAGAAGAAATCGATATTTAAACCAATTGCTAACGGAATTAATCCTAAAATGGTGGTAATTGCTGTTAATAAAACCGGACGCAAACGAGCTTTACCTGCTTTTACAACGCTTTCAAAAAGGTATTCTTTTGGTAAATATTCATTTTCACCTAAGCCTACTTCTTCCTTTTTTCTATCGATTAATAATTGCGTATAATCAAGAAGTACAACACCGTTATTAACCACAATACCTGCTAGAGATATAATTCCCATCATGGTCATCATAATAACAAAAGAAGAACCTGTTAACACAATACCTCCAAAAACCCCAATAAAACTCAAGAAAATAGCAATCATAATGATTCCTGGTTTTGAAACCGAGTTGAATTGGAAAATCAAAATAAAGAAAATCAATGCTAACCCTTTAAAAAATGCTCCACCTAAAAAGGCTTGTTGTTTGTTTTGTTCTTCAATTTGACCTGTATAATCAATTTTAATATTTTCAGGTTTTTCAGTAAAGTTTTTCATCTCTTCACGAATCTGATTTACAACTGCAGCAGCATCTACATAACCTGGCGCTAATTGAGAATATACAGTAACCACACGTTTGGTATCTCTGTGTTTAATAGCACTAAAGCCAGAACTATTGCTTTGTTTTGCAATTGCCGAAATTGGAACCGCTTTTATTTGTCCGTTTGATGGATCTCTAAACGTTATTTTCTGATTAAATAGCGCACTTTTGTTATATCTAATATCTTCTTTAAAACGCACATTAATATCGTAATCATCACCATCTTCTTTATAAATACCTGCTTTAGCTCCAAAAATTGCGTTACGTAATTGTTGCCCAACTTGACCTGTTGAAATCCCTAGTTCTCCTGCTTTTTTGCGGTCAACAACAACTTTCATTGATGGTTTGTCTTTGTTTACATCAATCTTTAACTCATCAACACCAGGTACATTTCTTGTATTTACATAAGCACGCATTTTTTCTGCTGTTGCAATCAACTCTTCGTAATTATCACCTTTAAGTTCAATATTTATAGGCGCACCTGCAGGTGGTCCATTAGCATCTTTTTCTACAGAAATTAAGACTCCAGGATAAACACCAGTTAAGGCTTCTTGCACTTTTTGACGTAATTCTTCACTATCTAAACCACGCCTATATTTGTATTGGCGCATAGAAGCTGTGATTTTACCTTTATGTGGCATTTCTGCAGCAGAACCTCCATCAGTTTGTGGATTTCCAGCACCTTCACCTACTTGAGAAACGGAGCTTTCTACCATAAAGTTTCTATCACCATCCATATACATCTCTTGATTTAAGATACCATATACACGTTGTTCTATTTCTTTGGTAATTTTATTGGTTTCGTAAATGTCTGTTCCTTGTGGATATTCGATATAAACAACCACTTGATTGGGTTTGTTGTCTGGAAAGAATTCAATTTTGGTTCTCTGAGTTCCTACAGACCATCCAAAACCAGCAAAAGCTGCAAATAAAAGTACAAATGTACCAATAGTAATTGCAATAGGTTTCCACCCTTTTAAAGCGCCTCTTAAAGTTATTTCATAGGCATTTTCTAGCCAAACTAAGGTATTTCTTTGAAAGTAGTTTGCGGCTTTTCTTAAAATGAATCTGTACACCCATAACATAATTGCGGTAAATACCATTACTGAGCCTAAACCTCTGAATTCGCCGCCAAAAACAAGAATTAAGAGTCCAATTCCGCCAATGATAGAGGAAACAAATATGATTCTTTTTAGAGGCATATCTTTATCTTCTGTTGTCATAAATTGAGATACTAATACAGAATTAAAGAAAATAGCAACTACTAAAGATGAACCTAAAACAACCGAAAGCGTAATTGGGAAATAGATCATAAACTGCCCAAAAAGCCCTGGCCATAAACCTAAAGGCACAAAGGCTGCAACTGTAGTTACTGTAGATATGATAATAGGATATGCAATTTCGCCAATACCTTTTTTAGCAGCTTCTACTCTACTTAAACCCTCTTCATCCATTAAACGATATACGTTTTCAACAACTACAATTCCGTTGTCAACCAACATTCCAAGCCCCATAATTAATCCGAAGAGAATCATGGTATTTAAGGTGTAGCCCATTGCACCAAGAATCATTAAAGACATAAACATAGACATTGGTATGGCAAAACCAACAAACAATGCATTTTTAAAGCCTAAAAAGAACATTAAAACGGTTACTACTAATATGATTCCGAAGATGATGTTGTTTACCAAATCATCTACTTGACCAATGGTTTTGTCCGACAAATCATTAGTGATGCTTACTTCTAAATCTGCTGGAAAATATTCGTTTATGGCTTTATCTACCAAAACTTTAATTTCGTCTGCAGCAGCTACCATGTTTTTACCAGCACGTTTTTTAACATCTAACATTACTACCTGTTTACCATCTTTTCTGGCAAAAGTTGTTTTGTCTTTTTCTCTAAAACTAACTGTAGCAATGTCTTTTAAGTAGATTGCATTACCTTTTTCAGATTTAATTACAAAATCTTCAAGCTCAGAAGGCTTGTCGATTTCACCTAAAATTCTGATGGTTCTTCTTTGTCCGCTAGCAATTAAATTACCTGCAGAAGAGGTGATATTTCCGTTTTGGATGGCCCCAACAATATCATTAAAACTTACTTCCATAGCCATCATTTTATAAATGTCTACAGCAATTTCAACTTCTCGTTCTTGTACACCTCTAATTACAGCTTCTTTAACTTCTGTTAGGTCTTCGATATCATCTTGCAGATATTCACCAAATTCTTTTAGTTTTTGAAGCGGATAATCACCAGAAATATTTACGTTAAGAAATGGAATTTCTTCCGAAAGGTTTAAGTCGAACGCATTAGGATCTACTTTTGCGCCATTAAATGTTGGCCAATCTTCAGATGCTTTTTCTGTATCTAGTTTATCTTTTACTCGTTGTTTGGCAACTTCAACATCCATATCATCATCAAATTCTACGATAATCATAGAATAATCTTCTTGAGATGTTGAGGTAATTTCTACAACACCACTTAAGTCTTTTAATTGGTCTTCAAGCGGATCTGTAATGAGTTTTTCTATATCTTCAGCAGTGTTACCAGGATATAACGTACTGATATAAATTTTGGTTTCTTTAATTTCTGGAAAATCTTCTCTTGGCATACTAAAGTATGCAGAAATTCCAAGAATAAGAATTAAGAAAATAGCAACATACATGGTGGTTTTGTTGTTAATTGCCCACGATGAAAGCTTAAATTCTTTATCTGTTTTTTTTTGATTAGTCATTAGATGATTTTTTTATTGTTTTGTTGATGAGTTCTCGATACAATTTTTGGTATCGGAAAATCACTCAAACTGACATATTTATTTACTGAAAACTGTAACTGCATACTATTTACTAATTTTCACTTCTTGACCATCTTTTACAGTTCTTGCACCAGCTTCTATCAATTGGTCTCCCACATTAACACCGTTTAAAATTTCGATAATGTCTCCCTGTGTTTTTCCTGTTTTTACAACCACTTGTTTAGCAGTTCCTTTATCACCTTTAATATTTTTAACAACGTATACATATTGTTTACCTTCTGCATTTTCTGAAATGATACTTTGTGGAATTAAAACTGCTTCAGGATTGGTATAATCGTTAATTTTTAATTTTGCTGTTAAGTTTGGTTTAATACTTCTATCTTGGTTTGGCACACCAATTTCTATACTGAATGTTCTGTTAGCTGGGTTGATAAAATTACCTGTTTGACGCACTTTTGTAGCTACAGTTTTACCCAAAACAGGAAAATTAATAGTTACAGATTTGCCAGGTGTAATGCTAGATATGTAGGTTTCTGGTACATCTGCTTCAATAAACATATTACCTAAGTTTACAATTCTAAAAACTTCAGATCCTGGTCCTGGAGAAACAACTGTACCTTGGTCTTTTATAACATCATCTATAATACCAGAAAAAGGCGCTCTAATGGTTGTTTTATCGAACTGTTTTTTAAGCTGAGCCAAAGCATTTTTTTGAGCTTCGTAGTTGGTTTTGGCTTGTAAAAACTGAATTTCGGAACCAATTTTTTCGTCCCATAATCTTTGTTGACGCTCATAAGTGGTTTTAGCTAAAGCTGTTGTAGCCTCTAATTGTGCTACTTGTTGTGCCATACCACTATCATCAATTTTAGCTAAAGCTTGGCCTTTGGTAACGTTTTGACCTTCTTTTACATACACTTTCTCTAACCTACCAGCCATTTCTGGATAAATTAAAACGTTTTGTTTTGTTTTTACATTACCCTGTAATTCTAAATAATGTGTAAACACTTCATTTTTAGCTTTAAAAGCAGTTACTAAAGGTACTCTTTTAAGTGTATCTAACTTTTCGATTTCTGTGTTTAACAGTTTTATATTGTCAGAAATTTCTTGCATTTTCTTATCCAATTCAGATTTTTTGGTTCTAATCTGTTTTAGGTTGTTGGTAGCAATTATTTCTTCAATAGATTGCTCTTTTTTATCTCCTCCGCAAGAAGATAAAATGAATAGTGCGAGTAGTAGTGAATATATTTTTCTCATTTCTGATTTGGTTATTTAATTGGAATATTTAATGCGTTTTCTAAAGTTGCTTTTTTAGCAATAATGTTTAACATTGCTTGTACATAAGCGTTTTGCTGCGAGTATAGTTGATTTTGTGCTTGCAATAAATCGAAACTTGTGGTTATACCTTCGTTGAATTTTATTTGTTGTTTTTTTTCTATTCTTTCTGCAAGATTTAGGTTTTTTTGTGCAGTTTGGTAATTGTCGATACTTAATTGATAATCGCTTTTTGCACTTTGAACAGCCAAACTAAGTTTTTGCTTGGTTTCTTCTAAACGAATATCTGCATTTTCTAAGGCAAACTTTGCTTGTGCTGTTTTTGCTTTTCTACCAAAACTACTAAAAATTGGTACATTTAAACTTACCCCAAATAATGAGGATTGAAACCAGCGTTGTTCTCCTTTAAAAAAGGTAAAACTGTTAGAAAAAGCTTGTGTACCATAATTTACAAATGCATTTAAACTTGGTAAATTTTTACTTTTTTCTAATTGCACCATCAACCGTTTTGTTTCTCTATCGTTCTCGGCAATTTTAAAATCGATATGATTATCAATATTAAATTCCGTAACCAGTAAATTTAAATCTGTATTTGCTAAAACTAAAGATTCAAGTGTATCTGTTAACACAATTTGAGTATCTATATCATTGCCTAAAGCAATATTTAGCATCTTATAAGCAATCGTTTTTAATCTATTTGAAGCTTTAAGATTATTCTCTAGATTACCTTTAATAATTTCGAACTGCTCTACATTTTCTTGTTCTGTTAATCCATTTTCGTAAGCGACTTTAGTTTCTTTTAGAATTTTATCATTTACCTGTTGATTTCTTTTAAGGATTTCAATACTTTTTTCGGTAACTAAAATATTTCCGTAAGCGTTAATAACAGCCTCTCTAGTAAGTAATTCTGTTTTTTCTTTGGCTTGTTCAGAAATTTTTAAATAGGTTTTAGAAGCTTGTAATCCTACCAAATACGAACCATCAAAAAGCAACTGTGTTAAAGTTACAGAAGCATTTACGTTTTGTTTTGTTCCAAAAACAAACTCTTCGTTTACTCCATCTCCATTAATATCTGCAACGCTTATGGGTTGCTTAATATAGTTTTGATAATCTAAACTTCCGTTAATTTGTGGCAATCCAATAGTAGTAGTTTCCCAAACCGTTTCTTTGGCAATTTTAATATCGTTTTCGGCGGCTTTTGCATTATAGCTATTAGTGAGCGCAATTTTTATAGCTTCATTTAAAGAAAGTTCTATAGTTTTTTTTTGCGCATTTAGCGAAATTGAAAATGCTAAAAAAGAAATGATGTATATGTATTTCTTCATTTATAATTGGTTATTTTTGAGTTGATGTTCTAGTTGTTGTATCCCTTTTGCTGTGCAAATACCTCTGAGGTGATATTCTAGGTAAAAATTCATTATTGTTTTCATAGAGTAGTTGTTTAACGGAAATAAATCTTTGTTCTTTATGCTAATCATACCATTAAAATAGATGCGCGAAATAAATTCATAATCAATATTTTTTCTGTAAACACCTATTTCAACGCCATATTTTAAATTTTCTACAATACAACCCTGCATAATTTGAAATTGTTTTTCTTTTAATGATTCATATATTTTGGGGTAATATTTTTGAAGTTGATACTGAGGAGATGATTTTTCGTCTTTTAAATGATTCATTACAAACTCTTTAATATAAAAAAGCTCATCTATAGGGTTTTCTTTTAATGCGCAAATTTTATCAATACCATCAGAAATAACACAAAAAGTATGCTTAGTTACAGCATCAACCAATTCTGTTTTATTTTTAAAATATTTGTAAATTGTTTTTTTAGAAACACCTAAAGCACTGGCAATTTCATCCATCGTAACACTCTTAAAACCCAAGTTTAAGAATAATTCATTCGATTTTTCTAAAATTTTTTGTCTCATAACTGTCAGCAAAAGTACAACAGGAAACTTAAGAAACAAAAAAAGTTTCCAAAGTTTTAATGTTTTTTTAACATTCGAATTAAAAAGTGATATTTGTTTACATTATTTTTACAAAAAAATATACAGATTTGGACATTTTACATTATCAACAGAAATTTTTAGAATATTTAGAATCAAAAAATTGGATTCAAGAACCTAAAAACCTTTATGAACCTGTAGATTATATTTTACAGTTGGGTGGTAAAAGAATAAGACCAGTTTTAGCCTTAATGGCTGCAGATATTTTTGGTAAAGATTACCAAGAAGCATTACCAGCAGCTTTGGCAATTGAGGTTTTTCATAACTTTACTTTGGTGCATGATGATATAATGGATGATGCGCCTTTAAGAAGAGGAAAACCAACAGTTCATGAAAAGTGGGATGTTAATACAGGCATTCTTTCTGGTGATGCTATGTTAATTTTAGCGTATCAATATTTTGAGAATTACGCGCCTGATGTATTTCAGAAATTGGCAAAATTATTTAGTAAAACAGCTTTAGAGGTTTGTGATGGTCAGCAATTAGATGTTGATTTTGAAACTAGAAATGATGTTACTATAGCTGAATATATTAACATGATTCGTTTAAAGACTTCGGTTTTGGTAGCAGCTGCTTTAAAAATGGGAGCAATAGTTGCAGAAACAAATCACCAAAATGCCAACTTAATTTA